>CAZXRA010000186.1:0-17153 GCA_964643485.1 uncultured Iamiaceae bacterium | reverse complement strand
TCACCCCTGCCCTCGCGCCTTCCCCGATGCCGCGCCCGACCCGGCCGGCTACCCGCTCGGGGTCGAGGTCGAGCCTGATACCGGGCGCTTGATCCTCACCCCGGACGAGGCCATCCGGCTGGTGCTGGCTCTCAAGCACTTGGCGTCGTTCGTGCACTGGGCCCGCTGCGCCCGGTTCTACGACGAGGCCATCGCCGACGAGGCCGAGTGGCTGGCCGAGACCCTCGGCGACTTCGCCCGCACCACGACCTGACGTCGACGGCTGGGGCGGTCGCTCGCCATCGCCCACACCCCAGAGGCGGTGGGCAAGGTCTACAAGCGGACGCCCCAGCGAGGTTCCGCCGCGCCGATCAGAACCTGAAGCGCGTGAGCCCGCCGGGTTCGACTCCTAGCACCACGGTCGCAGAGCGGGGCTCGATGCGGTACACGTGCCACGGCGGTGGGCCCTGCGCCGGCGCGTTGAAGGGTGCGGTGATTCCTGTTCCGTTGGCATCGGGTTCGGCCGGCCATCCGCCGTCCGCCCAACCCTGGGCCGCCCGCGCCACGTCGGCGGGGTCCGTCACCCGGGAGGCGTGGCCGTCGACGACGATGTCGGCGTCACGGACCGACACCGCGATCGAGCAGCGCCGGTCGCGCTCGACGTTGTGATGCTTCTTCGTGCCGGCACCGGTCTGGAACCAGAAGGTGCCGTCGAGCCAAAGGGCCCCCACCGCGGTCACATGCGGGCTCCCGTCGTCGTTCAGTGTCGTGAGCCACGTCGTGCGAGCGTTGTGGGCGTCGGGAGCGGGCGGCGAACCGTCGGCGATCCGTTCGACGACGGTGCTCCAATCGACCGGCGGCAGATCGTCGCCGATGCCGAGGTTGATGATCTCCATGGTGGTTCCTTTCTCCGTTCCTGGGCAGACGAGCGGCGCTCCGTGATCTCATCGCACCGTGGCCCCTCGACGAGCACCGGGATGACACGCACACCGGGTCGAGATGGCCCGCTGACCGCGGGTCGGGGTCAGATCGTGTAGGCCATCCGGGTCAGGATCTGCTCGCCCAGGGCAGCGTCGCCGTCGATCTCGATGGGGTCGTCCAGCTCGGCCAGGGTGGCCCGCCCCCCGGCCAGGCGGGAGAAGGCGTGGGTGCCCAGGCGCAGGGTGACGGTGGCCGGCCCGTCGAGGGCGTCGACCACGGCGGCCCGCCCGTCCACGACCACGTGGATGCGACGGTCGAGGTCGATGAGGTCGAAGGTGACCGACGAGCCGTCGGGCGCCCCCGCCCGCTTGCCCACGGCGAAGCCCATGGCCGCCGCCATCTCGTCGATGGCCACCTCCACCGGGAGGCCGGCGGTGTGGCCCGGCCGGCCCACGGCGTCGCGGATGTCCTGCTCGTGCATCCAGCAGTCGAACACCCGGATGCGGATGAAGCGGCCGTAGGCGTCGGGCCCGGCCGGGGTGAAGCTCTCCTTCTCCCACTCCTCGGGCGACATGGCCCGCAGGGCGGCCAGGCGGCCCGGAACGATCTCCCGCAGCATGGCCAGCAGCTCGGCCGGGTCGGTGCCGGCGTGGGCCAGCACCCAGGCCTCGTTGAAGGCCCCGATGTCGTTGCGGACGTGGGGGAGGGCGTCACGGTCGACGGGCACCTCGGGTGCGGGCCGGCCCGCCATCATCCACTCGGTGCCGATGATGTGGGCCACGTTGGCCCGCACGTCCCATCCCGGGCAGGGCGTCGGCCGGTCCCAGTCGTCGGCGGGGAGATCGGCGAGCAGGGTGTCGAGGACGGCGAGCTCCTCGGCCAGGGCCTCGACGGTGCGGCCCTGCGGAACGCTGGTGCTCATGGGGTCTCCTTCTGGATGGTGATCCAGTCGCGCGCCTCCAGGTAGGGGCGGACGCGCTCGGCGATGAGGGCGATGTCGGCCGGCCGCTTGGGCCGTTGCACCTCGTAGAGGTGGGGGAACTCCCGCCACCCGCACACCAGGTCCCACAGGCGGACGGCGGCCTCGCCCGTGGGCGGGTCGACCACCACGGGCCCGAACCGCCCGGTGTCGTCGTCGGAGAAGTGGAGGATGGGAACGCCCCACCCCCCGCCGGCCACCGCGGCCTCGTGCTCGGCCCGCACCTCATCGGTGGTCGTCTCGTCGGCGATGGCCTCGTCGACCAGGCCGGGATCGAGGCCCATGTCCTCCAGGAGGGCGCGGGCCACCTCGGGACGGTGGGGCTTGCGCCCGTCGACGTGGAGGGCAGTGCCGGCCCGCAGGTACCACTCATCGAGGAGGGCGGGATCGTCCCGGCGGAGGCGGGCCCCGACCCGCATCATCGACTAGCCGTAGGACCACTCCCGCTCCCACGGGTGCTTCTTGCCCTCGGCCCGGTTGATCTCCTCCAGGGAGAAGAAGCGCCAGCCCACCTCCACCCCGACCCGGTCCCGCACCTCCCGCATCCAGAGCGATGTCTGGTACGCGTACGGGCACATGATGTCAAAGTGGAAATCGACGGCGGTCGGCCTGGTCACGGCATCATCTTGGCCCGAAGAGCCGCCGACTGCCGCCCGCTAGGGCGGCGGGTGGGGTCGGCGGACGTAGAAGTCGACGGCAGTCGGCATGCCCATCCCGTCAGTCTGGCCCGAACGGGGAGCGATCGTCGGTGCATGCTGGGGGCGTGGAGCTCTTCGAGGTGGTGGCCGATGCGGTGAGCGGGATGGTGCCGCCCGAGCTCGGCCCGATGCATCACCGCTGGCATCGCTGGGGGGTGAAGGTGTGGTTCGGTTCCGAGGCCCCGGCCCGGGAGCACTACGAGGCCCAGGTCGTCGGGGCCAAGGACGTGCCCGGGGCCGAGATGCTGGCCGTCGAGGTGGGGTTCCACGCCGAGAACAAGAACCCGGCCGAGAACGAAGCCGCTCTCGCCCTCCTCGTGGCCGCCGAGGCCACGTGGCGGGCCGAGTTGGGCGACGCCCCGGTGGCCGGCGCCTTCCTGGGCTCACGGGACGACTGGTGTCGGGTGTCGGAGACCTGGACCGACCCCGACCTGGGCGACCAGGAACTGGGGATCGAGCTGGCCGCCCGCCTCACCGACTACGTGGCCGCTCTGGAACCGATCAGGCGGCGCGGGGCCGGGGCGTGAACCGGATGGGGAGGCGCTTGACCCCGCCCACGAGGGGGATGCCCAGGGGGTCGAGGTACTCCGGCGGGCCGACCGGCTCGATGTCGGGCAGCCGGGTGAGGAGCTGGCGGAAGGCGATGGCCAGCTCCCGACGGGCCAGGTGGGCGCCCAGGCAGAAGTGGGGGCCGGGGCCGCCGAAGCCCACGTGGGGGTTGGGGTCGCGGCGCACGTCGAAGGTCTCCGGGTCGGAGAACACGGCCGGGTCGCGGTTGGCGGCGCCGTAGAAGAGGATCAGCTTCTCGCCCTCGTCCAGGTCGTGGCCCGACAAGGTGACGGGCTCGGTGACGGTGCGGCGCATGAACGTCACCGGCGAGGCCATGCGCACGATCTCCTCCACGGCCGACGGGGTCACGCCGTCGAGGTCGTCCTGCCAGATGCGGCGCTGCTCGGGGTACTGGCCCAGGAGATCCATGCCCAGGCTGGTCGCCGTGCGCGTCGTGTCGTTGCCGGCCACGGCCAGGAGGATGAAGAACGACCCCAGCTCGCTCGGCGCCAGCACGTCCTCCCCCACGTCCGCGTTGACCAGGTCCGACGTCAGGTCGTCGGTGGGGTGGGACCGGCGGAACTCGGCCAGCTCGGCCATCAGGCCGCTGAGGGTGAGGCCGGCGCCGAGGATGGCCCCGAAGGGATCGTCGGGGTCGACGAACTCGGGGTCGCCGCCGCCGAGGATGACGTTGGTGGCATCGAGCACGGTCTGGAACTCGCTGCGGGGGATGCCCATCATGTCGCAGATCACCAGGAGCGGGAACGGGGCCGAGATGGCCTGCACCAGGTCGGCCTCGCCCCGCTCGCAGATCTCGTCGATCAGCTCGGCGCAGATCGTCTCCACCGAATCGATCACCCCCTGGAGGCGGCGGGGCGTGAACGACCGGGCCACGATGCCCCGCTGCCGGGCGTGCTTCGGGTCGTCCATCACGATGAACGAGGCGAACAGCTCGGCCGCCTCGATGGGCATGTCCTCGACCGCGGTCGAGCCCCGGCCCGAGCAGTAGGTCAGGGGGTGGCGGCTGATCTCCAGCACGTCCTCGTGGTGGGTGACGGCCAGGAAGGGGACGTCCTCCCCCGTGAGGGCGCTCACCGCCGCGGCCCGGGTGAGCCGCTCCCGGGACCGGAGGGTGGCGAAGTCGGCCATGCGCTCGGCCAGCGGCCGGCGCCAGAAGGCGGGATCGCCCAGGGTGAGCTCGGGCGGAGCGAGGTCGGTCACGGCGTTCCTCCGGGTCCGCGTGGTGGGTGTCTCACACCCTACGGTCTCCGGGTACCGTCTTGACCAGGAGGTCAATTTCGATGCCCGAAGCCAGCCCTCGCCCCGTGGACATGGTCGTCGTCGGCGCCGGCTTCGCCGGGCTCTACATGGTGCACCGGGCCCGGGGCCTGGGCCTCGACGTGCAGGGCATCGAGGCCGGCGACGGCGTGGGCGGCACCTGGTACTGGAACCGCTACCCCGGCGCCCGCTGCGACATCGAGAGCCTCGAGTACTCCTACTCCTTCGACGACGAGCTCCAGCAGGAGTGGGAGTGGAGCGAGCGCTACGCCACCCAGCCCGAGATCCTCCGCTACCTCGAGCACGTGGCCGACCGCTTCGACCTGCGGCGCCACTTCCGCTTCGGTACCCGGGTCGTCTCCGCCCACTGGGACGACGAGCGGGAGCGGTGGACGGTCGAGACCGACGCCGGCGACACCTACGACGCCCGCTTCGTCGTGATGGCCACGGGCTGCCTCTCCGTGCCCCTCGAGCCCGAGATCCCCGGCAAGGACACCTTCGCCGGACCCACCTACCTCACCGGTCGCTGGCCCCACGACGGGGTCGACTTCACGGGGAAGCGGGTCGGGGTGATCGGCACCGGTTCGTCGGCCATCCAGGCGATCCCCCTCATCGCGGCTCAGGCGGCCCAGCTCACGGTGTTCCAGCGCACCCCCAACTTCTCGATCCCGGCCGGCAACCGCCCCCTGGACCCGACCCGGGTGGACGAGGTGAAGGACGACTACGCCTCCTTCCGGGCCGCCAACCGGCTGAAGGGGGCGGCGTTCGGGGCGCGCCTGCCCGACCCGACCGTCGGGGCCTTCGACGTCTCCGACGAGGAGCGGCGCGTCGTCTACGAAGACCTCTGGGACGCCGGCTTGGCCTTCCTCGGTGCCTTCACCGACCTGATGGTCGACCCCAAGGCCAACGACACGGCGGCCGAGTTCGTCCGGGAGAAGATCGCCGAGGTCGTCGACGATCCCGATGTGGCCGCCCGCCTGGCCCCGACCCAGATGATCGGCTGCAAGCGCATGTGCCTCGACTCGGGGTACTACGAGACCTTCAACCTGCCCCACGTCTCGCTCGTCGACCTGCGGGAGACACCCATCGAGACGATCACCCCCACCGGCGTCCGGACGACGGGGGAGAACTACGACCTCGACGTCATCATCCTGGCCACCGGCTTCGATGCCATGACCGGGGCTCTGTCCCGCATCGACGTCCGGGGCCGAGAGGGGCTGGCCCTGCGGGATGCCTGGGAGGCCGGTCCCCGCACCTACCTGGGGCTCATGACGCACGGCTTCCCCAACCTGTTCACCGTGACCGGACCGGGCAGCCCGTCGGTGCTCACCAACATGGTCGTCTCCATCGAGCACCACGTCGACTGGATCTCCGACACCGTGGCCCACCTGGACGAGGCGGGCCGCACCACCATCGAGGCCGACGCCGAGGCCCAGGAGCAGTGGGTCGACTACGTCAACGCCATCGCCGGCCTCACCGTCTTCCCCACCTGCAACTCGTGGTACCTGGGGGCCAACGTCCCCGGGAAGACCCGGGTGTTCATGCCCCTCCCCGGGTTCCCCGGCTACGCCACCATGGTGGCCGACATCACCGCCGACGGTTACCGGGGCTTCGCCCTGGCCTGACGCGGGCTCAGGGGGTGCGCATGCGTCGGTAGAGGCACTGGCCCCCGCCCGAGGCCATGAGGCGCCGGTCGGCGCTCCACACTCGGGCCGTCCACCCGAAGAGGCCACCTGTCGACACGGGGGCGGTGCCGTCGCACAGCAGCCACTCCTCGCCACAGGTGGGCCGGTGGAAGGCCACGTTGAGGTCGAGGGTGGGGGCGATCCACGGCTCCTGCTTCCAGGCGTGGGGGCGGTGGGCCGCCGGCCAGCTCGGCAGGTCGACGAGGATCACCGAGCGGGCGGCGTCGATCCACTCGTCGTCCCACGTGGCGGTGGGCAGGAACTTCAGCCACTCCTGCCACGCGGCCGGGCGGGGGCCGTCGGGCGGCCACTCCGCCTCGAAGGCGATGGGCTTGGCGTCGAAGTTCTCCCAGAACGGGAAGGGCGGCTCGGCGTCGTCGGGGAGCAGCTCCTGGATGTGGGGCAACTCGTCGGGGCCGGGCAGGTCGAGGGGCACCGACTCGTCGTGCTCCAGGCCCTCGCCGTCGGCCGTGCTCCACACCATGGCATCGAGGATGGGCCGACCCTCCTGGGTGATCGACACCCGATGCGAGCAGGCGGCCCGCCCCTCCTTCCGGGGCTCGACGAGGATGTCGACAGGAGCGAAGCCGGCCACGCCCAGGTAGTGGCAGGAGAAGGCGGCCGGGTGGGCGTGGGGCGTGGCCGCCCCGGCCGCCCGCAGGGCGACGGCGGCGACGTAGCCACCCATCGGCCCCCAGATCTCCCAATCACGCGACAGGGTGGCCCGGTAGTGCCCGTCCCCCTGCGCCTCGACCGCGGTCTGCTCTGCCAAGTCGCCCACGGACGCAGCCTGGCCGCCCGGAGGCGGTGCCGGCAACCGACTTCGCGCCACACTGGCGGGCGATGCCCGGCCCCCTCGACCTCCAGTTCGTCACCTCGGCCGACCGGCTCGACCGCTTGCCGCCCACCCGGGCCGAGGTGGCCGTGGTGGGCCGTTCCAACGTGGGCAAGTCGTCGCTGCTCAACGCCGTGGCCAACCGCACCCGGCTGGCCCACGTGTCCAAGACGCCAGGGCGGACCCGTCTCCTCAACTGCTTTGCCTACGGCGACGGCGCCACCGTGGTCGACTGCCCCGGCTACGGCTACGCCCAGGCGCCCAAGAACATGCGGGCCGGCTGGCAGAAGATGATCGAGGGCTACCTGCTGGGGCGGGAGGAGCTGGTGACCATCCTCGTGCTCGTCGACGGGGAGATCGGGCCGACCAAGCTCGACGTGCAGATGCTGGAGTGGCTCGACCACCACGACCGGCCGTGGACGGTGGTGGCGACCAAGCACGACAAGGTGAAGTCCTCCACCCGGGACAAGCGCAAGCGGGAGCTGGCCGAGGGCTGCGGCCTGGCCCCGGGCGAGGTGCTGTGGGTGAGCGCGGCCAAGGGCACCAACATCGACCGCCTCCGGTCTCAGATCCACACCTGGCTCACCCTGCCCTGACGCCTCCTGACGGAGGGAGCCCTGGCGCTCGGGGTCCCGCTCAGCGTTACAATGCGATCTGTCGATTCACCTTGTAGCCAGGAGACGACGATGAGCATCGCCGAGTTCAGGGTCTCGGAGCGGGGCCAGATGGCGCTTCCGGCCGCCGCTCGACACCGTTGGGAGATGACAGAAGGGGGCTCGGTCGAGGTGGCCGACCTCGGTGATGCCCTGCTCGTCCTGCCCGCGGGCCGTGGAGGTCTACGCGCCCTCCTGCATGAGGTGATCGACGACGCCGGTGGGTATGCCCGTCTCGTGGACGACGTGATCGTGGACGAGCCCGAGCTGGCGTGAGCGCTGGTGACGTCCTGGTCGATGATCACCTGCTGTTGCGGGTGCTGCTCGGCGACGGCCGTTGCCGACGAGAACCCCCTGCTCCTGGAGGCAGCCGAGCAGAGAGGCGTCCCGGCCCGGCTCATCGCCGCGTGACGGCTCGCCCTCTCAGCCGCTGACGGTGCGGCGCTCCTTGGTGTCGGCCTCCACGTCGGTGTCGGTGAAGAGGAGCGGACGGGTGGCCTTGGCCGCGTAGGCCTCGGTGCCGTCCACGTGGTGGGGTGAGCGGGCGTCGCCGCTCTGGCCATAGGACAGCAGCCCCTGGCCCTGCGGCCCCTCGTCGGTCAGCTCCACCACCATCACGAAGCTGGTGCCGTAGGTGCAGCGGTAGCCCCCCGCGGTGAGGCCGGTGCGCTCGGTGCGACCGGACTGCATCTCCAGGGGCGGCGGCCCCGGCTCCAACGACGTGCCGGCCAGGGCGCCGAGGGGAGCGAGGACGTTGCAGATCCCTTCCACCTCGCCCCCGCCGTGCACCGGCACCCGGTGCTCGCCCCGCTGGGCCCACTGGACGTCGCCCAAGGGAGCATCGATGGCCACCCCGGCCCGCTCCAGGGCCACCACGGCCCGGGCCAGGGCGCCCACAGCGGGATCGGGGCCGTCCCCGGGGGCGGCGGCCAGCGAGTGCGGCGTGGCCACCGGATCCTCGGCGTCCCAGGCCACCCCGAACAGCGGCCCGGCGTCGAGCAGCTCACCGGCCGCGAAGCCGGCTACGACCTCCCGCCACAGGGCCGCGCCCCGGGAGTCCAGGTCGAAGCGACCGTCCCAGGCCGCCAGCACCTCGGCCGCGGCGGCCACGTCGACCTGCTGGCCCTCCGACTCGACCTTGCCGGCCGCCCGGCCTCGAGCCACCACGGCGTCGCACAGCAGCTCGGCGCTGAGGCTCTCGTTGCCGAACAGTGCCTCGCACACGGTCTCGACCGTCACCTCGCCGGTGGCGGCCAGGGTCGCCGCCGTCTTCAGGTTCTGGCGGGTGCGCAAGGAGCGCGGCGTGCGCTCGAACCCGTGGAGCGGCGAGTAGCCCTCCAGCACCTGGTCGGGGTGGGTCAGCCAGTGGGAGTCGTTGGCGTTGACCACCACGTCCCGCCGCTCCATCTGGGGGAGCCGGTCGTAGGGGATCAGGCCCGGGCTGCGGGCCCCGTCCTCCTCCAGCCAGTCGTCGCCCGGGTTGCTGCCGTCGAGCATGGCCACCCGGTTCTCCAGCATGAGGGCGGCGATCATGTCGGTCTTCACCCGCTCCCGGTAGCGGTCCTCGGCCTCGGGCGACAGGTTGGGCGTGGCCGAGGCGTCGATGTACCAGCACCGGCCGGTGCGGTCGGCGGCCAGGGTGTTGACCCACGGCAGGCCTTTCACCTCGGCGAAGGCCTGCTGGAGCTCGTCCATCGAACGGGCCCGGTCCATGCGTAGGAACTGCTCGATCACCGACGTGTTGTCGAGGTTGGCGTCCCGGTAGGTGAAGCCCAGGTCCATGCCCCAGCCCAGCAGGGGCAGGTTCACCATGGGGCCGTGGTGGGTGCGCCACAGGGTGCGCACCACCCGGGTCAGCTCCCCATCGTCGCCCCGCACGTCCACCGCATAGGTGGCGGGCTCCATCTCCCGCTCGTCGACACCGTGCTTGTAGGCCGTCGGCCGCCCGGGCACCAGGTCGAGGCGGGCCATGGTGAAGCGGTGGCCCTTGGAGAAGGTGTGGGACCAGGCGACATCGGCGTTGAACCCCATCTGCACGCCCGGGGTGCCGAGCAGGGCCACGCCGTAGACGTCCAGCTCGCCCGGGATGGTGAGGTGGCACTCCCAGAAGCGGGCCTCGCCGTCCCACGGGAAGTGGGGGTTGGCCATGACCAGGCCATGGCCCGACCGGGTGGCATCGCCGCCGAAGGCCCACCCATTGCTGGCCCCCGGAGGGGCACCGCCACCCATGCTCGTGATGGGCGACGGCGGCATCGGGCCGTCCGGCCCCGGCGCCTCGGCCCGGCCGACGAGGCCGGCCAGGTTGCGGCCGCTGCCCATGAGGGCCATGTCGCCCAGGTAGGCGTAGAGATCGAGCTCGTCGATGGGACGGATCCACTCGGCCCCGGCACACCAGGCGGGCAGGGCGTCGTCGGCCACCGCCTCGGCCAGCCGGGCGTTGTACCCGACGACGTAGCCCGAGATCATGGCCCGGGCCTCGTCGGACTGGGCCTCCCGCAGGGCGGCGGCCCGGTCCATCACGCCCAGGGCCAGGTAGCCCATGTCGCTGGCCACGTGGGCCCCCTCGACCCCGGCGCCGTGGAAGCGGGCCCGCTCGCTGCGCACCTTCACGATCTGGTCGGCGAGGGTGGGGAGGTGGTCGCGGGCCAGGGCCCAGCCCTGCCCGAAGCCGAGGCTCCCCCAGTCGTTCGCCCGGATGTGGGCCACCCCGTGGGTGGTCCACCGGATGTCGGCCTCGTAGCGGCCAGCCCCCTGTGTCGTCATGGGGCGAGACTCTTGCACCTGGCGGGCCCGGCGGCGAGCGGCCGGAGCGCCGTCGTCAGTCGACGGTGACGAGGATGCGGGCGGCGGCGAAGGCGCCGATGCCCACGTGGGCCCCACTCACCTCGACGGTGGTGGTGCCGTCGGGCGACGCCGCGGTGATGACACCGGCCCGCCCGGGAAGCAGGTCGGCCTGCTCCAGGAACTCCAGCATCCCGGGGGTGAACTCCAGCTCCTCGGGGATGCGGCTCACCACGAAGGTCGACCCGACGTCGAGACCGCCGAGGGGATGGGCATCGGGGGCGTGGTAGTCGGCCCCGGGGATGGGGTTGCCGTGAGGACAGGTGGTGGGAGCGCCGAGGAGGCGGTCCATGGCCGTCTCCACGTTGGGGGAGATGACGTGCTCCCACTTGCCCGCCTCCTTGTGGGCCTCGGCCCACGACAGGCCCAGCACATCGGTGAGGAAGCGCTCGGCCAGGCGGTGGCGACGGACGACCGACTCGGCCAGACGCAGCCCGTCGACGGTGAGGGTGATGCGCCCGTCCACGTCGACCAGGCCCTCGGACTCCAGCTTGCGGATCATCTCCGACACCGCGGGCCGAGACACCTCGAGGCGCTCGGCGATGCGAGCCTGGATGACGCTGACGTCGTCCTCGTTCAGCTCGAAGATCGCCTCGCAGTACTCCTCGAAGGCGGGGTGGTACTCAGGCGCTTGGTACGGAGCCACGGCGGCAGCCTACCGGCCCGGCCCGGGCGACGGGGCGGACGAAACCGGGCCGGACTCCCGGTGGTCGGGAACCCCGGCCCTCCGCGCCCCGACCCCTTGGGTGTGACCTCCGCCGTCCGACCCGCTCTGGCCCCCGGCCGCTCGGTACCGTCATCCCTCGTGCGCCGCCTGCTCCGCCCCGTGCTGCCCCTCGCCGTCCTCGTCGCCGCCTTCGCCGGCTGCGGCGGGGACGAGGCGCCCACGTCGGCCCCGGCCGACTGCACCCGCATCGAGGGCGATCGGTACACGCTGGTGGCCGAGAACCTGGCCTGGAACACCGAGTGCCTGCGGGTGGCGGCGGGGACGGACGTGACCTTCACCGTCGACCTGCGGGACTCGTCCGTCGACCACAACCTGGCCATCTCCGGCCCGTCGGGGAAGGCCGAGACCCCCCTGGAGCGGGGCCCGAAGCAGCAGACCCTGGAGTATCCGGCCACCACGCCCGGCTACCACCAGTTCGTCTGTGACATCCACCCCTCCATGGAAGGCGACCTCTGGGTCGACCCGCCGCCCCGGCCCTGAACCATGCGATCGGTGCCGGCCCCGTCGGACCGGCCCCGATCTCGCTCACGTCATCTGAACTCGGCGCCCGGATCCCCGGCGTGCGCGGGAACGGTCGGGTTCGCCCCCAGCGTCATGGTGGAGCTGTCCAGGATGATGAACCACAGAGGAAGGCTGCACGTGCCCAGCGTGAAGGTTCCATCGCTGGCGGCTTGCACCCACACCGGGCCGGTCGGCCCGGGGATCGGGCCCTCCACCGGGCCCCCGGCGTGCTGGAACAAGGTCGTCCCGCTGAGCTCCATCGTCACGCTGCCCTCGCACTCGACCGCACCCTCCACGCACCCGTTCCGGTCGAAGCTCCGGATCTGGAAGCTGAACATCTCTCTCGCCCCGCTCCACTCCCCCGTCGATGGGTCCCACGTCCCGTCCGTTCTGTCGAGGCTCGTGGTCTCCAACTGGTGGTAGGTCCCGAAGAGGGGCGTGATGAACGGATCCTTGATGCTGATGGTGAGGTCGCGGACCTCGTCGGCCACGTCGTCGAACTCGGCCGTCAGCGTCCTGGCGCCGGGGCAACCCGGCACGGGGTTTCCGGGTGTGTCGGCCACGAGCGTCCCGAAGCCGTTCGTGACGATCGTCCGACGGCCGTACTCCAGGTCGGCCGTCACCGGGTACGTGGTGGCCGACGCCGGTTCTGCCACGACGACGATGCTCGCCAGCGCGACTGCCAGAGCAAGTACCGGCTTCATTCGTGAACGCATGGATCTCCTCCTGATCCCCTCGAACATGTCCCCTGTTGAAGGGCGCCGAAGAGATCGCACATCGATCTGGCGGCCCCTGCGCGAACCGCCGCCGACCGCCACACTCATCGATCGCACGCGCGACAACGCCCCGACGCCCGTGATCCTTGAAACACCTCATCGACGAGGGGTGGCCGCGCAGTCGGCGCAACGGCCGGTGTGATCCCTTGGCCTGGGGGGAGGCCATCACCAGTCTCCCCCTGAATCCCTCCCCCTCGGCCCCTCGGGAACCTGTCGCCCCGAGGGGCCGAGGACATGCGTCTTCGGCCTCGCTGTCACCCATGGGCCGTACGCTCACCGGATCACCGCTCTGCCCCCTGCCGACGACCCCTCCACCTCGCTGGCGCCGTTCAGCGCGCCGGTCCGGGAGTGGTTCCGCACCGCCTTCGGGGCCCCGACCGACGCCCAGGCCCAGGGCTGGCCGGCCATCGCCGCCGGCGACCACACCCTGATCCTGGCCCCCACCGGATCGGGCAAGACCCTCACCGCCTTCCTGTGGGGCATCGACCGGCTCCTGGCCCGCCCCCAGGAGGTCGACGCCAAGGGCAAGGAGGTGGAGCGCACCCGCATCGTCTACGTCTCGCCCCTGCGGGCCCTGGCCGTCGACGTCGACAAGAACCTGCGCAGTCCCCTGCGGGGTATCCGCCTGGCCGCCGAGCGCATGGGCCCCGAGCATGCCGCCGTCGCCGGCCGGGAGCCCACCGTCGCTCTCCGCACCGGCGACACGTCGCCGGAGGAACGGCGAGTGCTGGTCCGCCACCCGCCCGACATCCTCATCACCACCCCCGAGTCGCTCTACCTGATGCTCACCTCCCGGGCCCGGGAGACCCTCGTCGGCGTCGAGGCGGTGATCATCGACGAGATCCACGCCGTGGCCGCCACCAAGCGCGGCTCCCACCGGGCCCTCACCCTGGAGCGGTTGGAGGCGGTGGCCGAACGGCCGCCCCAGCGCATCGGCCTCTCGGCCACCCAGCGGCCGCTGGACGAGATCGCCCGCTTCCTCGGCGGCTACGGCGACGACGGGCGGCCCCGGCCCGTCACCATCGTCGACGCCGGGGTCCGCAAGGTGCTCGACCTCGAGGTCGTCGTCCCCGTGGACGACATGGCCGACCTGGGCCAGCCCGTCACGCCCGGCGGTGGAGCTCCCGGCGGGCCCGATGGCCTGCCCAGCGGTCCGGTGTCGGCCGGCCCGGCCCGGCGATCGATCTGGCCGGCCATGCACCCCCAGCTCCTCGACCTAGTGCGGGCCCACCGGTCGACCCTGATCTTCGTCAACGCCCGCCGCCTGGCCGAGCGCCTGGCCATCCGGCTCAACGAGCTGGCGGCCGAGCAAGAGCAAGACAGGGCGTCCGCCGACGGCGCCGTCAGGGCGGCGGGTGGGGTCGGCGGACGTGCGGCGGCACGGGGCGAGGACTCGGGCCACACGTTCACGGGGGCGGAGGCCATGGGGAGGCCGCCGGTCCCGCTGGCTGACGTCCTCGACGATGCCCTCCCGGGTGGTCCCGGTGATCCTCCGCCACCCGTGCCCGAGCTGGTGAAGGCCCACCACGGGTCCCTGGCCCGGGAGCAGCGCCTCATCATCGAGGACGACCTCAAGGCCGGCCGGCTCAAGGGCCTGGTCGCCACGTCGTCGCTGGAGCTGGGCATCGACATGGGGGCCGTCGACCTGGTGGTGCAGGTGGAGTCACCGGGCGCGGTCAGCCGGGGCCTCCAGCGCATCGGCCGGGCCGGCCACCAGGTGGGGGAGCCCAGCCGGGGCCGCATCTTCCCCAAGCACCGGGCCGACCTCCTGGAGGCGGCCACCGTCGTGCCTCGCATGGAGGCGGGCCTGGTCGAGTCCACCCGCTACCCCCGCAACCCCGTCGACGTGCTGGCCCAGCAGGTCGTGGCCCTGTGCGCCCTCGACGAGTGGGCGGTCGACGACCTCGCTGCCCTCGTCCGCCGGGCCGCGCCCTTCCACGACGTCACCGACACCGTGCTCCACGAGGTGCTCGACCTGCTGGCCGGCCGCTATCCGTCGGAGGAGTTCAGCGAGCTGCGGCCCCGCATCGTGTGGGACCGGGCCGCCGGTGTGGTGCGGGGCCGGCAGGGGGCCCAGCGCCTGGCCGTCACCAGCGGTGGCACCATCCCCGACCGGGGCCTCTACGGCGTGTTCCTCCCCGACGGCAAGCGGGTGGGCGAGCTCGACGAGGAGATGGTCTACGAGAGCCGGGTGGGGGAGACGTTCCTCCTCGGCGCCTCCACCTGGCGCATCGAGGACATCACCCCCGAGCGAGTCGTGGTCACCCCGGCGCCCGGGCTGCCCGGGAAGATGCCGTTCTGGCACGGCGACGGGCCGGGCCGGCCGCTCGAGCTGGGGCGGGCGGTGGGGGAGACGAGCCGGATGCTGCGGGAGCTGCCCCCGCCCGAGGCCCTGGCCCGCCTGCGCGACGTCCACCGCCTCGACGAGCGGGCGGCCACCAACCTCCTCGCCTACCTCGACGACCAGGCGGCCGAAGGGGCCGTCCCCGACGACCGCACCATCGTCGTCGAGCGCTTCCGCGACGAGATCGGCGACTGGCGGGTGTGCGTGCTGTCGCCCTTCGGGGCCCGGGTGCACGCCCCGTGGGCCATGGTCCTCCAGGCCCGGCTCACCGAGCGGTGGGGCGTGCCCGTCGAGCTCATGTGGAGCGACGACGGCATCGTCCTCCGCCTCCCCGAGGCCTACGACGAGCTGCCCCTGGAGGAGCTGCTGGTCGAGCCGGAGGACGTCGACGAGATCCTCGTCACCCACCTCCCGTCCACCGCCCTGTTCGCCTCCCGGTTCCGGGAGTGCGCGGCCCGGGCCCTGCTCCTGCCCCGGCGTCGCCCCGACCGGCGCACCCCCCTGTGGCAGCAGCGCCAGCGGGCCGCCGACCTGCTGGGCGTGGCCGCTCGCCACCCCCGGTTCCCGATCCTCTACGAGACCACTCGGGAGATCCTCACCGACGTCTTCGACGTCCCTGCCCTGCGGGAGCTGCTCGGCGATCTGCGCTCCCGGAAGGTGCGGGTCGTCCCCGTCGACACGCCCAAGGCGTCGCCCTTCGCCCAGTCGCTGCTCTTCGGGTGGATCGCCGTCTACATGTACGAGGGCGACGCCCCGCTGGCCGAGCGCCGGGCCGCGGCCCTGGCTCTCGACCGTGACCTGCTGGCCGAGCTGCTGGGGGCCGACGAGCTGCGCGACCTGCTCGACGCCGACGTCCTGGCCGAGGTGGAGGCCGCTCTCCAACACCTCGACGGCGACCTCCCGGCCCGTGATCCCGACGAGCTGCACGACCTGGTCCGCACCCTCGGGCCGTTGTCGCTGGCCGAGTTGGCTGCGCGTTCGGCCACCGCCGAGGCGACCGAGGGGTGGGTGGAGCAGCTCGTGGCCGAACGGCGGGCCATCCGAGTGGCTGTGGCGGGAGAGGAGCGGGTGGCCGCGGCCGACGACGCCGCCCGCCTGCGCGACGCCTTGGGCGTGGCCGTCCCCGCCGGCCTGCCCTCGGCCTTCACCGACCCCGTCGAGCGTCCCCTCCACGACCTCACCGCCCGGCACGCCCGCACCCACGGTCCCTTCCTGCCCCGGGAGGTGGCGGCCCGCTACGGGGTGGACGAGGCCCGGGTCGTCGCCGCTCTGGTCGACCTGTCCTCGGAGGGGCGACTGGTGCAGGGTGAGTTCCGGCCCGGCGGGGTGGAGCGGGAGTGGTGCGACACCGAGGTGCTGCGCCGCATCCGGCGGCGCTCCCTCGCCGCCCTGCGGCGCGAGGTCGAGCCCGTCGAGGCCGATGCCCTGGCCCGCTTCCGGCCCGCCTGGCAGGGGGTCGGCCGACCCCGGCGGGGCGTCGATGGCCTGGTCGAGGTGCTGGGGGTGCTCCAGGGGGCGCCCGTCCCCGCCTCGGTGCTGGAGGCCGACGTCCTCCCGGCCCGGCTCGACCCGTATCGCCCGGCCGACCTCGATGCCCTGGCTGCCGCGGGCGAGATCGTGTGGGTGGGCGCCGGGGGCATCGGCGCGGGCGACGGCCGGGTGCGCCTCGTGTTCCGGGACGAGGTGGGCCTGCTGGTGCCCGAGCCCGATCCCACCGGCCGGCCCGCGGGGCCGATCCACGACGCCCTGCGGACCCATCTGGAGGCCCGGGGGGCGTCGTTCTGGCCCGCCCTCCAGCAGGCCGTGGCCGACGCCGACCTGGCCTGGGACGACCCCACCCTGCTGGCCGCCTTGTGGGACCTGGTCTGGGCCGGCGAGGTCACCAACGACACCCTGGCCCCGCTGCGGGCCTACGTCGGCGGCGGGCGCCCCGGTGGGCGGGGCGGGGGCACGGGCCGGGCCCGTCCCGGCCGCCCCCGTCTCGGACGCCTCACCCGCATGGGGCCCCCGGCGGCCGGGGGCCGCTGGTCGCTCGTTGCGCCCCTGCGGGGCCCGGAGCCCACACCGTCGGAGGCGGCCCTGGCCCGGGCCCGCCAGCTCCTGGAGCGCTACGGCGTCCTCACCCGGGAGGCGGCCCTGGGCGAGGGGGTCGAGGGGGGGTTCGCCGGCGTCTACCCCGTGCTGCGGGCCATGGAGGACAAGGGCACGGTGCGCCGGGGCTACTTCGTCTCCGGCCTGGGCGCGGCCCAGTTCGCCCTGCCCGGCGCCGTCGAGCGCCTGCGCTCGGAGCGGGCCGCGGCCCCGGTCGCCTCCCCCGCCCCCGACGTCCCGGTCGACCCGGGCGGCCCCCCCCCCCGCCTCGCCGGGCCGGGGGGTAGGGCGGCCGA
>CAZXRA010000185.1:0-11811 GCA_964643485.1 uncultured Iamiaceae bacterium | reverse complement strand
GATCCGCTGGAGGCCGTGGTCCGGGAAGTAGGAGCCGTGACGCATGAGCCGGGCCTGGTTGGCCTGGATGCCGAGGCCCAGGTAGATGACAGCATCGACGTCGGGGTGGCGGGCGATCAGCTCCAGCACCTCGGGGATGGTGTCGCGGGTCTCGCCGCCGGCCAGGTCGACGGGGTTGTTGCGGCTCCAGCGGGGCGGGAGCTTCTCGTCGATGGCGACCCGCAGGTCGTCGGGCAGGGCGGCCAGCTCCAGGGCGGAACGGTGGATGGCATCGGCGCACACCACGCCCCAACCGCCGGCCGTCGTCATCACCACGGTGCGAGGGCCGGCCGGGAGGGGCTGGGTGGCGAAGGTGGCCGCCGCCTCGAAGGCGTCCTCCACGCTGGTGGCCCGAGTCGCCCCGGCCTGGCGGACAGCCCCGTCGAAGACCCGATCGTCGGTGGCCAGGGATCCGGTGTGGCTCGCCGCCGCCCGCTGGCCGCCGGCGGTGGCGCCCCCCTTGAGGAGGACCAGGGGCTTGCGGGCCGCGACCGAGGCGATGCGCTCGGCAAAGGCCCGGCCCTGGCTGACGCCCTCGACATAGGCCAGGCCCACGGCGGTGGCCGGGTCGTCGGCGAAGTGGTCGAGGTAGTCGGGGACGGTGACGGCCGCGGCGTTGCCGGCGCTGACGGCCCGGCTGATGCCGATGCCGGTGGCCACGGCCAGGTTCTCGAAGCTGGACACGAAGTTGCCCGACTGGCTGGCCACGCCGATGCGCCCGGCCGGCGGGTAGGGGGCGACGATCTGGGCGCACAGCTGGGCCGGGGTCGACACCACGCCCTGGCCGTTGGGTCCGGCGAGGAGGATGCCCAGCTCGGCGCACAGGGCGACCAGCTCGTCCTGGGCCACCTGGCCCCCGGGGCCGGCCTCGCCGTAGCCGGCCGAGGTGACGAAGGCGGCGGTGACGCCCTTGGCCGCCGCCGCCCGCAGCAGGTCGGGGTTGGCCGCCGCCGGGGTGCAGAGGAAGATCAGGTCGGCGGCCCCGTCGGGGATCTCGGCGATGTCGTCGACGGTGGCGATGCCCAGCACCTCGGCCCGGTCGCGGTTGGTGCCGAACACCTGGCCCTCGTACCCCGAGGCGAGGATGTTGTGGAGGCTGACGAAGCCGAACTTCCCGGGGTGCGTCGAGGCGCCGGCCACGATCACGCCCCGGGGCTCGAACAGGGCCCGGTACTGCTCCGTCGTGCCCGCCGGGGCGCCGGCGCCGGCCGGGCGGGTGGCGTCGCCCACCTCGACCAGGGCGTCGACGGCGACGGGCCGGCCGTCCACGACGATCAGCGGGTTGAGGTCGATCGACCGGATCGTGGTGTCGGCCTCGACCGCGGCCGAGAGCCCGAGCAGGACCGCGCACAGGGCGTCGCGGTCGACGGCGGGCTCCCCCCGGAACGGGCCGAGCAGGGCCTGGGTGGCCAGGCCGTCGATCATGTCCTCGGCGTCGGCCCGGGTGAGGGGGGCCAGGCGCACGACGGCGTCGCCGACCGCCTCGGCCAGGATGCCGCCCACCCCCAGGAGCACGGTGGGGCCGAACTGGTCGTCCACGGCGACGCCGGCGATCAGTTCCCGGGTGCCCCGCACCATGGGGGCGACCAGCACCGAGACGTCGCCGTCCTCGGGAGTGGCTGCCGCGAGCAGGTCGGCGGCCGCCCGGCGCACGGCCTCGTCGTCACCGAGGCCGAGGCGCACCAGGCCCCGCTCGGTCTTGTGGGCGATGGCGTCGCCACAGAGCTTGGCCACGACGGGGAAGCCGACCGCCGCCGCCGCCGCGGCCGCCTCGTCGGGCGTGGCCGCCTCCCGCTCGTCGAGCAACGGGACGCCGTGGCCGGCGAGGAGGCGCTTGGACGCCGCCTCCGACAGGGTGCGGGAGGGCGAAGGGGAAGACGACACGACGGCGGACGTTAGAGGCCGACCTGGGACAGACGGCAGTTCGACCCATGGGCTCGGGCCTCCATCGAAAGGCCCGGGGTCGGCTCGGTCAGCCCGGTCCGTTCTTGCGCCCGGACGTCGCTCCCACAGCGACACCTCGGCGCAAGAAGCCGACGACCGAGCGGAGCCCGCCGTTCTTGCGCCCGGACGTCGCTCCCAGGACGACACCTCGGCGCAAGAACCGAATCAGTCGCCCGGGGCAGGGAGGAGGGCGGTGCGGAACAGGGCCCGCACGTGGTCGAGGCGGGCCTCCAGCACCTCGGGGGCGAAGGGGTCGCGGCCCAGGAGGCCCCGTAGGAAGGTGCCGTCGCTGAAGTAGGACAGCAGGGCCCCGTAACCCGAGAGGATGAGCTGCTCCGGGTCGTGCTGGCGGAAGCGGCCGGCGTCCATCTCCCGCTGGAAGTAACCGACGGCCCGCAGGAAGTGGGGGCGCAGCACCTTGCCCAGGTCGACGGGCAGGTGCTGGCCGCCCTCCAGGGCCTCCCGTCGGGCCATGCGCACGAAGTCGGGGTTCTCCTGGAAGAAGCGGAAGCCGGCCGTGATGACGTGATCGACCTTGTTCCACCCGTCGATGTCGGACTCCTCCACCGCCTGCTCCACCCGGGCCGACCACTCCCCCATGACCCCGAGGAAGACCTCGGCGTAGATGGCGTCCTTGGACGGGAAGTGGTGGAGGATGCTGGGCCGGCGGATGCCGACCCCGGCGGCGATGTCGTTCAGGGACGTGCCGTCGAAGCCGTTCTCGGCGAAGCAGCGCCGGGCCTCGACCAGGATCTGCTCGCGCGTCGACAGCGCCGGCTTGGCCACGGCCGTGAGGGTACCGGCCCGGATACGGTGGACGGCAGTGACAGTGCTGGCCGGGTCGCGGGTGGTGACGCCGACGGGCGTGCTCACCCCGGGCGTGGTCGAGATCGAGGGCGATCGCATCACCGCCGTGGCCCCCACCACCGGGCCGGTCCCCGACCGAGTGTTGGCCCCTGGCTTCGTCGACCTCCAGGTCAACGGCATCGACGACGTCGACGTGGCCCACGCCGACCCGGCCGGATGGGAGCGCCTCGACCGCCTCCTGGTCGCCCAGGGGACCACCACCTGGTGCCCCACCCTGGTCACCGCCCCCCTCGACGCCTACCCGACCCGCCTCGCCGCCATCGCCGCCGCCGCCGACCGGCCCGGCGCCCGGCCCCACGTCGCCGGCGCCCACCTGGAGGGGCCCTTCCTCGGCGGGCGCCTCGGTGCCCACCCGGCCGGCCACGTCCAGCCCGTCGATCCGGCCTGGATCGCCGCCCTCCCCCCCATCGTCCGGGTCGTCACCCTGGGGGCCGAGGTGACGGGGGCGGCCGAGGCCATCGCCGCCGTCACTGCCCGGCGGGGACTGGCCGCCATCGGCCACTCCGACGCCACCCTGGCCCAGGCCACGGCGGCGGTGGACGCCGGCGCCCGCCTCGTCACCCACGGGTTCAACGCCATGTCCCCCCTCCACCACCGGGAGCCCGGCCTGGTCGGGGCCTTCCTCACCGACGACCGGGTGGCGGTGTCGCTGATCGCCGACGGCGTCCACGTCCACCCGGCCGTCCTCGACGTCGCCTTCCGCTGCAAGCCCGATGGGCGGATCGTCCTCGTCACCGACGCCGTGGCCTGGCGGGCAGGCCGGGCGGGGGAGATCGACCTGGCCCCCATCGACGGGCCCCCACGACGGGCCGACGGCACGCTGGCCGGCTCCCGTCTCACCATGGACGCCGCCGTGGCCTTCGTCGTGCACCAGGTGGGCGTGGCCCTGGACCGGGCCGTGCGGGCCGCCTCCACCACCCCCGCCGCCCTGCTGGGCCTGGGCGACCGCGGGGCCCTCGCCCCCGGCCGCCGGGCCGACATCGTGGCCCTCGACCCCACCTCGCTGCGCTGCACCGAGACCTGGATCGGTGGTGTCCAGGTCCACGGCTGAGCGCGCCCCCTAGGTTGGGCGCCATGGACATCGTCGCTGCCGTCTTCATCGAGGAGATGGAGATGCGCCAGGCCGCCGGACCGTCGACTCGCATCGACCTCACCGGGGTGCACTTCTCGCTGGCCGCCCCGTCGCCCGTGCCCGTGACCATCGAGCCCCACTTGCTGGTGCTGGTGCGCTGCCGGCCCGACGAGCCGGGGCAGGGGGCGCTGGAGGTCACCTACCACCGCGACGGCGAGCAGGTCGCCCGCAACGTCCAGCCCCTCCAGGTGGAGCCGGGCAAGTTCAACTACCGGCTGGTGCGGGCCCAGCTCGAGTTCGTCGACTACGGCGTGGTCGAGGCCCATTGCCGGCTCGACGCCGGACCCACCACCGTGGTGCCGCTCACCCTCCTGCCCCCGGTGGGCTGACCTCCGCGTCCCCGCCGGCTCGGCCTCGCACGGCACGGGCCACGGTGACGACGGCGACGGCCGCGGCCAGGATCAGCAGGGGCACGACCGGCGCCTTGAAGCGGATGTCGCCGAAGGTGGCGAGGGGGGCGAGGAGGAGGCCGGCGGCGGTGAGAGGCACGAGCAGCCGGTCGGGCCGGCGGCTGGCGGCCAACATCACCATGCCCACCGCCCCGACGATGCCGACACCGGCCCAACCCAGCGCGCTCACCCGCCGCAGGAACAGCTCCCTGCCCCTGCTCGCCTTGGGGGCATCGTCGATCCAGGGATCGTCGTCGTAGGACTGCACGGCGTCGACGGCATCGTCGTCGTCGGCGAAGGTGATCCGCATCCGCTCCCAGGCCAGGCGAGGCTCGTCCTGCCAGTTCTCCCGGATGAGCCGGAAGGCCCGCCGGGTCTTCTCCCTGTCGTTGCGCAGCTCGCCCTCGATGCCGTGCTGCACCCCGGTGCCGGTGGCGCACTCGTCATCCAACCCGATGCGGAAGCCGCCGGTGGCCCCCGGGCCGTGACCCATGCAGAAGTTGTCCCCGGTGTTGGTGGAGACGGCCACGAAGGCGTCCAGGCGCACGGCGTTGCGGATCGTCCACGGCACCACGCACAGCACGGCGATGCCGAGGACCACCCCGAGCGTCATGGCGATCCGGCGCACCCCGACCCGGGCCACGAGGAGGGCGACGCCCAGGGCCAGCACCACCCCGGCCGACACCGGCCGCACCAGCAGGAGGGCCCCGAGGAGCAGCCCGGCGGCGACCAGGCGGCGGCGGTCGAGGCCCGCCGGCCACGGGTCGTCCCCCGGCGGGGGCACCAGCACCACCAGGAGGCCGAGGAGCAGGGCGATGGCCAACGTCTCGCTCAGCATGGCCGCCGTGTGCAGCACCAGGTTGGGGTAGACGGCCAGGCACAAGGCGGCCACGGCCCCGGCCGCGGCCGAGTGCAGCCGCCGGCCCAGCACGGCGACCATCACGATGCTGGCCGTGCCCAGGAGGGCCTGGAGCAGGCCGGCGACGAGGGGCAGGTCGTCGGGCAGCGGCGTGTGCACCAGCACGGCCTGGACCGCCCCCAGGGCGTAGGGGTAGCCGGGCGGGAAGTAGGCGGTGGCCTCGCCGGTGAGCCCGATCATCCCGTCCCCCCGAGCGATGGCCTCGGCGTAGCCGACGTACCGGGCCGGGTCATAGAGGTGGGTCGGGCGCCGGGCGGCGATCAGCACCCACACCACGCGCAGGACGGCACCGACGACGGCCGCGGCGGCCACCACCCCGAGGGTGCGGTCGGCCCGGACGGCCTCGCGGGCCGCGGCGAGGCGGGTCGTCACGAGCCCGGCGACCCCACCACGGCCGAGCGGTCGTCCCGGCGTCGACGCAACCGACGAAGCCCCTCCCGGCCACCCCACCAGGTGACCCGCCCCATCGACTCCACGATGATGCGAGCCGACATCTTCGACGTGCCCCGCTCCCGGTCGCGGAACTCGATGGGGATCTCGGCGATCCGCCCCCCGGCCGCCGCCACCCGGAAGGCCAGCTCGGTCATGAAGGCGTAGCCGTTGGCCCGGGTGGTGCCGTAGTCGATCGCCCGCAGCACCGATGCCCGGTAGGCCCGGAAGCCGGAGGTGGCGTCGCGCACGGGCAGGCCCAGCACCCAGCACGTGTAGCGGTTGCCGTAGCGGGACAGGGCCCGGCGGTGCACGGGCCAGTTCGGGGTGCTGCCGCCGGGGACGTACCGGGAACCGGCCACCAGGTCCTGGCCGGCGTCGATCTCGGCCAGCAGGTCGGGCACGGCGCCCGGGTCATGGGAGAAGTCGGCGTCGATGGTGACCAGGATCTCGGCGCCCTGATCGAGAGCGTGGGCGAAGCCGGCCCGGTAGGCGTTGCCCAGGCCGTCCTTGCCCGCCCGGCGCAGCACGTCCACCCGGCCCAGCTCGGCTCCCACCCGCTCGGCCACGTCGGCTGTCCCGTCGGGGCTGGCGTCGTCGATGACCACGATGGCGGCCTCGGGCACGGCCGCCCGGATGGCGCGCACCATGGGCTCGACGTTGTCCACCTCGTCGTAGGTGGGGACCAGCACGGCGACGCGCATGGCGGGCGACACTACTGCCGGCCCCTCCCCTGCTCCGAGGCCACCCACCGGGTCTACCGGCAGCGCTCGTACAGCAGGAAGTACGGGGCGTCGTCGGGCCCGTACCCACCCACCAGGCAGAACTGTTCCGCCACCACCCGGTTGGGGGCGTCGGAGCCGAGGGCCCGGGAGTCGTTGGGCTCGTCCCAGGGGTCCCACACGTGGCTGAGGATCAGCCAGTCGGCCGAGGCCACGTCGCCGGCCAGCCCCGAGTCGGGGGCGTTGGCCACGCCGGGGTCCATCTCGATGTAGCGCGTCGCCGGGTCGAGCTCGGGGAACAGGTGGTACAGGTAGGCGTCGCTGTAGGGCGTGCGCCGCAGGTCGCCGGTGCCCACGAAGAGGCGCTCCCCGGGTCGGGCCCGGGCGTCGAGGGCGTCGACGACGTCCTGAGCCGCGGCGGCGATGGGCTCGGCCCCGATGACGAAGACGCGGTCGTCGCGCCGGACGTCCACGCCGTAGTGGTCGTCCTGCACCGACCGGCGGACCAGGTCCGTCCACGTCCGCACCGTGAAGAAGGGGGTGACGACGAACAGCACGGCCAGGGCCGCCGCCGTCCCGGCGACGAAGCCCCGCAGTCCCCTCCCCTCGCCGGCGGGACGGCGGCCCCGCACCGCCTCGGCCACGAACAGCGGCAGCACGGCCAGCGGCACGCAGCTCACCCAGGCCAGGTGGGTGGCGTCGGGGCGCTGGAGGGCCTGGGGCATCATCCCCAACCCCAGGAGGGCCACGACCAGCAGGCGCCGGGCCCGATCGGCGTCGCCCTCGTCTCCCCGCCGGGCTCGCCACCCGGCATAGGCCACCTCGCCCACGGCCACGAGGGGGAGGAGCCAGAACCACAGCACCACCTGGTGGGGGCCCCGCGGGGCCGGGAGGGACCACCCCGGGGCGATCAGCTCGGCCACCCGGGCCAGGGCCCCGTCGTAGGTCTCCCACGAGGGAGGGGCCGGCAGCCGGCGCCCGCCCCGCAGGTCGAAGACGGGCTCCAGCACCATGCCCTCGAAGGCCCGCACCGGCCCGGCCAGCGCCAGGTGGACGCCGTAGCCCACGGCGGCCACCCCGGCCAGCGCCCCCAGCAGGCGCACCAGGTGGGGTCGGGGCAGGCGCCAGGCCAGGGCCCCGTAGGAGAGGGCGACGGCGACCACCAGGTCGGGCCGGTAGAGCAGCGCGGCCGCTCCGAGGGCCCCGGCGGCGACCAGCCAGCGTCCCCCCGCCGGGTTGTCGGGCGCGGCGTCGAGGAGGGCGCGGCCCCGCAGCCCGGCCACCAGGCCCAGCACGGCCAGGGCCACCCCCCCGCTCCAGGCCAGGGCGGTGAGGCCGATGGGCATGAGGGTGAAGAGGACGGCCACCACCCCGCACACGGTGGCGATGCGGCGCCCGAACGGCCGGGCCAGGGCGAACAGGCCCAGCACGATCCCGAGCTGTTGGACCAGGCCGACGACCCGTTCGACGGTGAGCGAGGCCCCGGCCACCTCGTACGCCGCGGCCAGCACCCAGAGGCTGCCCGGCCCGTAGAGGTGGAGGAAGTCGCGGTGGGGGACGTCGCCGGCGAGCACCCGCTCGGGGAAGACGAGCATGAAGCCCTCCTCCATCGGCGACCCTCCCTGCTGGAACAGGGCCCGCAGGGGCAGGACGACGGCGAGGGCGATCACGGCCAGGGCCGCCGCCGTGCGCCAGTCGATGCCGCCACCCCGGGGACGGGGGGCCGGATCGGGGTCGGCCCCGGCGCCGGCGGGTGATCCGTCGGCAGCGGGGGCGAGGGTGGCGGCGTCGTCCATGGGCGGGCAGGAGAGTAGTGGGGGCACCCGTGGGGCCGAGGGAGCCGCGCCTATGCTCGCCGGCCATGTCGCCGGTGCTCCTCCCCGATCGCGCGTGACGGGGACGACCACGGACGGCGGGCCCGACGAGGGCGTCAGGGGCCCCGATCCCGGCTCTCCCAGCGCCGATCCGCCGGCCGATCGGGCCGGGGCCGGACGCCTGTCGCCCCGGGCCGTCCAGGCCCTCCTGACCGCGGTGCTGGCCGTGCCCCTCGTGGTGGCCGTGGCCGTGCTGAGCCGGCCCCGCTGGTACCCCATCCTCGACCTGGCCATGACCGAGCTGCGGGTGCGCGACGTCGGCTCCCGCCACACCCCCCTCATCGGCCTGCCCGGCCGCATCGGCGGCTTCGACGGCGAGCGGGGCAGCCACCCCGGCCCCCTGAGCTTCTGGCTGCTCGCCCCCACCTACCGCCTGTTCGGGGCGTCGGCCTGGGCCATGGAGGTGGGCACCGTGGTGCTCCACGCCGCGGCGGCGTCCACGGCCCTGTGGCTGGCCCGCCGCCGGGGCCAGGTGGCCCTGATGGTGGGGGTGGCGGCCCTGCTGGCCCTGCTCATGCGCTCCTACGGGCCCGAGGTGCTCACCCAACCGTGGAACCCGTACCTCCCGGTGATGTGGTGGACGACCCTCCTCCTCGCCGTCTGGCGGGTGCTGTGCCGCGACCTGGTGGCCCTGCCCGTCGCCGTGTTCGCCGCCTCCTTCTGCGCCCAGACCCACGTCCCCTACGTCGGGCTCACCGGCGGCCTGGGCGTCCTCGCCCTGCTGGGGGTGGCCGACGCCTACCGCCGGGGCGACGGGGACGAGCGCCGGCGCGTCCTGCGCTGGCTCGCGGGCTCCGTGGGGCTGGCCGTCGTCCTGTGGTCGCCGGTGGTCCTCGACCAGATCCAGGTCGATCCCGGCAACCTGTCGCTCCTCGTCGACCACTTCAGCAACCCGCCCGAAGCGCCGGTGGGGCTGAAGCGCGGCGTCCAGATGGTGCTGCTCCACCTCGATCCCTGGCGCTTCCTCACCGGCCAGGGGGCCGACGTGGGCAGCCTGGTGGGGGCGTCCACCGCCCCGACCGGGTCGTACCTGCCCGGGGGCGCCGTCCTCCTCGCCTGGGGGGCGGCCGTGGTGGCCGCCTGGCGCCTGCGTCACGAGGCCCTGCTCCGCCTCCATCTGGTGGTCGGGGTGTCGCTGGTGCTGGCCACCTACGCCATCAGCCGCATCTTCGGGCTCCTCTGGTACTACCTGATGATGTGGGCATGGGGCATCACCGGCCTGCTGCTGCTGGCCGTGGCCTGGACGGCGGTGGCCCTGGTGGCCGATCGGTCCCGCGGTCGGGAGCGGATCGAGCCCTGGGCCCGCCGGGGCCTGGGTGCCCTCGTCGCCGTGGCCGTGGTGGCGGCGACGGTCTTCTCGGTGCGCGCCGCCCGGGTGGAGCAGCCGGCGGTGGACCTGTCCGACCAGCTCGCCGCGGTGATGCCCGAGGTGGTGACCGCCCTCGACGACGACGCCCCCTACCGGGGCCACGACGAGCGCTACATCGTCACCTGGCGGGACACGGTCAACATCGGCGCCCAGGGGATCGCCGTGGTGAACGAGCTGGAGCGGGCCGGCTTCGACGTGGGAGTGCTGGAGCCGTGGTGGACCGTGCAGGTCGCCCGCCACCGCTTCCGCCCGCCCGAGGAAGCCACCGCCGCCCTGCACCTGGCCCTCGGCGACGTGCCCGTGCGCGACTGGCGCTCCCGGCCCGGCGCGGTGGAGATCGCCGCCGTCGACCCCCGCAGCCCGGCCGAGCGGGAGGAGTTCGCCCGGGTCCGCCAGGAGGTGGTCGACGGCCTGCGGGGCATGGGCCTGGCCGACGTGGCCACCCTGGTCGACGAGAACCTGTTCCTCGCCGCCATCGACCGGCGCCCGACCCCGGAGCTCCACGACGGCATCGACCGGCTGCTGGCCCTGGGCCAGCCCGTCGTGGCCTTCGTCGGCCCCACGTCGATGGTGGGGTGAGGAGCCGTGGAGGCCGTGGCCGACGACGAGGAGACCCGTGCCCCTGAGCGCACAGAGCCGATGCCGGGAGCGGACCGCTTCTTCTGGGCCGCGGTGGGAGCGGTGCTGGTCGCCATCGCCGTGGCCACTGTCCGGGGCCTGGCCCGCGGCTGGCGGCCCATCGGGGACAACGCCTACTTCCTGATCCGCTCCCGCGACGTCCTCACCGAGCACCACCCCCTCCTCGGCACGTGGACGTCGGCGTCCCAGAACACCCCGACCAACTTCAACAACCCCGGGCCGCTCATGTTCGACCTGCTGGCCCTCCCGGCCAAGCTGGGCGGCGGCACCGGCCTGGCCGTCGGGGTGGCCGTGCTCAACGCCGGCGCCATCGTCGGCATCGCCCTCATGGCCCGACGCCGGGGCGGGCCGCTCGTCGGGGCGGCGGCCGTGGCCGTGTGCGCCCTCCTCTGCTGGACGATGGGCAGCGAGCTGCTGTACGACCCCTGGCAGCCCCACAGCCTGCTCCTCCCCTTCCTGTTCGGCCTGGCCTGCGTGTGGTCCCTGCTCGACGGCGACCTCGTCGCCCTGCCGTGGGGCCTGGCCACGGCCAGCCTCATCGTGCAGACCCACCTCAGCTACGCCGTGCTCGTCGTGGTGCTGGGCGGGTGGGGGATCGCCGGGCTGGCCCTGGCCCTGCGGGGCGAGCGGCGGGCCGACCCGGAGCAGTGGCCCGAGCGACGCCGGGCCGTCGTCCGCGTCGCCGGCATCAGCCTCGTCGTGGTCGGACTGTGCTGGCTGCAGCCCCTGATCGAGAACGTCACCGCCGATGACGAGGGCAACCTCCAGCGCCTGGCCGGCAACATGGCCGCGGCCGAGCAGACCGTCGGCGTCGAGCTGGGCACCCGGGTGGTGGCCGACACCGTCGTCCTCCCCCCGTTCTGGCTGCGGCCCTCCTTCGAAGACGCCCTCGTCCACGACATCGGGGTGGTGGAGCCCCCATCGGTCGACCCCTCCTTCCCCGTGTCGGTCCTGCTCCTCGGGGTCCTGGGCCTGGTGATGGCGGCGGCGACGATCGACGCCCTCCGGCGCCGCGACCGGGTGTCGTGGTCGATCCTCACCACGGCCGGGCTCACCCTGGCCTGCGGGCTCGTCACCTCCACCCAGCTCCCCCTGGGGATCCTCGGCATCGCCGCCCACCAGTTCCGCTGGATGTGGCCGACGGCGGCCTTCGCCACCTTGGCCCTCGTCGTCGCCGTCCTGCGCCGGGCGGCCACCACCTCCCCGACCCGGGCCCGGCGCGGCGTCCTGGGCCTCACCGCCCTCACCGTGGTGGCCGCCCTCGCCACCCTCCCCACCTACAACGTGAAGGCCGGGCCCGTGTCCGACCTGGACGTCGTCCCCACCATGGACGAGGTCGCCCGCCAGATGCAGGCCCTGGAGGGCGAGGGCACCCTCGTCATCGACATGCGGGGCACGCGCTTCGCCGAGCCCTACTCCGGGCCGGTCATGGCCGAGCTCCAACGCCGGGGCATCCCCTTCGGGTTCGCCGACGAGGGGATGATCCGC
>CAZXRA010000184.1:0-14926 GCA_964643485.1 uncultured Iamiaceae bacterium | reverse complement strand
GCCGCGGCGGCCCCGGTCAGCTCGTCCAGGGCGCGGCTCACCGGATCCAATCGAGGGTCGTGCTCGTTCACGGGGCCATCTCCTCGGCGTCGACGGTCAGGGCCCGGTGCAGGGCGGTGTGGGCGGCCCGCAGGGTGGGCGAGACCGTCCCCCGGGCCACGCCCATGACCGCGGCGACCTGGGCCTCGGTGAGGTGGGCCACGTGGCGCAGGGCCACAGCCTCCCGCTGGCGGGCGGGCAGAGCGGCGACGAGCAGCCACAGCTCGCCCGTCGGCCCGGGCAGGTCGGCGGGGGGAACGCTGCGCCGCAGCAGCCGCTCCTCCAGAGACCTCCGCCGCAGGCGGCGCCGGGCCACGTTCAGGGCGACCCGGTAGGTCCAGGCCGCCGGGTCGGCCAGCCCCTCCCACCGGGGCAGGGCCCGGGCCAGGGCCTCGTCCACGCTGTCGGCGGCCACGTCGGCGTCGCCCGTGGCCACGGCCAGGGCCGTCACCAGAGCCGGGTGGGCCTGCCGGTACCAGCTCTCGAACTCTCCCCCGTACTCGTCCATGTCACCCCCTCAGAGTCACGAAGGGCGCCGATTGCAGAGTCGGCCACCCGTCATCACGAACGGAGGGGGTCGACCTCGATGCGGAGGCGACCAGGGGGACGCTCCGTCGCGTCCAGAGCAGCGCAGAGCACCTCGTGGGTGGCAGCCCGCAGGCGCCACTCCCCACCGCCGCCCTGCACCTCGACGCCCTCGGGCCGGCCCAGGGCGGCCACGAAGGCCGGGGCGGCCGGTCCCGAGACCAGGGCCACGGCCCGGAAGGGGGCCAGGCCCAGAACCTCCCGTACCACGGCCTCGGCCTCGCTCACCCGGGCCGGGTCGGCGTGGAGGGCGGCCTGGACCACCACGTCGTCGGGTGTCCGGGTCTGCACCAGCATCCGGCCGTGCTCCTCCCGGCCCCGCACGAGACGGGCGGCCCGAGCCAGGAGGGCCAAGGCCTGCTCCCGGGCCCGCTCCCGGGGGGCCAGCAGCTCCTGGTCGAGGTCGAGGAAGGCCACGGCGTCGACCCGGTCGAGGCGGTGGAGGAGCGCCTCGGTGCCGACCATCACCCGGCTCGTCGGCGCCTGCGCGGTGACGGCCGTGACCTCGTCCACGGGCTCTCCTACCAGGGCCTGGAGGTCGTCGCGGAGGCGGCTCACCCCCGGGCGCAGCACCCGGAAGCGGGTGGCCCCGCAGTGGGCGCACACCACGGGGCGCTCGGTGCCGCACCGGATGCAGCGCAACCGGTCGGGCTCAGGCTGGGCCATGGCCCCCTCGCACGACGCGCAGGCCACCAGCTCCCGGCACGACGCGCAGGCCGACAGCCGGGAGCGCCCGGTGCGGTTCACCACGCAGGCCACCCGTCCCCCGCGGCGCAGCAGGGCGGCCAGGGGCTCGGTGAGCATCCCCGCCGCCGGGTCCTCCTCCCGCCGGTCGACCACCTCCAGGGCCGGCCACCCCCGGCGCTCCTCGGCCCGGCCCGGCTCCTCCAACGTGCCCCAGCGCAAGGCCTCCAGAGTGGGACAGGGCGACACGAGCAGGGCGGGCACCGCGGCCCGGCGAGCCCGCTCGACGGCGACGTCCCGGGCGTGCCACGTGGGCGAGGACTCCTCCTGGTAGGACTCGTCGTGCTCGTCCAGCACCACCACCCGGCCCAGGCGGGGCACCGGCGCCCATGCTCCGGCCCGGGCCCCGACCACGGTGCAGCCCCCGGCTGCGGCCCGGGCCCACTCGTCGGCGGCGGCGACGCCGGGCCGGTCGTGGGCCACGCAAGCCACGGGCCACTCGGCCCGGCGCAGGCGAGCGGCGAGGGCGCGGGCCTGGTCGACCGAGGGACAGAGGACGAGGGCATCGCGCCCGGCCGGGACCGACGCCAGGGCAGCCACGACGACGCCGTAGCGGTCGGCGGCGGGCGGCAGGCGGAGCACACCCCGGTCGTGGGCCAGGGCCGCGGCCACCGCCGGGCCGGGCGGCACCGGGGCCGGGGCGGGCCGGGCAGCAGGCGGCGAGGGCAGCCGGTCGACCCGCCCCGGAGGGGACGCGGCCCGGAGGAAGGTGCGGCGCCGCCCGGCCCAGCGCCAGGCCGCCCAGCTCGTCAGGTCGACCAGCTCGCGGGACGGACCGACACCGGTGAGGCGGGCCAGGGGCTTGAGCGCCACGTGGGCGGGTGTGTCGGGAGCGGCCTCCACCACCCACGCCGCCACCCGGCGACCGTTGAGGTCGATGCGCACGAGGGTGCCGACCCCGACCCGGCCGGCGAAGCGCTCAGGCACCACGTAGTCGAAGGTGCGCCCGATGCCGGCCACGTCGGGCACGACCCGCACCACCGGCCCGGCCGGCGGGCCCGGTGGGGGGGGCTCGACCTCGGCCTCCTCGAAGAGGCGGGCGCCATCCGTCACCGCTGGATGTCGGGAGGCAGGCAGCCGGAGTCCGACGAGTAGGTATCGCCGACCTTCGCATCGGGCCGATGCTCGACACCGACGTCGGTCGCGTCGCGGAGGGCGACGCCACCCTCGGTCACCTCGCACGTGGGGACGCGCTCGTAGGCATCGCCGACAGTGGTGACCACGAACCAACCGACGAGGCCCAAGAGGACGATCACCACGGCAGCCAGCCCGGGAAGGGCCAGTGAGCGAGGCGGTCGAGACGGGATCACACCCGCCAGTTTGGCCGGCCTACAGGCTCAGGGCGGAGCGGACGGCGTCGACCCGATCGGTGGCCTCCCACGGCAGGCCGACGTCGCCCCGGCCGAAGTGGCCGTAGGCCGCGGTGCGGGCGTAGATGGGCCGACGCAGGTCGAGGTCGCGCACGATGGCCGCGGGCCGGAGGTCGAAGATCTCGTCGACGGCCTTGGCGATGAGGGCGGGGTCGACCCTCTCGGTGCCGAACGTCTCCACCAGCAGCGACACCGGGTGGGCCACGCCGATGGCGTAGGCGACCTGCACCTCGACCCGCTCGGCGGCCCCGGCGGCCACCAGGTTCTTGGCCACCCAGCGAGCGGCGTAGGCGGCCGAGCGGTCGACCTTGGACGGGTCCTTGCCCGAGAAGGCGCCGCCGCCGTGGCGGGCCCAGCCGCCGTAGGTGTCGACGATGATCTTGCGGCCGGTGAGCCCGCAGTCGGCGTGGGGGCCGCCCAGCACGAAGGTGCCGGTGGGGTTGACGTAGACCTTCAGGTCGGGGGCGGCCAGTCCCTCGGGCACGACAGGGGTGATGACCTGCTCGATGAGGTCGGGCTTGATGGTGCTCTCGGCGTCGATGCCGGGGGCGTGCTGGGTGGAGATCAGCACCGTGGTGAGATCGACGGGCTTGCCGTCCTCGTAGTCGATGGTGACCTGGGTCTTGCCGTCGGGACGGAGGTAGGGCAGGGTGCCCGCCTTGCGCACCTCGGCCAGCCGCGCCGCCAGGCGGTGGGCCAGCCAGATGGGCAGGGGCATGAGGTCGGGCGTCTCGTCGCAGGCGTAGCCGAACATCATCCCCTGGTCGCCCGCACCCTGGCTGTTGAGGGCGTCCTCGCCGGAGCTCCCGGTGCGGGTCTCGAAGGCGGTGTCGACGCCCTGGGCGATGTCGGGCGACTGGGGGTCGATGGTGGTGATGACGCCGCAGGTCTTGCCGTCGATGCCGTAGGCGGCGTCGTCATAGCCGATGCGGAGGATGGTGTCGCGCACGATCTTGGGGATCTCGACGTACTCGCTCGTCGTGATCTCGCCGGCCACGATGGCCAGGCCCGTCGTCACCATGGTCTCGCAGGCGACTCGGGCCGCCGGGTCCTGGGCCAGGATGGCGTCCAGGATCGAGTCCGAGATCTGGTCGGCCATCTTGTCGGGATGGCCTTCGGTCACCGACTCCGAGGTGAAGGTGAAGCGGCTCACGGCAGATCTCCTTGATAGCTAGGGGCGCGGTGGGCCACCACCGCGTCGAGCACGGCCCGGGCGACGACGCGCTTGTCGCTGAGGGGGACATCTTGGTCGATGCCACCGGCCGAGAGCACGATCACCCGGTTGGTGTCGTGCTCGAAGCCGACGCCGGGGGCGCTCACGTCGTTGGCCACGATGAGGTCGAGGCCCTTGGCCCGGAGCTTGGCTGCCGCCGCCGCCTCCAGGTCGCGGGTCTCGGCCGCGAAGCCCACCAGCACCTGGCCCGGGCGCCGGGCCGCGCCCAGGCCGGCGAGGATGTCGACGGTGGGCTCCAGCTCCACCTCGGGCATGCCCTCGCCCTTCTTAATCTTGTGGGGCTGCGGGGCCCGGGGCCGGAAGTCGGCCACGGCAGCGGCCATGACCACCACGTCGGCCGACGGGGCCCGGGCCGCCACGGCCTCGTGCATCTCGGCCGCCGTCTCCACCCGCACCACGGCGACCCCGGGCGGCAACTCCAGGCCCGTGGTGGTCACCAAGGTGACGTCGGCCCCCCGGGCCGCGGCCTCGGCCGCCACGGCGTGGCCCTGCTTGCCCGAGCTGCGGTTGCCCACGAACCGCACGGGGTCGATGGGCTCCCGCGTGCCCCCGGCGGTGACCAGCACCGTGACTCCCCGCAGGTCGCCGGGCCCGGCGGCGGCCTCGACGGCGGCGACGATGGTGGCCGGGTCGGCCAGGCGGCCGGCGCCCACGTCGCCTCCGGCCAGGCGCCCCTCCTCGGGATCGACCACCACCACGCCCCGCCGGCGCAGCACGGCCAGGTTGTCCTGTAGCGCCGGGTGCTCCCACATCTCGGTGTGCATGGCCGGGGCCACCACGACGGGGGCCCGGGTGGCCAGGAGGGTGGCGGTGAGGAGATCGCCGGAGCGGCCGGTGGCGTAGTCGGAGAGCAGCCGGGCCGTGGCCGGGGCCACCACGATCACGTCGGCCCCCTGCCCCAGCCGGGTGTGGGGGATGGGGTGGGGCTCGTCGAAGAGGCTCGTCTGGGCCGGTTCGCTGGCCAGGGCCGAGAAGGTGGCGGCCCCCACGAACCGGAGCGCCCCCTCGGTGAGGACGGGGGCCACGTGGGCGCCGGCATCGACCATGCGCCGGCACACCTCGATGGCCTTGTAGGCGGCGATGCCCCCGGAGACGCCGAGGACGACCCGCCGGCCGGCGAGGTGGGAGGCGGGAGGCGGCGTCGGGTCCACGGTCATGGGAGGCGGCGGAGCGCGCTCCGGGCCGGTCAGTCCGAGGATGTGGCCTCGAGGGCGGCGGCGTCGGCGGCGGCGGCGGCCTCGGCGGCCGCCATCTCGGCCAGCTCCTCCTCCGTCGGCGGGTCGACGGGGACGATCTTGTCGGCCGCGATCTCTTCGAAGGCGATCGACAGGGGCTTGCGGGCCACGCTGGTGACCTGGGGCGGCACCAAAGTGCCCAGGCCCTCGCCGAGCTGGCCGAAGTAGGAGTTGATCTGCCGGGCCCGGGTGGCGCCGAGGGTCACCAGCTTGAACTTCGACCCATCGGCGCGGGAGGTGAGCTCCTCGATGGGCGGGTTCATCATGGTGTCGTGCTGCCAGCTCATGGGCGCGTCATCTCCACGGAAGTCCAGGGGAACATCCGAGGCTACCCGCTCCCCCGCTCGGCGGCGAACACACCTGGGTCGACGCGACGGCCCCGGGCGCCAGCGGCACGTCCTGACCCGGTGGACTCGTGACCCCCACTAGGATCGATGGGCTCCGCTTCCCGGATCGAGGTCAGCCGGCCCGTGAGAATCGCCCTTCAGGACCCCGCCGCCGCGACCATCGACCATCTCGCCTCTGACGACGTCCGGTACGACTACGTCTACGCCTACCCACCGCGTCAGGCCTACGAGCCCTTCGCCCACGAGCCCTTCGATGCCGTCCACCGATCGCTCACCGGGTCCGACGAGCTCAATCTCTACGTCCACGTACCGTTCTGTGCGCAGATCTGCGGGTTCTGCAACCTGTTCAGCGTGGCCGAATCGTCCGAGTCCACCCACGCCGACTACTGCGCCACCGTCCTCACCGAGATGCGGCAGCGCGCCCTCCCCCACCGGCCGGCGCGCGTTCCCACCATCTACATCGGCGGGGGGACACCGTCCCTCCTCGACGCCAGCCACATCGCCCGGTTGCTGGACGGGGCCGCCGCCTTCGCCGGGGTCGACCTGGGCACGGTGGAGGAGGTGGCCATCGAGGTCGATCCGGCGACGACCAGTCCCCGGCACATCCGGGATCTCGCCGCTGCCGGCATCAACCGCATCAACCTCGGCTACCAGTCCACCGATGCACAGGAGGTGCTCCAGATCGGACGGCGGTCGGCCCGCCAGGGCCCTACCGCCCTCCAGGTCGCCGCCGACGAGGCCGGCATCGAGAACGTGTGCATCGATCTCATCTATGGCCTGCCCGGCCAGACGGATCGATCGTGGGCCCGGTCCCTGGCCGAGGTGATCGATGCCGCGCCGCAGACGATCTGCGCCTATGTCCTCACCCATCGCCCCCACACAGGGTTCGCCCGCACCGGGAGGCGCGGCGTCGCGGCCCGGGAGACCTACCGCCTCTACGACATGGCCCGGGAGGCCCTGGGCGCAGCCGGCTACCGGCAGGAGAGCAACGTCCGTTGGACACGGGTCGCCCACGGCTACCTGCAGAAGTCGCTGCACTGGAAGAGCCAGAACATCCTCGGCTTCGGTGCCGGGGCCCGGAGCTACCTGCGCCACGTGGACCTGCGGAACGGCTACAGCGTCCGGCACCGTCGTCGGGCCGTCGCCGAGCATCGAGTCCGGGTCGACGCCGGGACGAGCCCGGTCACCGACGGCCTGCTCCTCACCACCGACGAACGCATGCGCAAGGCGATGATCCTCGGGCTGGGCCTGGTCAGCGCCAGCGACTTCGCCGACGAGTTCGGGCAGGGGATGGGCGATGTCTTCGGCCGAGAGCTCGAGCTCCTCGAGGCGGCGGGCCTGATCGCCATCGCTGGGGACGACGTCACCTACACCGCTCGGGGCCTCCGCCATCGTGACTCGGCCGTCCAGATCTTCTTCAGCCCATCGGTCCGGGCGCGGATCGCCTCGTTCGACTACGACGAGTGACCGCATCCACATCGCGAGAGAGCAGCCGTGCACCAACGTCGATCTCCCCTCCTAGTCGTCCTCTCCGGCCCCAGCGGAGCCGGCAAGGGCACCGCGCTGGCCCAGCTCCAGGCGGCGGGCTTCCATCGCCAACCCACCTGCACCACGCGGTCTCCCCGACCCGGCGAGGTCGATGGGGTCGATTACCACTTCGTGACCGTCGAGGACTTCATGGCCCGGCGCGACGCGGGTGGCTTCGCCGAGTACACCCGGACCTACGCCGACCACTGGTACGGCGCCCCCTCCAGCCTGCTCTCCGACGAGGACCCCGCCCCCTGGATCGTGGAGCTGGAGCCGCAGGGCTTTCACCGGCTGCGCGGCATGTCGCACCGCAGGGTCGTGGGCATCTTCGTCGTGCCGGGTCACCCGGACCAGGCCGTCGAGCGCATCCAGGCCCGGGCCGCTGAGGACAACCTGACGAGCCGGTTGGCCGTCACCCGCCAGCAGGTGGGCCACGCCTGGGCCTATGACTACGTCGTCGTGAACGACGAACGTCATCACTTCTCGAGCGAGATCGCAGCCATCGCCCAGGCCGAGCTGGCCCGCACCGCGGGCGCCCGCTGGCTGTCGTCGAACTGGGACCTCGGCGACACCACCCTGACTCCGGCGGACGCTCCGGCAACGACCGGGCCGACCTGATGGCCCTCCTCGACTTCCTGCTACTGGTCGCCACCGAGGACCGCGCCGAGCTCGAGACCTTCGGCCTCCTCGAGGGAGCGACCATCCCGCTGCTGATCGAAGAGAACCCGAAGCTCAAGCACGACCCGGAGGTCCAGCCGTCCGACATCGCCGTCGAGATCGTCGAGGTGGACGCCGCCACCGGCGAGCCGGCGGGACAGGGTGCGGCGGTGCTCGCCGGCCTGCTCCAGGGCGACCTGGACGGCATCGTCCTGCTCCTCGGCAGCCAGGCTGCGGTGAAGGACGGCATGTGGGCGTTCGTCGAGGCCCGCATCGAGAACCTGGCCCGCAAGCGCCCGGCCGTGATCGTCATCGACCCCCACGACGGTGGCGCCGCCCTCGTCGAACGGTGCGCCGCCATCTCGGACACCCGGGCCCGCTTGACCGGCGACGGCCACGTCTCACCGGTCGGCCACGCCCTTCCCGTCCCCGGCGTGCAGCGCTTCCAGGACGGCTTCCGGGAGCACCTCAAGGGCATCGCCCGCCAGAAGCGCTCGCCGTCGGTGGCCATCGGCAGCCTCATCGTGGCCAGCTCCACCGGGCGCCTGTTCCTCGGTCGGAAGCTGCGGGGCGTGGGCCGGCGGCAGTTGGCGACGGTCGGGGGCAACCTCACCAAGGACGGTCCGATCGATGCCGCCCTCGAAGCTCTCATGGTCAAGCGCCTCGGCCCCGGGACGTACCGCTTCGGCCCGCTCCTGGCCTGCTCGGTGCTGACCCGGGGCGGCGTCCGCTTCGTGGACATGACGTTCCTGGTCCTCGTCCCCGACGAGGACGTGCACCCCGATCCGGAGGAGTTCTCCGAGCACGGCTGGTACGCCCTCGAGGACATCGACACCGGGATGGAGGAGGCCGAGCTCTTCGAACCGGTGGCCAACGCCATCGCCAAGTACCGGCACCTGACCGCCCTCGAGGCCGTCATCGACGCCCTGGCTCCCCTCACCTGCTCCGTGCGGGAGGCCCTCCCGGCCGCGCCCGTCCTCCCCCGCTACACCGATACCTATCCGGAGCGCTTCCGCTCACCCTTCTACTTCGAGAGCACCGTCGACCCGACCGTCACATGATCCTCAGGCCCGGCTGAGGTACGGCCGCAGGCTCAGGACGCTGGCCACCCCCGCGGCCAGGCCCGAGACGCTGGCCAGGATCCACGCCGCCGTGTCCCACACCCCCGGGACGGCGACCAGCTCGATGGCGGGAATGTCCAAAAAACCGAGGCCGGCGAAGAAGAGCTGCGGGGCGCGCAGCACATCCTCACGAACGGACAGGTCCCCGGTCGCGGCCAGGACGGCGGCGAGCACGACGCACAGGGCGGCGTGGAGGAGCCACGGGCGCAGGGGGCGCAGCCCGTACCCGAGGGCCCGGTAGCCGGTGAGGGCCACGCCGGTGAGCGACCATCCCGCCTCGATCCTCCGGGCCTCCATCTCCGCCTCGGCGCACCGGGCCCGGACGAGGGGCGGACCCGCGGCGTCCGCCACCACGGCCGTGAGCTCTCGCCATCGCCACGACAGATCCGTGCCGGCCGGGGCCGATCGGACGGCAGCCTTCAGGTGCTCGGCGTGGGAACCGGGCAGGTGCAAGGTCACCCGCGCCGCCTGGCGCAGGGACCGGATGGATGCCTCGTCGAGGTCGTAGGGCACCAGGCCGAGCACCCGGGCCCCGTCGCCACAGGCCAGGGACGAGGGCCGCAGGCCGTCCGAGCCGGGAGGGGCCTCGAGGGTGCCCTGCGCCCCGACCTCGACCCGACCCACCCGGCCGTCGGCGACGAGCACGGCCCGCTCTCCCACGGCGACGGCCAGGTCCGAACCCGAGAGGGTCAGACGATGGGTTCCCGCAGTCACCTCCAGGTGGCCCGCCCCGGCGATCGCGAGCTCGTCCCCGGCCTCGGCCGGCCCGTCCCCGAGGACGAGCTCCGCCCCGTCGAGGATGACGGCGCCCGAGCCCCGCAGGCGGCGGATGCCGAGAGAGATGCCCGATCCGGTGCTCACCGTCGTGCACCCCTCGACCACCACCTCGTCGACAGTCAGCGCCGCCTCCACCCGCAACCGGTCCGTCGCCTCGCACCTCAGGGTCCCGATCCTGTCCGCACGGGCCAGGCGCAGGGTCCCTTGCGGGTGGAGAGCGACCACCTGGGCCTCGACCGAGAGGCGCAGCGACGCCTCGGGGGCGACGGCGGTGCGCAGCACGCACGGCTGGTTCGCGACCAGGGTGGCCTCGGCCGGACGGGCGCAGCGCAGCACCACCTCCGCATCCCGGCCGAGGTCCGGGAGGACGACCTGGACCGTCGGCCGACCGATGACGATGTCGAAGGCCAACGGGCGGCGGTGCGGATCGGGGGGAGCATCGAGCACCACCTCGGGCCCGTCGGCGAGGTACGAGATCAGGACGAACCCGTCCCCCCCGGTCATCGACCCAATCCCACCCACGGGTGAGCCGAGCGCAAGGAGGCCAGGATCCGATCCGCGGTCTCCTCCGCGGTCAGCGCGGTGGTGTCGATGAGGGGAACCGACGACGGCGACCGGGCGACGAGGGTGGCCTGGGCCTCCTCGATGAAGGCCATCCGCTCAGCGTCGACCCGCTCGCCGCGGTCGACGAGTCGCCGGGCCAGCGTCTCGACGTCGGCGACGAGGAGGACGGCGACGTCGGCCCCGGGCAGGGCCTCGACCAAGGGCCCGAGCAGGGCCAACGCCTGCTCCCGCGCCATGGTTCGGGTCAGCACCTGCGCCTGGTACACCAGCTTCGACGCCGCGCCGCGCTCCAGCCACGCCAGCTCCGACCCGTCCGTCGGCCGGCGGCGCAGGGCGTCGACCCGGATGGCGTGATCCGCCAGGAAGAGGAGGCTCTGGGCCAGCTCCGAGTCCATGAACACGTGGGGCTCGGACAGCACGGAGTCCGCGAGGTACCGACCGACCACCGTCGTGCTGAAGTCGGGCACCACCGTGCCCCCGACCGCTCGGCCGAGGGCCTGACAAGCCGAGGTCTTGCCCACCCCCTCGGCACCGTCGACGGCGACGACGATGCGACTCACTTCCACCAGCGTAGGGGCCCGGCCGACGGCGACGGATCGGGCCTGGAGGTGTCAGTCGCTGAAGGCGTCGAGGAGAGCCTTGCGCTGCTGGGCTCCGAGGCCCTTGAGGGTGCGGGTCTCGGCGATGCCGATCTCCTCCATGGTGCGGCGAGCCTTGACCTTGCCGACACCGGGGAGGGACTCGATCACGGCCAGAACCTTGGTCTTGCCGACGACGGCGTCGCTCTCGGCCTGGTCGAGCACGGTCGACAGGCTGAGCGACCCCATCTTCAGCTTCTCCTTGAGCTCCGCACGGGCTCGGCGGGCTGCGGCGGCCTTGGCCAGGGCAGCTTCACGCTGCTCCGGCGTCAGTTGGGGGGGCTGAGGCATGCGCGCACCCTATATCGCCAACCTCTGCCAGGCGCGGCAATCGCGTGTCACGCGACACACCTCAGACGGCGGCGACCTCGGCGGCCACGGCAGCGGCGGCCGCCGGGCGGTCGTCGGCTTGTGTCACCGTGCGCCCGATCACGAGCAGGTCGGCGCCGGCCGCCGCCGCCTCGCCCGGTGTGGCCGGACGGGCCTGATCGTGGGCGGCGGCGCCGGCCAGGCGGATGCCGGGCACGACCCGGAACATGGCCGGGGCCAGGGTCCGCACCTCTTCGAGGTCAGAGGCGGCGCACACGATGCCGCCGCACCCGGCCTCCATGGCCACCGTCAGGCGCTTGCCCAGGATGTGGGGCGGGGCGCCACCGTCGCTGGTGAGGATGGTGACGGCCAGGGCAGTGGGCTCGGGCAGGCCGGCGGCCGCCGCCCCCTCCCGCAGGCCCTGGTCGCCGGCCCGCAGCATGTCCCGCCCCCCGAAGGCGTGCATGGTGACGTACGACGCCCCCAGCGCCCCCAGCACCCGGGCGGCCCGGCCCACGGTGGTGGGGATGTCGTGGAGCTTCACGTCGACGAAGACGTCGTAGCCCAGCTCCCGCAGGGGCTGGATCACGTCGGGGCCGACGGCGCTGTAGAGCTCGAGGCCGACCTTGGCCACCCCGAACCACGGCTGCAGCTCCCGGGCCAGGCGGGTGGCCTCGACCATGTCGTCGACATCGAGGACGAGGGCCAGGCGCTGGCGCACGGCCTCGTCGACCTCGGTGGCCATGGTGGTCTCCGTCATCTCAACCCTCCGGTGAGCTCGGCCACCGACGCGATCCCCCGGCGGTGGCACCAGTGTTCCAGGTCGCGGGCCACCCGGGAGGGAGCACGCGGGTCGGCGAAGGTGGCCGTGCCGACCTGCACGGCCGAGGCCCCGACGAGCAGCAGCTCGGCCGCCGTCGGCCCGTCGACGACCCCCCCCACACCGACGATGGGGAGGTCCGGGTGGGCCCGGTGCACGTCGTGGATGATCCGCACGGCCACCGGGTGGATGGCCGGGCCGGACAGCCCGCCCCCCCGCTCCCCCGCCCCGAGCCGGTAGGTGCGGGTCTCGGGGTCGATGGCCATGCCCATGACCGTGTTGACGAGGGTGACGGCCTCGGCCCCCGCCTCCGCCGCAGCCCCGGCCACCTCGACGACGCGGGAGGTGTTGGGACTGAGCTTGGCCCAGCGGGGCCGGCCGCAGCCGGCGGTGGCCGCCATGACCTCGGCCGTGGCCTCGGGGTCGTGGGCGAAGAGGTCGCGACCGGCCTCGGTGTTGGGGCACGACAGGTTGACCTCGACCGCCACCACCTGGGCGGGGGCTTCGGCCAGGACATCGGCGGCCCGCCGGTAGTCGTCGACCGAGCGCCCCCAGATGCTGGCCACGACCCGGGCGCCGGTGGCGAGCAGGCCGGGCAGGTCGTCGACGAGCCAGGCGGCCGCGCCCGGACCCTGGAGGCCGACGCTGTTGAGCATGCCGGCTGGGGTGGCATGGACCCGGGGGGCGGGGTTGCCGGGCCACGGGTCGGCCGACAGCGACTTCACGACGACCGCCCCCAGCTCCCCGAGGGGTTGGTAGGCGTCGAGCTCGGCCCCGTGCCCGGCCGTGCCCGAGGCCGTCATGACCGGGTGGGGCAGGGCCACCGACCCGATGCGCACCGCCGTGTCGACGGTGCCCGGTCGGCGCCTGCGGCCCCGCATCAGGATCGGGCCCGTCCCGCGGCGTGGAGAGACTGGAGGGACCGGACCTGGAGCGGGTGGGTCCGCCAGTCGGCCATGCCCTCGGCCGCGGCCCGGGCCGCGGCGGCCGTGGTGAGGATGGGGATGCCGGCCACCCCGGCCTCGCGCCGGATGTAGGCGCCGTCGGCCCGGGGCCCGCGACCTCGGGGACTGTTGACCACCAGGGTGCAGGTGCCCTCGCGGATGAGGTCGACGGCGGTGCGCCCCTCGTCCTCACCCAGCTTGCCCAGCACCTCGGCCACGGGCACGCCGGCCGCCTGGAGGGCGGCGGCCGTTCCCGACGTGGCGGCGATGGTGAAGCCCAGCTCGACCAGGCGGCGGGCGGCCTCGACGCCGCCGGCCTTGTCCCGGTCGGCCAGGGAGACGAAGGCGCACCCCCCTTCGGGCAGGCGGTCGCCGGCGGCGATCTGACTCTTGGCGAAGGCCAGGCCGAAGGTCTCGTCGATGCCCATGACCTCGCCGGTGGAGCGCATCTCCGGCCCCAGCACCCGGTCGGCGTCGGGGAAGCGGTTGAAGGGGAGCACCGCCTCCTTCACGGCCACGTGGCCGGTGACCGGCGGCTGGAGCAGGCCCTCGTCCCGCAGTTCGGCCAGGGTGGCACCGACCATGAGCCGGGCCGCCACCTTCACCAGGGGCACCCCGGTGGCCTTGGCCACGAAGGGGACGGTGCGGCTGGCCCGGGGGTTGGCCTCGATGACGTAGACCTCGTCGTCCTTCACCGCGAACTGGACGTTGATGAGCCCGACCACCTCCAGGGCGGTGGCGATGCTGCGGGCGTGGTCCTCGATGACGTTCACGACCGCCGGGGTCAGGGAGTAGGGCGGGATGGCGCAGGCCGAGTCGCCGGAGTGGACCCCGGCCTCCTCGACGTGCTCCATCACCGCGCCGATCACGACCTCACCGGTGGCGTCGCGCAAGGCGTCGACGTCGACCTCGGTGGCGTCCTCCAGGAAGCGGTCGACGAGCACCGGCCGCTCGGCCGACAGCCCGCCCTCCCGGCCGAGGGAGCCGAAGCCGGACAGGGCAGCCATGGCCCGGCGGAGCTGGTCGTCGTCGTAGACGATCTCCATGGCCCGGCCCCCCAGCACGTAGCTGGGGCGGACGAGAGCGGGGTAACCGATCTGGCCGGTGATGGCCAGGGCCGCATCGATCGTCACCGCCGTGCCCCCGGCGGGCTGGGGGATGCCCAGCTCGGCGCACAGGGCGTTCCAGCGGTCGCGGTCCTCGGCCAGGTCGATGGAGGCCGGGCTGGTCCCCAGCACCAGGGCGGGGTCGAGGCCGCCGGCCAGCTTGAGAGGCGTCTGCCCGCCCAGGCTGACGATGACGCCCCGCAGCTCGCCCTGGGCCGCTTCGGCGGCGAGCACGGCGTCGACGTCCTCGGTGGTGAGGGGCTCGAAGTAGAGGCGGTCGGACGTGTCGTAGTCGGTGCTGACCGTCTCCGGGTTGCAGTTGACCATCACCGTCTCGAACCCGGCGTCCCGCAGGGCGAAGCTGGCGTGGACGCAGCAGTAGTCGAACTCGATGCCCTGGCCGATGCGGTTGGGGCCCGACCCGAGGATGATGACCACCGGCCGGTCGGTGTGGACGACCTCGTCGTCGTCCTCCCAGGTGGAGTAGTGGTACGGGGTCGACGCCTCGAACTCCGCCGCGCAGGTGTCGACCGTCTTGAAGGTGGGACGCAGGTCGAGGTCGTGGCGCCGGGCGCGCACGGCCTCCTCGTCGCTGCCCCAGAGGTGGGCGAGCTGGGCGTCCGCCCCACCTACCACATGGTGGACACCTGCGCGGGGGAGTTCCCCGCCGCCACGCCCTACCTCTACTCCTCCTACGAGGAGGAGAGCGAGGCGCCGGCCACGGACCGGCGCAAGATCGTCATCCTGGGGAGCGGCCCCAACCGCATCGGCCAGGGCATCGAGTTCGACTACTGCTGCGTGCAGGCGGCGCTGGCGCTGCGCGAGGCGGGCTTCGAGACCATCATGGTCAACTCGAACCCCGAGACCGTCTCCACCGACTTCGACATCAGCGACAAGCTCTACTTCGAG
>CAZXRA010000183.1:0-13496 GCA_964643485.1 uncultured Iamiaceae bacterium | reverse complement strand
GACAGGTCGGTGGCCTGGATGTCGCGAGCCACGGCGTTGATGCGGTCGATGGGCGCCAGCACGCGCCCGGCCACCAGCCAGCCCACGCCGAGGCTGGCCACGAACAGGACGGCCAGGGCCGAGAACGTGTAGGTCCGCAGGAGCTGGAGGGCCCGCCGGTTCACCTCCTGCTCGAAGGTCTGCAGGTCCACCACCGGGATGGTGCCCTCCTGGACGAGGGTGCCCCCGCCGGGGAGGGGCTGGACCCGGACGACGGGGACGTCCCGGGACACGGGCGTGTCGTCGAGCCGGGCGGCCAGGGCCAGGTAGATGCCGGCGACGAGGGTTGCGTCCAGGCCGAACAGCACGAGGGAGTAGAGGGCGGTGAGGCGGAAGCGGATGGAGCCCATCCAGTCGGGCAGGCGCAGGGCCACCCGCTCGATGCGGGGCGTGGTGATGCGGCCCGAGGTGCGGGTGTCGTCGGCGGCGCCCGCACCCGCCCCCTGGCCCCGCGTCACCGGATCCCGCCGTCGGGGTCACCCTCGTCGCCGGCCTCGTCGACCAGGCGGTACCCCCGGCCCACGACCGTCTCGATCAGGGCCGGCTCGTCCTCGACGTGGAGCTTGCGCCGCAGGGTGCCGACGGTGACCCGCACCGTGTTGGTGAAGGGGTCGGCGTGCTCGTCCCACACGTGCTCCAGGAGGCGCTCCTGGGAGAGGACGTGGCCGGGGTGGACCATGAAGTAGCGCAGGAGGGCGAACTCCTTGGCCGTCAGGTCCAGGCGGCGCTCGCCCCGCCAGGCCTCGAAGCGGGCCGCGTCCAGGCGCAGGGGCCCCACCCGGACCTCGGAGCCGGTGCGGCCTCCGTCCCGGCGCAGCAGCGACCGCACCCGGGCCGCCACCTCGGCGTAGGAGAACGGCTTGACCAGGTAGTCGTCGGCCCCCTCGTCCAGGCCGGCCACCCGGTCTTCGACCGAGTCCCGGGCCGTGAGCATCAGGACCCGGGGTGGGGGGACGTCGGGATCGGGCACCAGCGCCGCCTCGGTCCGCAGCCGCCGGCACAGGGTCAGGCCGTCGGTGTCGGGCAGGTTGAGGTCGAGGCAGACCAGGTCGTAGGCCGTCACCCGGAGGCGGTTCACCGCCTCGTCCCCGTCGTGGGCCACATCGACGGCGTAGCCATCGCGACGCAGTCCCCGGGCCAGCGCCTCGGCCAGGTCGACCTCGTCCTCGACCACCAGCAGCCGCATGCCCGCAGGGTAGGCCCCGGCCCTGGCCCCGATGGTTCCGGGCTGCCGGCCAGGACCCGGTGGCGGCCCTCTAGCCTGGCCCGATGCCCGACGCGCCCGCGCCCGCCTCATCCCCGTCCCCTCCGACACCCGCCGAGGCGGCGAGCCAGCTCGAGCGGGTGCAGACGGAGATCCGCCGGGTCATCGTGGGCCAGGACCGGCCCCTCGAACGCCTCATGGTGTGCCTGTTGGCCCAGGGCCACGTGCTGCTGGAGGGCGTGCCCGGCCTGGCCAAGACCCTGGCGGCCGAGACCCTGGCCCACACCGTGGGCGGCTCCTTCGCCCGCATCCAGTTCACGCCCGACCTGTTGCCCGCGGATGTCATGGGCACCCGCATCTTCCGGGCCAGCCGCGAGGCCTTCGACATCGAGCTGGGCCCGGTCTTCGTCAACTTCCTCCTGGCCGATGAGATCAACCGGGCCCCGGCCAAGGTGCAGTCGGCCCTCCTGGAGGTGATGGCCGAACGCCAGGTCTCCATCGGTGGCAAGACGTTCCCCGTGCCCGAGCCGTTCCTCGTGCTCGCCACCCAGAACCCCATCGAGTCCGAGGGCGTCTACCCCCTCCCCGAGGCCCAGCGGGACCGGTTCCTGATGAAGGTGGTGATCGACTACCCCACCGCCGGTGAGGAGGTCGACATCGTCTACCGCATGGGCGTCCGGCCCCCGGAGGCGGAGCAGGTGCTCTCGGTGGAGGAGCTCCTCGGCCTCCAACAGGCCGTGGACGCCGTGCGGGTGGACCGTCCCGTCGTCGACTACGCCGTCACCGTCGTGCTGGCCACGCGCTACCCGGCCAACTACGCCCTCTCCGACATCGAGCCCCTGGTCACCTACGGCGGCTCGCCCCGCGCCAGCCTGGGCCTGGTCCGGGCCGGCCGGGCCCTCGCCCTGCTGCGGGGCCGGGACCACGTCACCCCGCAGGACGTCTTCGACGTGGCTCCCGACGTGCTCCGCCACCGCCTCGTCCTCTCCTACGAGGCCCTGGCCCAGGGCGTCACCCCCGACCAGATCCTGTCCCGGGTGCTGGCCACCGTGCCCGCCCCCCGACAGGGCCCGGCCTCCGTCCCGGCCTCACTCGGCCCGGCTCCCGTCGCCCCCGGTCCGGCGCCAGGCGGGCCAGGACCGGGGCCGGCGGGACCGACCTCGGCCGATCCCACCCATCGCCACCCCGACGGCACCGGCTACGCCGAGCCTCCCCGCACGGGCACCTACGGCGCGACCCCGTGGGGGCCGTCCGACCCCGCCCGGCCGGCCTGACCATGGCCGCTCCGCCCGCCCACGCCCCGCCCCGCGTGGCCCAGAGCGATCCGTCCGAGGTGCTCCGCCGCCTCGACCTGGTCGTGCGTCGCCGCCTGGACGGCCTGCTCCACGGCGAGTACCTGGGCCTGGTGCCCGGTCATGGCTCCGAGCAGGGCGAGACCCGCGTCTATGCCCCCGGAGACGACGTGAGGCGCATCGACTGGAACGTCACCGCCCGCATGCTCGAGCCCCACATCCGGGAGACCATCGCCGATCGCGAGATGGAGTGCTGGATCCTGGCCGACGACTCGCCGAGCCTCGACTTCGGCACGGCGTGGTGCGAGAAGCGCGACCTGGCCGTCTCCGCCGCCACGGCCGTCGGCTTCCTCACCCACCGCACCGGCAACCGCATCGGCGCCGTGCTGGCCGGGCCCGACGGCGCCCAGATCGTCCCCGCCCGCGGGGGCAAGGATCACCTCCTGGCCGTGCTCCACCGCCTCATCACCGCCGCCCGCCACCCCTCGGGCTCCACCGACCTGGAGGGGGCCCTGCGCACGCTTGGCGGGGTGGCCCGACGGCGGGGCCTGGCCGTCGTGGTCTCGGACTTCCTGGCCCCGCCCGAGACCTGGCAGCAAGGCCTGGCCCAGATCGCCGTGCGCCACGAGACCCTCTGCATCGAGATCGTCGACCCTCGCGAGGTCGAGCTGCCGTCGGTCGGCGTCCTATCCCTGGTCGACCCCCGCACCGGTGAGGCCATGGAGATCCAGACGGCGAACCCCAAGGTCCGGGAGCGCTACGCCGCCGCCGCCGCTCAGCGCTCCGCCATCGCCGGCGCCATCCGCAGGGCCGGCGCCGACCACCTCCAGCTCCGCACCGACCGGGACTGGCTGCTCGACATCGTGCACTTCGCCGCCCGACGCCGCGACCGGGTCAGCGGCATGGCCCGACAGGCAACGTCATGATCACCACCCGCCGCCCTGACGGTCACCGTCATCAGCTGGTCGTCCTCCGATGATCGCCATCACCTACCTGGCCCCCAGCCGCCTGTGGCTCCTCCTCCTCGTGGCCGTCATCGCCGCGATCTACGTGATCCTCCAGACCCGGCGGCGGGCCTACGCCGTGCGGTTCACCAACCTCGACCTGCTGCAGAGCGTCGCCCCCCGCTCCCCGGGTTGGCGTCGCCACATCCCGGCCGTCCTCCTGTTGCTCGCCCTGTCGTCCCTGGTGATCGCCCTGGCCCGGCCGGCCCGCGAGGAACGGGTGCCCCGCGAGCGGGCGACGGTGATCCTGGCCATCGACACGTCGCTCTCGATGATGGCCGAGGACGTGCGGCCCGACCGGCTCACCGCGGCCCAGAACGCGGCCAGCACGTTCCTCGAGATCCTCCCGCCCAAGATCAACGTGGGGCTGGTGAGCTTCAACGGCGTTGCCACCATCGAGGTGCCGCCCACCACCGACCGCACCGAGGTGCAGGAGGCCATCAACCGGCTGGAGCTGGGAGAGGGCACGGCCATCGGCGAGGGGATCTTCGCCTCGCTCCAGGCCATCGAACGGGCCCCCCTCGCCGACGGCGACGACCCCGATGCCGAGATCCCCGCCCGCATCGTCCTCATGTCCGACGGCAAGCGGACCGTCGGCCGCCCCAACTCGGTGGCCGCCAACGCCGCCCGCGCCGAGGACATCCCGGTGCACACCATCGCCTTCGGCACCGACGACGGGGTCATCGTCCTCCCCGGCGACGTGGGGCCCTCACGGGTCGAGGTCGACCGCGAGTCCCTGAAGGAGATCGCCGACGACACCGACGGGCGGGCCTACACCGCCGCTACCGAGGCCGAGCTGCGCGAGGTGTACCGCAACATCGGCTCGGCCGTCGGCTTCAGCATCGAGTTCCGGGAGCTCGTCCTGTGGTTCATCGGCGTCGCCCTGGCCCTCATGTTCGCCAGCTCCGCTCTCTCCCTCCTCTGGTTCAGCCGCCTGCCGTAGGCCCCCGCCGAGGCGACACCCCTGGCGGTGGTCTCACCGTCGCTCTCTCCCTGCCGACGGTCCCCCGGGAGGGACCGTGACGCCGCAGGCGGTCCTCGTGGTGGACGACGAACCCCAGATCCGCCGGAGCCCTGGCGGGGTTGGTCTCCGGTGCCGATCGTCATCCTCTCGGTCCGCGACGGCGAGCGTGACGAGGTGGAGGCCTGGTGCGCCGTCCCGACCGGTTGATGACCCGTGGGGTGGTGCTCCGCACCGTGTGGGGTGAGGGGTACGAGGACGAGAGCGGCCATCTGCCGGTGCACATGGCATCGGTGCGACGAAGGCTGGAGCCCGACCCGGCCTGACCCCGTCACTTCCTCACCGAGCCCCGCATGAGCCATCGATTCGTCCCCTGATCCCGTCGCTTCACGCCGGTGCTCCTCGGCCGGTGCGGATCGAGGGAGCGGGTCGGCTCGCAGGCCGAAGGGAGGGTCGGTCACGGGATCGACAGGGGGGATGGGATCACCGTCGTCCCTCGAGCCCGGTTCTTGTCGCGGGCGATCACGGAAGCCCGGGGCCAGGTCGTACACGCCCCGGCGGATGCGAACGGCTCGGCCGGCGTCGTGTTCGTGGCCCAGGGCGTCGGCCAGGACCTTGACCGGGTGAGCACCGGCCACGAGGTACCCGTAACGGTGAAGCCAGGCATGGATGTCGACCAAGGGAAGCTCGCCGTGGCGGTCCAAGGTCTGGAGACAGGCGTGGCGAAGGGCCACCCCAGCGAGCGGCCGAGCGCCCTCAGTAGCCGCCGGCAACGGGCCGGCCCCGATGCCAGGGGGACGACGACCGCGCTGCCAGGGCACCGCAGGCCACAGGTGCTCCCGCAGGTCGGCCAACTCGTCGAGCAGATCGAGGCGACGCTCCGCAGTCGCCACCATCGACCGGTCGAGCTCGTGCAGCTCCCACGTCAGGGCCTCTCGCCGGAGGTGCGCCTCCATCCGCTGCCGCGGGGCCATCCCCGCCTTCAGCCGGTTCCGAAAGGTCCGCGGGTCGCCCAGGTTCGGGGGACGACCGGGAATCAGGTCGTTGCCCGAAGGACACGGATGATGGCCGGGTGAGCGACCCGACCACGAAGAGGAAGAGATCATCGGGAAACCCCCGAACGTGCGAACAACATCACGACGATCGTGAGACCGTGATCCGCCGCCGAGGAGGGACGCCGTGCACCCACTCTGCACCAAGGGTGTGACAGCCACTCCTACTTGCTCTCGTGAGCTGGCGAATCGCCAGCGAATCGCCAGCTCACGAGAGCGAAGTAGGAGTGGCGTGAGGAGCGTTCCAACAGCGAGGCGCTCTGCTCCTGGCTCCGGGTGCTGCGAGGGAGCTCCAGATCGCTCGCAACGGCGTCCGTCGGCGAGCTCACCCGCTCCGGCGCCACCGTTTCGTCCCCGCCGAGCGGCCGTCGAGCTGTTCCGATCCGCTCCTCCGTGGATCAGGCCTGGTCGAGCAGGGCGCGGGTGAGGGCAGCCACCAGCTCGGCCCGGGTGACCAGGCCCGCCAGCACGCCGACGTCGTCGACCACCGGCACGTGCCGGTAGCCCACGTCGGCCATCAGGGTGATCAAGGCCGCTGCCGGAGCGTCCGGCCCGATGGTCGTGACGTCCCGGGTCATCACGGTGGCCACGGGGTCGAGGTCGCCGGGGTCGCGGTTGAACAGGTCGGTGATGCTCACGATGCCCACCACCCGGCGCCCCTCGTCCAGCACCGGCACCGCCTTCACCGCGTGCTGGTTCAGGAGCAGCCGGACCCGGTACAAGCTGTCATGCTCCGAGGCCGTGACCACGTCCCGGGCCATGAGGTCGGCCACCCGCATCCCGCCCAGGCGCCGGTCCATGGCGTGCACCTCGGCCTCCCGCACCAGCGCCACCACGTCCTCGGGGAGCATGTCGGGCGCGGCGCCCCGCTCCCGCATGGCTGCCTCCACGTCGGCCACCTGCACCCCTGCCCGCACCGTCGGCACCACGTCGGCGGTCGGCTGAGCCGCGGCCATCGGCGGCGGGGCGACGTGCGGATAGCGGCGACCGCTCAGGTTGTTGAAGGCCACGGCCACCAGCAAGAGACACAGCGAGTTCACCCCCACCGGCCACAGGGCGAAGGCGAAGCCCTGCTGCTGGATGGCCGGACCCCCCAGTGACGCGGTGAGGGCCACCGCCCCGGCTGGCGGATGGGTGCAGCCCAGCAGGATCATCACGGCGATGGCCGCCGACACGCCGACCGCGGCGGCCAGGCGCGGGTCGTCGAAGAGGTGGGCGGCGGCGATCCCCACGAACCCGGCCGAGACGTTGCCCCCCATCAGCGACCACGGCTGAGCCAGCGGGCTGGCCGGCACGGCGAACAGCAGCACCGACGACGCCCCCATCGGGGCCACCAGCCAGGCGAGCTCCGTCGGTCCCCATGACAGGCCCCGCCCGACCAGCGCGGTGACGAGGATCCCGGCGAAGGCGCCTCCCGCCGCCCGGGCCACATCCCCCGCCGTGACCGGACCCCGACGGGGACGGAACGTGCGCAGCCAGGCGACGACGGGAGGACTGGAGGTCACGGTCGGGGATGACACGGAGGTGAGCACCTTCTGACGTTCTGAGAACACGGCACCGCGGTGGCAGGCCGGGCCGTCATACTTGATCGGGTGATGCGCCGCACGAAGATCATCGCCACCATGGGACCGGCCTCCGAGTCCGAGGCCGTGCTCAAGGACATGGTGGAGGCCGGGGCCGACGTCATCCGCATCAACCTCTCCCACGGCACCCTCGACGACGCCATCGACCGCTACCGCCGCCTGCGCCGCGTCGAGGAGTCGATCGGCCGCCCCCTCGGCATCCTCGTCGACCTCCCCGGGCCCAAGGTGCGGGCCGGCAGCTTCCCCGAGGGCGGCGCTCCCCTCGTCGACGGCAACGAGCTCCGTCTCGAGCCCGGCGACGAGGCCAGCACCACCGAACTCGTCCACATCGACCACGCCGGCCTGCTCCGCGACATGCACGCCGGCGACCGCCTCACCTTCGGCGACGGCGCCGTGGTCGTCGAGGTGATCTCAGCCGATCCCGACTGCCTCCGGGCCCGGGTGCTCCACGGCGGCCTCCTCCAGGGCCGACCCGGCGTGCACATCCCGTCCGAGCGGCTGCGCATGGCCACCCCCACCGAGCACGACCTCCACCTGCTCGACGCCTTCGTCACCGAGGGAGCCGACATGGTGGCCGTCTCCTTCGTGCGCTCCGCCCACGACATCCGCCGCGTCGGCACCGAGCCCCACCCCGCCGGCCCCATGATCATCGCCAAGATCGAGACCCGGGCCGCCGTCGAGAACCTCGACGGCATCATCGAGGCGGCCGGGGCGGTCATGGTCGCCCGCGGTGACCTCGGCGCCGAGATGCCCCTGGAGGAGCTCCCCCACCTCCAGAAGAGGATCCTCCACCGCTGCATCGCCCTGGGCCGCCCCGCCATCACCGCCACTCAGATGCTGGAGTCCATGGTGTCGGCTCCCTCGCCCACCCGGGCCGAGACCTCCGACATCGCCAACGCCGTCTTCGACGGGTCGAGCGCCGTGATGCTCTCGGGCGAGACGGCCATCGGCCACGACCCCGCCCTCGCCGTCGCCACCATGGCCCGCATCGCCCGCCGGGCCGACGAGGAGTTCGACTACGACGGCTGGGCGGCCAAGGTCAACCGCCTCAACCGCGACCTCGGCGGCTCCGTCGACGACGTCGTCACCAACTCCATGACCAACGCGGCGTGGCGGGCCGCGTCCGAGAGCGGCGCATCGTCGATCATCTGCATCACCCGCACCGGCTTCACCGTCCGCTCCATCGCCCGCTACCGGCCCCGCATGCCGATCCTCGGCTTCTCCACCGACCCCCGCACCCTGCGCCAGCTCACCCTGTCGTGGGGCGCCACCCCCATCGAGCAGCCCGGACCCTACGACCCCGTGCGCCAGGTCGGTGCCGCCATCGACGTGGCTCGCAGCCAGGGGCTCCTCCGCACCGGCGACCTCGTGGCCGTCCTCTCCGGCTCCCCCGACTACAAGGGCGTGGCCACCGATTCCCTCCGCCTGGTCCACATCTGACCTCCAGCCGGCCGGCAGCTCCTGTCAGCTGGCGTCAACAGTGTGGGAAGATCCCGGCGGACGGGGGGCCGTCGGCGCCTCGACGGATCAGGGGAGATGCCATGGACAACCGGGGGGACGAGACCGGGGAGGGGACGCGGCGCGCCCGAACGGACCTGGGGGCGCAGGTCGAGGCCGGCCTCGACGGAGCCGCCATCGTCTTCGGGCCGACGGGCTCACCCATCCGGGCCGCCACCCTCGCCGAACAGGGCCTCCACCTCGGGGCCGGCGCCGCCGACGGAACCGTCGCCGCCATCCTCACCAACGACCGGCCCTCCGTCGAGCTGCTCCTCGGCGCCATCGTCGGCGGCACCCGTCTCGTGTCGGTGCCCTACCCCGCCCGGGCCGCCGACCCCGTCGCCTACGGGGCCTTCGTCCAGGCCGTCTGCCAGGCCCACGGCGTGTCCCGCCTCGTCGTGCGCGACGACCTGGCCCCCCTCCTCGACGCCCTCGGCGTCGCTACCCTCCCCCACTCCGAGCTCCGACCGGGACGCCTCGATCCCCGGCCTGGCTTCGAGCTGGTGCAGTTCACCTCGGGCTCGACCGGCACCCCCCGCGGGGTGCTGATCGACGGCGAGGCCCTCGGGGTGAACATGGCCGCCATGCTCGACCGGCTGGGACCGGAACCGGGCGACGCCACCGTCACCTGGCTCCCCCTGTCCCACGACATGGGCCTCCTCGGCACGTTCCTCTCCTCGATCATCGCCTGCTCTCCCGATCGCATCGCCGAGGGCACGGTCGTCCTGCTCCCCCCCGAGGACTTCCTCCGCTCCCCGGGTACCTGGCTGGAGGTGCTCGACACCTGGAAGGGCACCTTCACCGGCGGCCCCGACTTCGGCTACCGCCTCGCCATGGCCAAGCGCCCCTCCCGCCGCCTCGACCTCCGCCACGTGCGCTGCGCCGACATCGGCGGGGAGATCGTCCGGGCCGAGACGCTGCGGGCCGTGGCCGAGTGCTTCGCCCGCGACGGCCTCTCCCCCACCGCCCTCAGCCCCGCCTACGGCCTGGCCGAGCTGGGGGTGGCCGCCGCCATCACCCGGGCCCGGGATCCGTGGCGGGCCGAGGGCCTCGACCCCGTCGCCCTGGGCGAGGGACGGCGGGTCGCACCCGCCGAAGGCGGCCCTGTCCTGGAGATCACGGCCAGCGGCCCGCCCCTCGCCGGCTACACGGTGGGCGTCGACGCCGACCCGGGCCAGATCGGGCCCATCACCGTGGACGCCCCGGCCGTGGGACGCGATGCCGACGGGCGTTCGCTGGCCGGCCCCGACGGCACCCTGCGCACCGCCGACGTGGGCTTCCTCGACGACGACGGCTGGCTCTACGTCTGCGGCCGCGGCGACGACCACATCGTCACCCGGGGCCGCAACCTCCACGCCCCGGCCCTCGAGGGGGTCATGGGCCGGGCCCCGGGGGTGCGGTCCGGCCGGGTCACCGCCATCGGCACCCCGGAGGGCGAGTGGGTCGTGGCCGCCGAATCGGCCGAACGGGGCACCACGCCGGCGGCCGAGGACGTGCGTCGGGCCATCCGTCGGGCCGCGGTGGAGGTGGCGGCCCTGGCCCCCGATCACGTGGTCCTGGTGCCACCGGGCCGGCTCCCCATGACCAGCAGCGGCAAGGTCCAGCGCCACGAGGTGCTCCGCCGCTGGCTCGACGGCTCCCTCGCCGACGAAGCCGGATGACCGGCGCGACTCGGCCGCCGCCCGGAGCGCCGCCACGGCAACACGCCGTGTTAGAGAACGAGCCCCCACCGAAAGGCCGACCCGTGCTGCTCGCTGACCGCACCGTCCTCGTCACCGGCGTGCTCACGCCGTCGTCCATCGCCTTCTCCTGCGCCCGCCTGGCCCAGGAGCAGGGGGCCGAGGTGGTGCTCACGTCCTTCGGCCGGGCCCTGGGCGTGACCCGGCGGGCGGCCCGGCGCCTCCCCACCCCGGTGGACGTGCTGGAGCTGGACGTCACCGACGCCGTCCACCTCGAGCGCCTGGCCACCGACCTGGGCGAGCGGTGGGCGCGGCTGGACGGCCTGGTGCACGCCGTCGGCTTCGCCCCCGAGGCCTGCCTGGGCCACGAGGACGGCATCCTGGGCGCCGGCTGGGACGACGTAGCCACCGCCCTCCACGTCTCGACCTACTCCTACGTGGCCCTGGCCCGGGCCGTGCGCCCCCTCCTGGGGCCCGGGTCGTCGGTGGTCGGGCTCGACTTCGACGCCACCGTGGCGTGGCCGGCCTACGACTGGATGGGCGTGGCCAAGGCCGGCCTGGAGTCGGCGTCGCGCTACCTGGCCCGCGATCTGGGCCCCGCCGGGGTGCGGGTGAACCTGGTCGCCGCCGGCCCCCTGCGCACCGTGGCTGCTCGCAGCATCCCCGCCTTCGACGCCCTGGCCGGCCCCTGGCCCGAGCGGGCCCCCCTGGGGTGGGACGTCGCCGACCCCGAGCCGGTGGCCCGCACCGTCGTCGCCCTGCTCTCCGACTGGCTGCCCGCCACCTCCGGCGAGATCGTCCACGTCGACGGCGGCGCCCACGCCATCGGAGGCTGATCCGACCCCACGTCACCGAGCAGCCGTCCGTCCCCGAGGATGACGCCCGATCAGAGACCGAGGAGGAGATCGGCCAACTGCTCCGGGGTCTCGACCAGGGCGGCCGCTCCGGCCTCCTCCAGCTCTCCCGGGTCGGCACAGCCCCACCGCACGCCGATCGTGGCCAGGCCGTGGATCGCCGCCCCGTGGACATCGTGCAGCCGGTCCCCCACCATGGCGGTCGTCTCCGGTACCGCCGCCGGCCCAAGGAGGGCCAGGGCCCCGGCGACGGAGTCGGCCTTTGTCATTCGTCCTACGGCCGGATCCCACCCGGCCACACCGGCGAAGTATGGCGCCAGCGGTCCTTCCGCCACGATGCGCGCCGCCAGATACTCGGGCTTCGACGTGGCCACGGCCATGGCCGTCCCCGCCCCGGCCAGTCGCTCCAGAGCGGAGACGACACCGGGGAACGGGATGGCGAGCGACGGGGCCTCCGCGTCGTACGTCAGCCGGTAGGCGGCCCGGAGGGGAGCGACGACATCCACCGGCACGCCGATGCGGGGCAGCCACTCGTCCCAGGTGGGACCCACGCAACCGCGGAGCACATCCCGCTCCGGCACCGGCAGGCCCACCGCAGCGAAGGCCATGCCCATGTGGGTCACGATGCCCTCGGCGCTGTCGCACAGCGTGCCGTCGAGGTCGAAGACCACCATCTCTGGCCGTTCCGGCAAGGCGAGCACTGGCGTCGGCATCCCGGCGAGAGTACCGGAGCCGTTCGCGACCTCGGATCACGCCGAGACGCCCGACGCCTCATCGAGCCGTCGCCCCCTCGCGGCGATATTCTTACAAGAGACTCGATGTAAGGAGAGGCCGTGGACGTCGCAGCCAAGGTCACATCGAAGGGACAGGTGACGGTGCCCAAGGGCGTCCGTCTCGCCTTGGGGCTCGAGGAAGGGGACAACGTCGTCTTCCGGGTGGAGGGCAACCGGGCCGTCCTGGCCCGCACCCCCGACTTCCTCGAGCTCGCCGGGACCATCTCAGTGCCGGCGGAGAAGCGCAACATCGCCTGGGACGAAATCGTGCGTCGGACCCGATCCGGCCGCGCCTCGGAGCGACGGTGAGCGCCTTCGTCGACACCAACATCCTCATCCGCCACCTGACGGGCGACCCGCCCGCCATGGCCGCTCGCGCCACCACCTACCTCCGGGGGGCGGAGGAGCTGCTGCTCACCGACCTGATCGTGGCCGAGACCGTCTACGTGCTGGAGTCCTTCTACGAGACGCCCCGGACAGCCGTTGCCGAGGCGATGCGGTCACTCATCGCCTTCCCTCCGATCGTCTGCGTCGACCCCGCCCTGCTGCTCCGATCCCTCGAGGTCTACGAGACCGATCGGATCGACTTCGCCGAGGCCTACCTCGTCGCCTGCGCCGAGACCACCGGCGTCGACGCGATCGCCTCCTTCGACCGCGCCATCGACCGCGTCGGCACCATCACCCGCATCGAGCCACCGCCAACCTGACGGCACACCCTGCTCACCAGCAGCCCCGCAACGTAGGGTCATCCGCCATGACACCCGATGCCGTCGCCGAGGCCACCGCCACCGTGGTGAGCACCCTCCCCAGCCACTTCATGATGGATCCCGCCACCTACGTCACGGGAGCCGAGCTGGGCTTCGAGGGGGCCGACTTCTACACCTCGGGCCGAGGGGGCGTCCTGGGTGACGTGGACGGCAGCGTCGTCGCCGCCTCGTTCGTCTTCTTCCGTCCCGAGACCGTCAGCGAGGCCTGGGACCGGTCGCGCGCCGTGATGAGTCGGGCCGAGGCCGCCGCCCACTTCATCGACGCCGGCCATCGCTGGGCCGAAGCGCACCTCACCGACGATGCCGACCTCGAGCGCCTGGCCGCCCTCCTCCACGCCATGGCGGCGACGGCCAACCCGGCCGGTGCCCCCCTCTTCGCCGCCTGGCGGGCCCATCCCGAGCCCGGCGCCGACCGACCCAAAGCCCTCGTGCTCCACCGGCTGAACGTCCTGCGCGAACTGCGCGGCGCCCTCCACGGCGCCGCCGTGCTCGCGCACGGCCTCACCCCCCACCTGGCCGTCAGCATCCGCCAGCCCTACATGCTGGGCATCTTCGGGTGGGGCGACCCCCACCCCGACGCCGAAGCCGCGGGCGAAGAGGCCGGCGAGTGGGCCGCGGCCGAGGCGGCCACCGACCGGGCCATCGCCCCGGCCTACGCCGCCCTCGACGAGGGGGAGCGCACCGAGCTGCGCGACCTGCTCCTCACCCTCGACTCCACCAAGGTCTGACCTACCGGGGGGCCAGGTCGCGGGCGGCCTGCACGGGGTCGAGCCCGAAGGGCAGGATGGCCA
>CAZXRA010000182.1:0-16067 GCA_964643485.1 uncultured Iamiaceae bacterium | reverse complement strand
TGTCAGCCCGGCGACGCGGCGCGGCGCGCAGGTGACACGTCTCGAGCGCATGGCCGCTGAGGGGCGCCCGGTGCCGCAAAGCGACAACTTTGCGCTTGACAGCTTCCCCCCCCTCGCGTAGCTTCCCGCCGCCGTCGGGGGCCCCCGACTCCTCGCCGAGCTGCGAACCGACTTCACCCCCCTCGCCGCTCGCTTCTTCGAGACGGTGCGCAGCGGCGGTTACGACGGCAGCCTGGAGGCGGCCACCGCCGTCCGCTTGTCGTCGCTGCTGCGCTACGCCACCGGGCTGGTGCCCCTGGAGGCCTACGAGGTGGAGCACGGCCGGGCCGGCTCGCCCGTGGCCCTGATCGAGGATCTCACCGCTGCCCTCACCACCGGCATCGAGGAGCTCACCCGTCCCGTCGACGCCATCAAGCACCAGGCCAAGACGGTCACCGTCGGCATCTCCCGCAGCGATGAAGGGCTGCTCCAGGTGCCGCTAGTGGCGGCCACGCTGGAGGCCGGCGCCCCTCGCGAGCGGGTCAGCTACCGAGCCCTGCGCACCCTGGCCGGCCTCGACCCGGCAGTGGAGGAGGTGGTGGGCTACACCCGCTACGCCATCGAGGGCACGATCGAGACCCACGAGGCCACCATCCGGGTCGTCGACCGGGGCGGCATCTCCCGCGACCTGCCCCTGCGCACCGAGCGCAACCCCATCCTGCGGGGCACCAAGCACCGGGTGGCCATGGAGCGGGAGGTCACGGTGGCCGTGGGCCGCAGCGACGGGCGCACCATCGTGATCGTCCCCGAGGCCCGGGGCACGCAGTGCACGGGTCTCACCCTGCTGCACTGCCGCTTTGCCGATCGCCTCCCTGCGGCTCGGGCCCGGTCGGTGCTGGAGCAGTACCGCACCCGCCTGTCGGCCCTCACCGACGCCGTCACGGAGACCGAGCCCACCTTCCGGGACGACCTCCTGGGCGAGATCTCCCTGATCGAGCTGCTCACCTCGCCGGTGTACGTGCTGGCCGAGCGCTGGCGCTCGGCGGACTGACGGAGCGCCGGTGCGGGGCCTGGGCACCGACGTCGTCGACCTCGACCGCTTCCGGGCCGCCCTGGAGCGGACGCCTCGCCTGGCCGAGCGCCTCTTCACCCCCGACGAGCGGGCCCGGGCCGCCACCCGGCGTGATCCGGTGCCCACGTTGGCCGCCCGGTTCGCGGCCAAGGAGGCGGTCATGAAGGTTCTGGGCGTGGGGCTGGGCGCCGTGGCCTTTCCGGAGATCGAGGTGGTGGCCGAGCCGTCGGGTCGCCCGTCGCTGCTGCTCACGGGTCGGGCCGCCGCCCTGGCCGCGGCCGCCGGCGTGACGTCGTGGCACCTCTCCCTCAGCCACTCCGACCTGGTGGCCGTGGCCGTGGCCGCCGCCGACTGATCCTCCTCCTGGGGGGGGACCCCTTCCCCATGGGGCCGTGATGGAGGAACATGGGGCGGTCCAGGGGCCTCCCACGTACGTCCACCACGACCGAGAGAGGGACGACCGATGAGTGACTACACCGACACCAGCTACTACGACGGCAGCTACCAGGCAGTTGCGGAGACGGAGATCGCCAGCGGCGACTTCTCCCAGTCGAGCGACACCTACTGGGACCAGTCCTTGGATGCCCAGAGCGCCTCCTGGGACGCCTGGGGCGCCTCCCTGGACGCCGACAGTGCCGCCACCGAGGCCTGGTACGCCGGAGACTACGAGGCCTCGCAGGCCTGGACCAGCGTGGCCGACGGCTACGAGGCCGACTCCTACGCCGCCGACTCGGCGAGCTGGACGGCCTACGACGCCAGCGGCGACGCCTACACCGCCGAGTCGTACGCCGACTACAGCTCCAGCTACGAGTCCTACGACTACAGCTCGTACGACAGCGGCTATGACGCCAGCTCGTACGACTACTCCTCCAGCTACGACGCCAGCTCCTACGACTACTCGTCGAGCTACGACGCCAGCTCGAGCTACGACACGAGCTCCAGCTACGACTACAGCAGCGACTACTGATCCTGGTCGATCGGTGGATATTCGAGTGAGGGCGCCGCTTCCGGGCGGCGCCCTCGTCGCGTGCCGGGCGGATCGGCTCAGGGACGCAGGGCCGCCAACAGGTCCGCCCACCGGGGCAGGTGCAGGACGTGGGAGGCGCCGTCGAGCACGTGGAGGTCGGCCCGGGGCAGGGCGGCGGCCCACCAGCGCCCGAAGGCCGGGGGAGCGATCCCGTCGGCCGTGCCGCTCCACACGGTGACGGGGACGTCGGGGGTGAGGGCGACGTCGGGCTGGGCCGCCTGGGTCGCCAGCTCCTGGGTGATGCCGTCCCTCCCCTGGGCCACGGCCTCGACGGTGGCGGCGACCAGGCGGTCGAACCCGCCGGGCACGGCGTCCAGCTCGGCCTGCCGCTGCTCGTCGGCCTCGTCCCGCAGGTGGGCGGCCACCGCCTCGGGCGTGGCCGGGTCGGGGAGCAGGTAGGGAGCCACCTCGGCGGCCACGTCCTCAGCGGGGAGCTCGGCCGCCATCTCGGCGAACAGGGCCCGCCCTGCGCCGGCGGCGGCCAGCACATCGGGGTCGTCGTAGGCGTCGATGGGGACGAGGGGGGCGGTCAGGCCCACGGCGGTGACGAGGTCGGGGTGGCGGGCGGCCAGGGCCACGGCGAAGGGGGCGCTGGCCGACCAGGCCAGGACGGCGACCTGCTCGACGCCCAGGTGGCGGCAGGCGGCGGCCAGGTCGTCGGCCACCGAGCCGAGAGTGCGCCCGGGGTGGCTGGTGCTGCGGCCGCAGCCGGGACGGTCGACGGCCAGGAGACGCACGCCGGTCGCGGCAGCGAGCCCGTCGTCGGGGTGGCGGGAGAGCCGGGAGTCGGGCACGCCGTGCAGGTAGAGGACGGGCGCCCCCCCGGGGTCACCCACGTCGTCCACGGCCAGCACCCGTCCGTCGGCCAGGGGGACGAGCGTGGGGGGCGGGGCCGCGGCGGTCACGCCGGCAGCGTACGAACCCCCCCGGCCCGGCACGAAAGGTCAACTTGCTACCGCATGGGTGGACGATTGACCTTTCGACGAGGAGGGACGGGCGAACCCGCGATCGAAAGGTCAATTCGCTACCGCATGGGTGGACGATTGACCTTTCGGCGGCGGCGGGAGGGGCGGACGGGGCAGCATGGGCCCGTGATCCCCGTCGTGACCCCGGAGGAGATGGGTGCCATCGACGCCGCCGCCCCCGAGCCGGTGGAGGTGCTCATCGACCGGGCCGGAGCGGCGGTGGCCCGGGCCGCCCTCGACCTCCTGGGTGGGGGCTACGGGCGACGGGTGGTGGTCGTGGCCGGGAAGGGCAACAACGGGGCCGACGGCCGGGCTGCGGCCGAGCGACTTCGCCGCCGGGGGGTGCGGGTGACGGTGCTCGACGCCGCCGCTCTCCCGGCCCAGCTGCCCGCCGCCGACCTCCTGGTCGACGCGGCCTACGGCACCGGCTTCCGGGCCCATCCTGACGTTGGGGATGGAGCCGATGATCGGGGCGGCCGGCGAGGTCGAGGAGCGTGGGAGCCGCCGCCGGTCCCGGACGGGATGCTGGTGCTGGCCGTCGACATCCCCAGCGGTGTCGACGGGCTCACCGGGGAGCTTCACGGCACGCCCTGGAGGGCTGACCGCACTGTCACCTTCGCTGCCCTCAAGCCCGGCCTCCTCCTCGGCGGCGGCCCCGAACGGGCGGGCGAGGTCACGGTGGCCGACATCGGGCTCGACGTCTCGACGGCCACGGCTCACGTCGTCACCGACGGCGACGTGGCTCGGTGGCTACCCGAGCGGCCCCGCGACACTCACAAGTGGCAGTCCGCCTGCTGGATCGTGGCCGGCTCCCCCGGCATGACCGGGGCCGCCCACCTGGCTGCGGCCGGGGCCCAGCGGGCCGGCGCCGGCTACGTCCGCCTCTCGACCCCGGGCCTCAGCGACGTCCCCGGCGCCCCGGTGGAGGTGGTGGTCGTCCCCCTGGCCGCCGAGGGATGGGCCGAGGAGGTGCGGGCCGGGGCGGAGCGCTTCCGCGCCCTCGCCGTCGGTCCCGGCCTGGGGACCGATCCTGGGACCGCCGAGCAGGTCCGGGCCCTCGTCGGGGCCACCGGCTGTCCCCCGGTGGTGGTCGACGGTGATGGGCTCACGGCCCTGGCCGACGATGTCGATGGTGCGGTCACCCGGGCGGGGGGCGCCACCGTCCTCACTCCGCACGACGGGGAACTGGCCCGCCTGGGTGCTGATCCCGGCGCCCCCGACCGCCTGGCCGAGGTCCGGGCCCTGGCCGCCCGGCGGGGGGCGGTGGTGTTGGCCAAGGGCTCGCCGACGGTCGTGGCCGACCCCGGGGGCCGGGTCCTGATCGCCATCGCGGGCGACAGCCGCCTGGCCACGGCGGGCACCGGCGACGTGCTCACCGGGGTGATCGGCGCCCTCCTGGCCCAGGGCCTCCCGCCCCTCGAGGCAGCCGGGGCGGCCGCCCACCTGCACGGACTGGCGGGGAGAGTGGGAGCCGAGGCGCGGGCGGCGGCGGCGGCTCCGCAGGCCCGGACCGTCTCCTTTGAGGTGCAGCGGAGGAGATCGTCCGGTGGGGCCCGGCCGGGGCCGTCGGAACCTTTACCCTTGCGGCGCGGCCTGGTGGCCAGCGACGTCGCCGACCACCTCCCCACCGCCCTGGCCCTGCTCTCGGAGGACTGATGCCCCGCTCCCAGCCCGTGCGTGACGCCATGACCGTCGACGTGCTCACCTTCCGCTCCGACGACGAGGTGAGGGTGGCCATGGCGGCCCTCGTCGAGCGGAGCGTCGACGCCGCACCGGTCGTCGACGGCGACGGCCGGGTGGTCGGCCTGCTCAGCACCGGCGACCTGATCGTGGCCGAGGGCCAGGTCCACGTCCCGACGGTGATCAGCCTGCTGGGGGCGAGCATCGAGCTGCCCGGAGAGCGTCGGCGCTTCGAGGAGGACCTGCGCCGGGCCGTGGGTGGCACCGTGGCCGATGTCATGACGACCGAACCCCACACCGTCGGCCCCGACGAGACGCTGGAGGACGCGGCCACCCTGATGCACGAGCACGACGTCTCCCGCCTGCCCGTGGTCGACGGCGACGGCCGCCTCGTCGGGATCATCGCCCGGGGCGACATCATCCGGGCCATGATCGCCGACCGCTGAGCGGCCGGTCCCTGCCGGTGGTTATCGACGCCGCCCGCCCCACCTGGGTCGAGGTCGACCCGCAGGCCATCGCGGCCAACGTGCGCGCCCTCCGGGCCGTCACCGATCCGACCCCGGTGTGGGCGGTGGTGAAGGCCGACGGCTACGGGCATGGCGCTGTCACCGCGGCCCGGGCCGCCCTCGCCGGCGGGGCCGCGGGCCTGGGGGTCGCCCTGGTGGAGGAGGGCGAGGAGCTGCGGGAGGCGGGCATCGACGCCCGGATCCTCCTCCTGTCCGAGCCGCCGCCCGGGGCCGAGGGGCGAGTTGTGGCCGCGGGGATCGAGCCGGCCGTCTACACGGCGGATGCGGTGGCCGCTTTGGCCCGGGCCTGGGCGGCGAGCGGGGGAGCGCCCCTGCCCGTTCACCTGAAGGTCGACACGGGCATGCACCGCGTCGGCGTCGCCCCCGAAGGAGCGCCGGCCCTGGCCGGGGCCGTGGCCGATGCCCCCGCTCTGCACCTGGCCTCGGTGTGGACCCACCTGGCCGTGGCCGACGAGCCCGACAACGCCTTCACCGTCGAGCAGGTGCGCCGCTTCGACGCCGCCTGCGCCGCCATCGAGGAAGCGGGCGTGGCCATCCCGACCCGCCATGCCGCCAACTCGGCCGCCGCCCTGAGCCACCCGGCCACCCGGCTCGACCTGGTGAGGGCCGGCATCGCCGTCTACGGGATCGCCCCCGCCCCGGCCCTGGCCGGCCTGGTGGAGCTGACGCCGGCCCTGCGCCTCGTCTCCCGGGTGTCCCACGTCAAGGTCATCGGCGCCGGGGAGGCGGTGAGCTACGGCCAGCACTACCGGGTCGCCGCCCCGACCACCATCGCCACCGTCCCCATCGGCTACGCCGACGGGCTGCGCCGGGCCCTCGGGGAGACGGGCGGGGTCGTGCTGATCGGCGGGCAGCGTCTCCCCATCGCCGGCGCGGTCACCATGGACCAGATCACCGTCGATTGCGGCCCCGGTGCCACCGTGGCCCCGGGCGACGAGGTGGTGTTGCTCGGTCGCCAGGGCGACGCCGAGATCACGGCCCAGGAGTGGGCCGACCGGCTGGGCACCATCGGCTACGAGATCCCCTGCGGCATCGGGGCGCGGGTGCCTCGCCGCCTCCCGTCCGGCGAGGAGGCATGACGATGCGGGTGCTGCTGGTCGAGCCGTGGCTCACCGGGTCGCACCAGGCGTGGGCCGAGGGCTACGCCGCCCGCAGCGGCCACGAGGTCCACGTCGTGGCCCACGAGGGGGCGTACTGGCGGTGGCGCCTGCGGGGCGGGGCGATCACCCTGGCCGAGCGGGCAGCGGCGGTGGTGGCCGAGCACGGTCCTCCGGATGTGGTGCTGGCCAGCTCCATGCTCGACGTGCCCGCCTTCTGCGGCCATGCCCGGTCCTGGCTGGGGGCCACGTCGATCGCCCTGTACCTCCACGAGTCGCAGCCGGCCCGGTCGGCTCTCACCGGTGAGGCCCTCGACGACGACATCGCCTACCGCAACTGGGCCTCGATGGTGGCCGCCGACCACGTCTTCGTGAACTCCGACTTCCACCGCTCGGCCCTCTTCGCCGCCCTGCCCGAGCTGTTGGAGCGCCCGCCCGACCACCGTCACGACCACCTGGTGGAGGCGGTGCGGGAGCGGTGCACCGTGCTGCCCGTCGGGGTCAACGTCGGCGCCGTGCGCACGGGCCGGGGCGGCGACGACGGCGACCCCATCGTGTTGTGGTCGCACCGCTGGGATCACGACAAGGCGCCCGAGCTGTTCTTCCGGGCCCTGCGCCGCCTCGACCACGAGGGCCTGGCCTTCCGGGTGGCTCTGGCCGGAGCCAACGCCCGGGCCGATCCTCGGGAGTTCATCGAGGCCGAGGAGCGCTTCGGGCCCCGGCTCGTCCATGCCGGGCACCTGCCCCGGGAGGGCTACGTCGACCTGCTGGGCCGCTCGGCGGTGGTGGTGTCGACCGCCGTCCACGAGTTCTTCGGCGTGGCCATGGTGGAGGCCATGGCGGCGGGGGCCGTGCCTTTGCTGCCCCGGTCGCTGTCGTACCCGGAGATCGTCCCGCCGGGTTATCACGAGGCCGTGCTCTACGACGCCTACGGCGACATGGTGCGCCGCCTGCGGGACGTGCTGGAGGATCTGCCCGCGGCCCGGGCCGCGGTCGAGGGCCTGCCGGCGACCATGGACCGCTTCGACTGGTCGGTGCTGGCCCCGGCCTACGACACGGTGCTGGCCGAGGTGGCGGCCGGCCGCCGACCCGACGACGTGCCGGTGGCCGTGCCGTGCTGACGCTAGCCGTCTCCGGTGCGCATGGGGCCCGGGCCGGGTGTCCCTCGGGTCAGGACCGGACGGAACGAGTGGAGGGGATCGGGCCGTGCTGACCGACGTCGCCGGGATCGCCGTCGGGCATTGGACCGACGCCGAGGCCCGCACGGGCTGCACGGTGGTGCTGGTGCCGGAGGGGACGGTGGCGTCGGCCGAGGTGCGGGGCGGGGCCCCGGCCTCCCGGGAGCTCGACCTGCTGGCGCCCGACCGCTTGGTCGACCGGATCGATGCCGTGGTGCTCACCGGGGGCTCCGCCTTCGGGCTGGCCGCGGCCGACGGGGTGATGGCGTGGCTGGAGGAGCGGGGCCGGGGCTTCCCCACACCGGCCGGGCCCGTGCCCATCGTGCCCACCCTGGCCCTGTTCGACCTGGCCGTGGGCTCGGCGTCGGTGCGCCCGGGGCCGGCGGAGGGTCGGGCCGCCTGCGACGCGGCCGGGCCCGGACCCGTCACCCTCGGCCCCGTCGGGGCGGGCACGGGGGCCACGATGGGCGGCTGGCTCGGGCCGGAGGCGGCCCGTCCCGCCGGCCTGGGCGGGGCGACGGTGCGCTCCGGGGAGTTGGTGGTGGCGGCCCTGGTCGCCGTCAACGCCCACGGGTCGATCGACGGCGACGGCTCCGGTCTCGACGGGATCGAGGACGTCGTGCCCGGGGTGCCGCCAGCGCCCCTCGGCAACACCACCATCGGGGTGATCGCCACCAACGCCCGCCTCGACAAGGTGGGGTGCCTGGTGGTGGCCCAGGGCGGCCACGACGCCCTGGGCCGGTCCCTGGTGCCGGCCCACACCCGGGTCGACGGCGACGCCTTGGTCGCCGTGGCCACCGGCGTGGTCGACGCCTCCGTCGACCATGTGCGCCTCCTGGCCGTGGCCGCCGTCGAGCGGGCGGTCCGCTCCCTGGCCTAGGGCCCGGTTCTGAGTCCCTGGAGACGTTTCCGTTCTCTCAGGGGATCAGGACGGATGGGGAGGGTCAGCGGGGCAGGCCGAGGCCGCCGCCGGTGCCGAGGGGGAGCTGGGCCCCGTCGAAGGGCTCGGTGCCGAGGGCGAGCTGGACGGCGTCGAGGTCGGTGTGGGCCCGCATGTAGTCGAGGCCCCGGCTGAGGTCGGAGACGTTGTTGCTGAGGGGCAGCGGGGCCACAGAGAGGGTGCTGAGCACGCCCAGGGCGTTGCCGCCGGCGTCGAGGAAGGCGCTGCCCGAGTCGCCGGGGACGCCCGGGGTGAGGGTGTAGAGGGGGTGGGTCCAGCCGTTGCCGGTGGTGCCCAGGCTGATCCCCGTCTTGGGGCTGAGGAGGGCGATGCCCTGGCGCAAGCTGGAGTTGCCGTAGCTGTAGACCCGCTCACCGGCCCCGACGCCGTCGGTGTCGAGCCCGACGGGCCCGCCCCAGTGGGGGATCGACGGGTTGACCTTGCCGGCGTCGGCCGGATCGATGCGGACGAGGGCCAGGTCGTTGTAGGCGCAGGCATCAGGGTCGGTCTCGCCCGCGGCCTGCATGGTGACCCACGAGCTGTAGGCCAGGGTGCCGGGCTGGTCGGCCCCGTCGATCTCCACCGGCGTGCCCAGGGGGAGGGTGCCGGCGTCGCAGCCGTTGGTGTCGGTGGCGGCGCCGGTGCCGGCGCAGTGGGCGGCGTAGCCCAGGTAGGTGTCGGTGGCGTCGGTGAACACGAAGTTGGCCGTGCACTGGGCCCCCTCTGTGAACATCTGCACACCGGGGGTGATGGTGGCCTGGCCGGGCGGGGCGAAGGGGGTGGCCGCCGGGGTGGGGGCGGCGAGGAGGGCGGTGAGGCTCAGGCCGAGGGCGGCGGCCAGGGCGAGAGGGCGGGGGATGAGGCGCATGTCCACACCTTCGACGGCGGCGGGGCCGACCCTCCCGCTGTCGTCATCTTTTCGTCACACGAGTGGTGGGACGGACACGCGGGGCAGGGACGAGCTGGACATCCAGCGATACGCTCCTGGTCCCGTGCTGGCCCGCACCACGTCCCCCGCCGAGACCCGCGCCCTGGCCGCGGCCGTGGCCGACCTGCTGCGCCCCGGCGACCTGTTGCTGTTGTCCGGCGAGATGGGGGCGGGGAAGACGGCCTTCACCCAGGGCCTGGGGGCCGGCCTCGGGATCGCCACCCGGATCACCAGCCCCACCTTCACCATCGCCCAGACCTACGAGGGCGGGCGCCTGCTCGTCCACCACCTCGACGCCTACCGCCTGGAGCACCTGCACGAGGCCCTCGACGCCGGCCTCTCCGAGATGGTCGACGACGGTGGCGTCGTGGTCATCGAGTGGGGTGATGCCCTGGTGCCGTTGCTGCCCGCCGCCTACCTGGAGATCCGCATCACCTTCGCCCCCGGCCTCCGTCCCGACCCCGACGCGCTGGCGCCCACCGACCCGGTCGATGGCAGCGACGTCGACGCCGACCTGCGGCACTGGCACTTCCGCCCGGTGGGCCCGGTGTGGGCGGCCCGCCTCGACGCTCTGCGCCGCCTCCTCGCGCCGTGGGAGGAGGCAGTGTGCTGATCCTCGCCATCGAATCGGCCACCGTGCAGGTGGGCTGCGCCATCGGCGGCCACGAGGGGGTGCTGGCGTCGGCCCACTCGGCCCGGAGCAAGCGCCATGCCGAGACCCTCACACCGGCCATCGACTTCGTCCGCCGCCAGGCCCGCATCGAGCTGTCCGACCTGGGGGCCGTCGCCGTCGACATCGGGCCCGGCCTGTTCACCGGTCTCCGGGTCGGCGTGGCGACGGCCCGGGCCGTGGCCCAGGCCCTGCGGGTGCCGGTCATCCCCATCTCCAGCCTCGATCTGCTGGCCTTCCCGGCCCGCTTCACCGACCGGGTGATCGCCGCGACCATCGACGCCCGTCGGGGGGAGATCTTCTCCGCTCTCTACCGCTCGGTGCCGGGTGGGGTGCAGCGGGTGACCGAGCCCCGGGTGGGCGCGCCTGAGGAGCTGGCGGCCGAGCTCCAGGCCCTGGGCGAGGACGTGCTGATGGTGGGCGACGGTGCCCTCCGCCACGCCGACGCCCTCCGGGGCAACGGGCAGGTCGAGGTGTGCACCCACGGCATCACCCATCCGTCGGCCCGCGACCTGGTGCTGCTGGCCCACGCCCGGGCCCTGCGGGAGGAGTGGGTGCCGGCGTGGGAGGTCACGCCGACCTACCTGCGCAAGCCCGACGCCGAGATCGGCTGGGCCACTCGTTCCGGCTTCACCGGCTCCTCGGCGGGGGGCGGCTGATGGTCGCCGTGCCCGAGCCCGACGGCCGCCTGGCCCCGCCGACATTGGGGCCAGCGCCACGCATCGGCCCGATGGGGCCGGTCGTCGTCACCCCCATGCGCCGGCGCCACCTCCGCCAGGTGCTGCGCATCGACCACGCCGTCTACCCCCGGCCCTGGTCGCTCGCCCTCTACCTGGGGGAGCTGTCCACCACCGAGGGCCGCAGCTACCTGGTCGCCCGCCGGGGCAGCAGCGTGGTCGGCTACGCCGGGGTGATGGCGATCCTGGAGGACGCCCACATCACCACAGTGGCCGTCGCCCCCGCCCACCAGCGCCAGGGCTTCGCCACCCGCCTCTTGGTGGTCCTCCTGCGCGAGGCCGCCGCCCTCGGGGCCGAGCGGGTCACCCTCGAGGTGCGGGCCTCGAACCGGGGGGCCCAGGCCCTCTACAGCCGCTTCGGCTTTGCCCCCTCGGGGGTCCGCAAGGCCTACTACGCCGACAACCGGGAGGACGCTGTGATCATGTGGGCCCTCGACGTGCAGAGCGACGAGTACGCCGCCCGCCTGGCCCGCATCGAGGCGTCCCTTCCGGCGCCCAGCCTCGTCCAGGGGGTGCGGCCTCGATGACCGGCCTGATGCCCCTCCCGTTCTGGACGCCCCCGCACGACATCGACCAGCTGGCGGTGCTGGGCATCGAGACGTCGTGCGACGAGACGGCCGCCGCCGTGGTCGTGGGCGGCTACCACGTGCGGTCGTCGGTGGTGTCGAGCCAGGTCGACGTGCACGCCCGTTACGGCGGGGTCGTGCCCGAGGTGGCCAGCCGGGCCCACGTGGAGCTGCTCACGCCGGTCGTGGCCGAGGCCCTGATCGAGAGCGGCGTGGCCGACGACGAGGTGGGCGCGGTGGCCGCCACCTACGGCCCCGGCCTGGTGGGTGCTCTCCTGGTCGGTGTGGCCACGGCCAAGGCCCTGGCCCTGGTGTGGGACGTGCCCTTCGTGGCCGTCAACCACCTGGAGGCCCACCTCTACGCTGCGTTGCTGGACGATCCCGACCTGGAGCTGCCGGTGGTGGTGCTCCTCGTGTCGGGGGGCCACACGCTGCTCGTGGCCATGGACGCTCCCGGCTCCTACCGAGTGCTGGGGGGCACGCTCGACGACGCCGCCGGCGAGGCCTTCGACAAGGTGGCCCGCTACCTGGGCCTCCCATACCCGGGCGGACCGGCCATCGACGCCGCGGCTCGGCGGGGCGACCCGGAGGCCATCCGCTTCCCCCGGGCCATGCTCGACGACGGGCTCGACCTCTCCTTCTCCGGGTTGAAGACGGCGGTGATCACCTACTGCCGCCGCCACCCTGAGGCCACCACCGACGACATCGCCGCCTCGTTCCAGACGGCCGTGGTCGACGTGCTCGTAGCCAAGGCCCTGCGGGCCGCCGAGCAGATCGACGCCCGGGGCATCTGCCTCGGTGGGGGCGTGGCCGCCAACTCCCTGCTGCGGAGCCGGATGGTCGCCGCCGGCGAGGAGGCGGGGCTGCGGGTGTCACTGCCCAGCCCGGCCATGTGCACCGACAACGCGGCCATGGTCGCCGCCGCCGGCTGGCACCGGCTCCGGGCCGACGGCCCCAGCCCGCTCGACACCGGCGCCCTCCCCGGCCTGGGCCTGTAGACGGCGCTCTACGCGCAGTTGATGGGCCGCTCCGAGTTCGACGAGCGGGCCCAGGAGTTCCCGAACCCCGAGGACTGATCCATCCATTGGTGGTGGTCTCGGGCCGGGAGGCCCGGGGCCACCACGCCGGCTCTGCCGACGGGGTCTCCTCAGTCGGCACCGGGGCGGGGCTCGACGTCGAGTCCCGCATCTGTTGTCGGTGATCTACTGATCGCATCCGCTATCCCTGCCGGGAGCGGAGCGATCGGCATCGTTGGCCGGCCGTGCCCCCTCCCCCCGGGCGCGGCCGGCCTCTGTCCGAGCCGGCGGTCGGCCCGTCGCGGCCGCCTACATTCGGAGCATGGGCGATGCAGCTTCGGTCGCTGGCTAGTGGGATCTGCCCGCCGGTTGGGTCGGCTCCCGGTCCGCATCCTCGCCCGCGGCGATTTCGACGCGAGGGCGGTCAGGGTCGTCGACCAGGGTCATCGCCCTCACATCGACGACAGGGCGCTCGCCGCACACTGGGAGGCCCATACCGGTGTCCTCCGCCGGCAGGGCCAGCGACCTCGCAACGATGAGCTGTTGCGACTGACGGCCACTGTCGCCACCCCGGGAGAGCTCTCGCTCGTGCTCGGCCGGACCGACTATCGGCAGTTCGTCGGAACTCGGACGGGTGCGGCGCCGGCCCAGCCCTTGCGGGGGGACGGGCTGGCCAACCCTCTCGGGACGTCCGTCGTCGCCGTGACCGTGGATGGTCACATCCTGGTCACTGGGCGCCCGCAGAGCTCCGATATCAACCCGGGTCGGTGGTTCCTTGTCGGGGGTTTCCTGGAACCGTCAGACCTGGCCGACGGGGGCGGGGTCTTCGCCGGGGCGGAGAGGGAGGTGCGTGAGGAGCTTGGCCTGGGTGCCGGGGAGGTCTCGAACACCCGGTGTACAGGTCTCGTCTACGACGACATCGTGTTGCATCCCGAGCTCTGCTTCACGACATCGCTCTCGTTGTCCCTGGACGAGGTGTGTCAACGGCGGGGCGATGGCGAGCTGGCGGCCGTCCGTGGTGCCCCGGCTGACGCCGATGGTCTCGCTCGGTGGCTGGTCGCGGCGGGGTCGACGGTCGTCCCGACAGCCGCGGCTTGCCTGCTTCTCTTCGGTCGAGGTCGATTCGGGCCATCGTGGTACGACGACGCGGTGTGTGCCGCCGGGGGTCTTGGATGATCTGCTGATCTGGCGGCATATCGCGCATGTTCAGCAAGGTTTGGTCTGGGAGGGTGTCGGGTGGTGTCATCACGGTCGCGTGTTGCTGTGGTGGCGTCGCTGTTGGTTGTTCTTCGACAGGGGGGATCCCTAGAGATGTTGTTGCGCCGTATGTTGAGTGTGCTGGCGGTAGCCCTGGCATCGGTGCTTGCCATCGCTTTTGCCCCCCCCCCCCAGCCGTAATCGGGGCTCCCGGAGGCGGTGAACCCCGGGTCAATGAGCCCTTCGAACTGACCATGACCCAAGGGTCGCTGCTGATCAACGGTGCGGCCGAGGCCTACTCGCTGGCCACCCCGACGGTCATCTCCGGTCAGCACGACACCGGTGACCCCGTCGATGGCGTGTCCGCCACGGGCGCGGTGACCGAGGGGGTGTTGACGACGCCGGTGATCACCTTCGAGACCACCGCCCTGGGTTTCCCGGTGTTCGTCGATGCCATCCTCACCCAGGTCACCCCGGGCTCGGGCACGGGTGTGATCGATGCTGATGGGAACGTGCAGTTCTCGACGTCGATGTCGGTGCATCTCGACATCGAGGTCGGTTCGCCGACGTTCATATGGGCCTCGTGTGACACCAGCCCCGTCGAGCTGGTCCTCGACTCGACCGCCCCCTACAACGCGGCCACCGATCGCGTCACCCTCCGCGACGCCGACTTCAGCGTCCCGCCGGTGCCCACCACGCCGCAGTGCGAGAGCATCATCGCCGACAACGTCAACGACCTGCTCTCCGGCGGCGGGCACTCCTTGACCATGACCTTCGGCGGCGAGCTCACGCTGCCCCCCAAGGCCGACTGCCCCACCGAGACCAACCTGGTGGTGGCCCCGGCCGATGAGGCCCGGTTCGGGACCGAGGTGACCTTCACCGCCACGGTGGCCCGCGACCCGGCCGGGATCGGCACCCCAGAATGCGAAGGGGTGGCGAACGACGCGGTGCCGCCCGGCATCGTGGAGTTCCGGGACGGGTCCCGGCTCGTTGGCACCGGCACGGTCGACCCGGCTGGTGTGGCCACCCTCACCACTGACGACCTGCCGGCGGGGAGCTTCGACTTCACCGCCGCCTATCGGGAGTCGCCGCCCTTCGCCCGGTCGGAATCAGACACCGTCCCCTACCGGGTGACAGCCGACCCGGCCATCACCGCCGATCTCCCCAGCTTCCTGCAGATCGGGGTGACACCGACCGAGTTCGAGGTGACGGTGACCAACAGCCCACTGGGGTCGGATGTTGCTAACGGGCGCCTCACCCTCACCATGGCCTCGGGTCCGGCCGCCGTGGTGAACCTGAGTGTCGAGTACCAGGAGGACGACGGCACCTGGACCGCCGTGCCCACCATGGCGGCGGGTCCCAATGTGGCCTTCGCTCGGGTCGATCCTCTCGTTGGTCGGGCGATCCCAACCGGGGCCGAGGTGACCCGCCGAGTGCGGGTCGCCGCCCTGACCCCCTCACCCGTCGGGCCCTATCAGTTCACCTTCGAGCTGGTGCAGGTCGACCCGGGCACGGGTGCACCGGCACCGAAGGCGGCGGGGACGACAGGTTCTCCGTCACCCGGGCTGTTGGGTCTCACTCGAGGTGAGGTGGCCGTGGTCGGGACGGACCGGCTGACGCCGACGTGGTTGGCGACCAGCATCCAGCCCCACACGATCCGCCAGGGGCAGACGGTGCGAGTCAACAACTTCCGGGCCAACCCCGCGACCGTCGCGGGGATCACCCCCCGGGGACCCGTGCGTGTTCTCTTCGACGGGAAGACAATGCCGGTCCGCGTGGACACGACGCCGACGTCGTTCGGCTATTTGCCCTTCATCGACAAGCAGTCAGGCGCCAGCATCTCGCCGGAGTTCGTGGTGCCCGACGATGCTCCGCTCGGTGACCGCAACGTGACCATCGTCTACGCGGGCGATCGGTTCTTCGCCCCGGCCCAACTGTCCTTCACCGTGCGGGTGCTGGCGGCGCGGGGGGCGACCTACACCTGCTCCAGTGCTGTGTTCCTGCCCGATCGCTTCACGGTGAACGTGGAGGCCTCGGCCATCGTCCCCACCGCGGGCCATCCTGGAGACGAGGTCGACCTGGGTGCTCTCAACATCTCGCTCCTCGCCGACCGCGGGGGTTCGGTCGGCGCCCTCGGCAGCTTCCTGGCTGATGCGAACACCATCGGGGAGAACACCGGGTCGGTCACCGTGCAGGACATCGACTTCCAGCTGGCCGGTGGCCAAGGGTCGGGGACGGCCGCCGCGTTGACGGCGGCCAACAGGGCGCTGATGTCCACCGCCACCTTGCCCCAGGACCCCGCCCCTGATGCGGTCTACGGCTTCACCGACGAGACAGCGACGCTCACCCTCCAGGGCGCACCTGGAGACGAGGTCCCCGTGACCCTGGATCGGATCCAAGTGACCGGCGACGCCTTCGTCGGAGCGGCCTTCACCTTCGACTGCGAACCCGTTGGTGATCCGGTGACTCTGGGGACGGTCAAGCTGGC
>CAZXRA010000181.1:0-2748 GCA_964643485.1 uncultured Iamiaceae bacterium | reverse complement strand
CATCGGATCGGGCACGGATCGGGCACGACGACTCGGTCACGAGTCCCAGGACTGAGCGCCCCAACCCGATGACCAGGACTTCGTTGGTGGTCGGGACCGGCGTCGATCCGGTGACCTCACGCTTTTCAGGCGTGCGCTCTGCCAACTGAGCTATCCGGCCCTGGCTGATGTCGCCCCGAGGGGTGACGTCAGTGTGGCGGTCCCGACGGGATTTGAACCCGCGACCTCCGGCTTGACAGGCCGGCGTGCACTCCAAACTGCACCACGGGACCAGCACCCCTCACGGGGCTGGTGCAACCTAGCACCGACCCCGGGCCCCCCCGCCAGCCAGTACGGCCGGCGAGGGAGCCCGGGGTCGGATGCGTTTCGGGGCCTAGGCCGTGCGGAGCACGACGGCCTCGGCCAGGGCCGCGGGGACGGGCACCTGGGGCAGCTCGTCCTCGGGACGGGCCTCCTTGGGCGGGCGCCCCCGGCGCCGCTTGGTGGCGAGGATGCGACCGTTGCGGAACAGCTGGCCCCCCCACACCCCCCACGGCTCCCGGCGGGCGAGGGCGCCGGACAGGCACTCCTCCATCACCGGGCACAGGGCGCAGATGCGCTTGGCGGCCGCGATGTCCTGGAGCTCTTCGGAGAAGAACAGCCCGGACAGGGAGCCGGCCCCGTCGTCGCAGCGGGCCTCGGCCCACCACGTACGGTCCTCCGCAGCCTCCTGCAGGTCATCGAGCACGGTCACTGGTCTCTCCTCTGGTCGTTCGGTCGTCAGGTCGTGGGTGGGTGGAGTGGGGAGGGAAGGAAACGAAGGGGTTGGGAAGGGGAACCGGGCCCGAAAACCAGAAAGGCCGCCGGGAGATCCCGACGGCCTTCGGAGGTTTCAGTGGCTGGTATCCCTATGGGGATGCCGCCTCCTCGGGCCGTGGTGCGGGATTGATCGCATGCCGCTTGGTGGTCGGGATCACGGTGGACGGCATGGTCCAACCGTGACCCCACGAAGCCACCGGGGCAGAGGCCACAGCGGGCGACACGGTGCCCGCGACGAGACGCGAACGACCGGCGGCGGCGCTGCGCTCAGCCTGGTCGTTGAAATACGTCATCGGGAGCCTCGTGGTCGGTGGGTCGAGAACCCAGGGCCCGGGCACTCCGGGCGCCCGGCCATGCAACCGCACCCGCCCGCGCCCGTCAAGTGATTTATTCGGTCGGGGGGACCAGCGGACGGGCCTCGGTGCAGAAGATGCGCTCCCGGTAGAAGCGCAGCTCCTGGATGCTCTCGCGGATGTCGTCGAGAGCCCGATGGCTCGTCTGCTTGCGGGGGGTCTCCTCCAAGAGGCCGGGGTACCAGCGCCGGGCCAGCTCCTTGAGGGTGGAGACGTCGACCGAGCGGTAGTGCAGCCAGTCCTCGATCTCGGGCAGGTACCGGGCCAGGAAGCGCCGGTCGGTGCCGATGGAGTTGCCGCACAGCGGGACGGTGCGCACCTCGGGCACGTGCTCCTTGATGAACGCCAGGGTCGCGGCCCCGGCCTCCTCGAGGGTGGTGGTCGAGGCCTGGATGGCGGGGAGGAGGCCCGACCGGGTGTGCATGGTGCGGACGATGCCCTCCATGCCGGCCAGCACCTCGGGCGGCTGGTGGATCACCAGGTCGGGGCCCTCGGCCACGATGGCCAGCTCGTCGTCGGTGACCAGGGTGGCGATCTCCACGATGGCGCACCGCTCCGGATCGAGGCCGGTCATCTCCAGGTCCATCCACACGAGCACGGCTCGGGACTGTACGCCCACGGGACGCCCCTCCTCGCCCGGGCACCCGTCGGGGCTGTCGGCCGGGAGAGTGTGGGCCATGATGCGGCCATGGTGCGCGTGCCCGTCGTCCGGCTCGATCCCGACCTGCCCCTACCGTCCTACGCCCACGACGGCGACGCCGGTGCCGACCTGTACGCCCGGGAGGACGTCCTGCTCCCCGCGGCCGGTGGGCGGGCCCTCGTCCCCACCGGCATCGCCCTGGCCCTGCCCGACGGCCACGCCGGGTTCGTCCAGCCCCGCAGCGGCCTCGCCCTGCGCCACGGCGTCACCTGCCTCAACACGCCGGGCCTGATCGACAGCGGCTACCGGGACGAGGTCAAGGTTCTGCTCGTCAACCTCGACCCCGCCGCCGACTACCAGGTGCAGCGGGGCGACCGCATCGCCCAACTCGTCATCCAGGCCGTGGCGACGGCCACGTTCGACCCCGTCGCCACCCTCACCGAGACCAGCCGGGACACCGGCGGCTTCGGCTCGAGCGGCCGGTGACCGAGCGCCCTACAGCAGGCCCTCGTGCTGCATGCGCTCACGGAGCTGGTTGATGCTCCGGGCCAGCAGGCGGGACACGTGCATCTGGCTGATGCCGAGTCGCTCGGCGATCTGGGTCTGGGTCATGCCCTCGTAGAAGCGCAGTCGCATGATGAGCTGCTCCCGCTTGGGCAGGGTCTCGACGAGGGTGGCCACCAGCATGCGGTTCTCGGCCGCGAACAGGTTGGCGTCCTCGTCGCCCAGCTTGCCGGCCAGGCCGAGGCCCGACTCCTCCCCGCCCGACGGGGCGTCGATGGACGTCGACCGGTAGGCCTGGGAGGCTTCCATCGCCTCCAGGATCTCCTCTTCTGAGGTGTTCGCGGCCTGGGCCAGCTCCTCGATGGTCGGTGACCGGCCCAGGCGCTGGGTGAGCGTGCCCACCAGGCTGTTGATCTCGACGTGGAGCTCCTGCACCCGGCGGGGCACCCGGAC
>CAZXRA010000180.1:0-5842 GCA_964643485.1 uncultured Iamiaceae bacterium | reverse complement strand
ACGTTCCTCGTGCGGATGAAGGTGGGGCCGGCGCTCGTCGACGCCAAGGGTGTGAGCCGCCTCTACAAGCACCGCGTGCGCAAGCGCGACCTCGTCCTCCTGGTCGCCTCGGCGTTGGTCACGCTGTTCCTGATCGCCGTGGTGAGTGAGCCGATCAAGGTCCTCACCCGCGGCTTCCTGCTCCCCTTCGACTAGGCCCTCCGAGATCGCATGATCAACCTCCGGTACCACATCGTCAGCATCACTGCCGTCTTCCTCGCCCTGGGGATCGGCATCGCCATGGGGTCGAGCTTCCTCAGCGACGCCGCCGTCGACCAGGTCAGCCGCAACATCGAATCGACCCGCAACGAGGCGCGCGCCGCCCGGGCCGAGGCGGGGGAGCTGCGGGACGAGGTGGCCCAGCGCGACGAGCGTGACCGGGACGAGCGGGCCCAGGCCGCGGCCCGCCTCTTCCGCAACGACCTGGAGGACGTGCCCGTGCTCCTGTTCACCGTCGGCGGGGTGGACGAGGAGAGCCTCGAGCTCCTGCGGACGGCGCTCGTGAGCTCGGAGGCCGACTTCGCCGGCACCCTCACCGTCACCGACGGGGTGGCCGCCACCGGCGACGATGCCGACACCGTGGCCCGCCTGCTCGACCGCGACGACGCCACGGAGGAGGAGCTCCACCGGGCCCTGGTGGAGGAGGTGGCGGCCGAGCTGATGGCGGCGGCCGAGCCCGGCACCGAGGACGAACCCGAGACGCAGGGGACGACCACCACCAGCACCACCCTCCCCGTCCCCCCTCCGACCAGCGACCCGGCGGGGACCACGACGACCACCCCCCCCGAGGAGGAGCCCGTCGTCGCGGAGCTCGTCCGGGGCCTCGTCGACGAGGGCCTGCTCGACTTCGAGCCGTCGGAGGAGGGCATCGCCATCGACGAGGTGCTGGCCGCGCCCGGCCACCGGTACGTGATCGTCAGCGGCGCCGGGGCCGAGGTGTCCGACGGGGTCTTCTTCCGCCCCCTCCTGCGGGCCATGACGGAGGACGGACCGGCGCCCGTCGTGGTCGCCTCGGCCGCCGTGGGCGAGGAGGCCGAGGAGAGCCGTGATGCCGTGGTCGGCCCCCTCCTGTCCGAGGACGTGGTGGCGGCCCGGATCACCACCGTGGACGACCTGGAGTCGCTCAGCGGGTTGATGGCGGTGATGCTCGGCCTGGACGACCTGGGTCGGGATCGGCGGGGCCACTACGGCGTGGGCCCCGGGGCCGACTCCCAGCTCCCCGCCCCGTGACGGGGACCTCCGCTCCTCTGGTCGTGGCCCTGGTCCCGGCCAAGGACCGGGCCGACAGCATCGCCCCCACCGTCGCTGCCCTCCACGGCCTGGCCCGGGTCGACCGGGTCCTCGTCGTCGACGACGGGTCGTCCGACGACACCGCCGACCGAGCCCAGGCCGCCGGAGCCGAGGTGCTGCGCCTCGACCGCAACCGGGGCAAGGGGGGCGCGGTGCTGGCCGGTGTGGCCGCCACCCCCGACGCCGACGTGTACCTCCTCATCGACGCCGACCTGGCCGCCACGGCCGGCGCCGCCGACGTCCTGCTCGACCCGGTGCTGGCCGACGAGGCCGACCTGGTGATCGGCGTCTTCCCCCCGGCCGGCGGGCGGGGCGGGGCCGGGCGGGTCAAGGGCCTGGCCCGCTGGGGCATCGCCCGGGCCAGCGGGTTCGCCGCCCGGGAACCCCTCTCGGGCCAACGGGCCGTGCGGCGCGAGCTGGTGGACGGGCTGCGCTCGGCCGAGCGCTTCGGCCTCGAGGTGGCCATGACCATCGACGCCGTTCGGGCCGGGGCCCGGCTGCGCGAGGTCGACGTGCCCATGGATCACCGCCACACGGGGGGGTCCTGGCGCGGCGCCGTCCACCGGGCCCGCCAGGGCGCCGACATCGTCCTCGCCCTGGCCCCCCGCCTTGTCCGGCGCCGCCGATCGGGGGCGGCGTGACCCCCGTGCTGCGGGGCCTGCGCCGCACCCGCCTGGCCTTCGATCGCGACCTCACCCTCGGCACCCTGCTGGAGCGGTTGGCCGCCGCCGACTCCGACCGCCTGCTGGTCGACGAGGACGGCGGGCCCCGCCTCACCGTCGGCGAGGCGGCTGAGCAGGTCGACCGGTGGGCCGCCGCCGTCGCCGAGCGGGCTGAGCCCGGCGAGGTGGTGGTGGTCGCCACCCTCAACGGCTACGAGCAGCTCCTGCTGTGCCTGGCCGCCAGCCGGGCCGGCTGCGTGCCCGCCCCGGTGAACGACCGCATGCGCCCCGAGGAGGTCGACCACGTGGTGGCCGACGCCGGGGCGTCCCTCGTGCTGCGGTCCCCCGCCGACCTGCCCGTCGGTCCCCCGCTGGGCGCCGCCCACCCGGCCCGGGCCGGTGACGTGGCCGCCGTCTTCTACACGTCGGGCACCACCGGCCGTCCCAAAGGGGCCGAGCTCACCCACCACGGCATCCTCGGGGGCCTGAACCTCGGTGCTCTCCTGCCCGCCGGCGTGGGAGCCGGCGACTGGGCGGTGGTGAGCCTGCCCATGGCCCACATCATGGGCTTCGTCGCCGCCGTGGGCCTGGCCTGCGCCGCCGTCCCCGTCCGCTTCCTGCCCCGCTTCGCCGCCACCGCCGTCCTCGACGAGCTGGTCGAGCGGGAGGCCCGGATCTACGTCGGTGTCCCCGCCATGTACCGGATGCTCCTCGACGCCGGGGCCGAGCAGCGCGACCTGCGGTCGGTCCGCATCTGGGTGTCGGGCGCCGACGCCATGCCGGCCGAGTTGGCCGAGCGCTTCTCCCGCATGGGCGCCTTCGCCTCCCTCCCCGGCGTGGGCCCGGTGGGTCGGGCCACCTTCGCCGAGGGCTACGGCATGGTCGAGACGGCGGGCAGCGCCGCGGCCCGGGTCGACCTGCCCTTCCTGCCCCCGGCGCTGAGCCGCCTGGGCGTGCCCCTGCCCGGCTACCGCACCCGCGTCGTCGACGAGGACGGCCGCCCGGTGGGGCGGGGGGCGGTGGGGGAGCTCCAGCTCCAGGGCCCCGGCGTGCTGAAGGGCTACCGGGGCGACGAGGACGCCACCCGGGGGGCCTTCACCGAGGACGGCTGGCTCCGCACCGGCGACCTGGTGCGCCGGGGGCCCTTCGGGGTGTTCACCTTCGAGGGCCGGGCCAAGGACGTGATCGTCCGGGGCGGCTACAACGTCTACGCCGTCGAGGTGGAGCAGGCCCTGGAGCGTCACCCCGACGTGGCCGAGGCCGCGGTGGTCGGCCTGCCCGACGCCCGCCTGGGCGAGGTGCCGGTGGCCGCGGTGCGGCCGGCAGCGGGCGCGTCCCTCGATCCCGACGCCCTGCGGGCCTGGGCCAAGGAGGAGCTCAGCTCCTACAAGGTGCCCGTCCGCATCCTGGTGGTCGACGACCTGCCCCGCAGTGGCACCCGGAAGGTCCAGCGGTCCCAGCTCCGGTCCCTGTTCGCCGACGAGTGACGACGGCCACAGGCGAAGGTGAATGGGTAGTGTCCCGCAGATGACATCCAGGGGGCAGGAGATCGATCGTCGGCGCATCCTCCGGTTGATGGGCGCGGGCCTGGTGACGGGGGCCGTCGCCCCGTGGCTGGCGTCGTGCTCGTCAGGCGACGGCGGGGGCTCGGCCACCTCGTCCACCACGACGACGACCGGGTCGACCACCACCACGGCGCCGCCCCGGCTCGGCCCGCTGGGTGAGGCCGACGCCAACGGGCTGCGCCTCCCCGAGGGCTTCACGTCCCGGATCATCGGCACCTCGGGCCAGGAGGTGGCCGGCACCGGCTACACCTGGCACGGCGACCCCGACGGCGGGGCCTGCTTCGACACCGACGACGGCGGCTGGATCTACGTCTCCAACTGTGAGCAGATCGGCACCGGCGGCGTGTCGATGGTGCGCTTCTCCGCCGACGGCGAGATCACCCAGGCCGCCCGCATCTGCGACGGCACCGACGTGAACTGCGCCGGCGGCGCCACCCCGTGGGGCACGTGGCTCACGTGCGAGGAGGTGCCCCGAGGCATCGTCTGGGAGTGCGACCCGCTCGGCGAGCAGCCCGCCGTGGCCCGCCCCGCCCTGGGGTCGTTCAAGCACGAGGCCGTGGCCGTCGACCCGGTGGCCCAGGTGCTCTACCTGAGCGAGGACGAGCCCAACGGGGCGTTCTACCGGTTCACCCCGGCGTCGTGGCCGAGCTTGGAGGCCGGCACCCTGGAGGTGCTGGCCGGCCCCGAGGGCGATCGCCGCTGGGCCGAGGTGCCCGACCCCAACATCGAGGCCCGGCCCCTCGTCCCCACCCGTGACCAGGTGGCCGATGTGGTGCGCTTCGACGGGGGAGAGGGGCTGGCCCACTTCGAGGGCACCACCTACCTGGCGACCAAGGGCGACAACCGCATCTGGGCCTGCGACGGCGACGACGTCACCGTCGTCTACGACGCCGAGACCACGGACGCCCAGGAGGACGGGGAACCCCTGCTCACCGGCGTCGACAACATCTGCGTCGACTCCCGGGGCGACCGCTACGTGGCCGAAGACGGGGGGACGATGGACATCGTCCGTCTGGCCCTCGACGGCACCATCGAGGCCGTGGCCCGGGTCGAGGGGGTGGAGGGCTCGGAGATCACCGGTCCCGCCTTCTCGCCCGACGGCACCCGCCTCTACTTCAGCTCCCAGCGCAACCCCGGCGTCACCTACGAGGTGACCGGCCCCTTCCCCCACGCCCAGGCCTCCTCGCCCGCCTGACGGGCGGGTCAGCCGGGGACGTCGCCCGACTCGAGCACCGTGGTCGTGGTGCCTGTCGTGGTCGTGGGCCGGTCCTCGAAGTTGAGGTCGACGTCGAGCTTCCCGTCCACGACCTTCACCGGGTAGCTCTCGAGGCCCTCGCCGTCGGCCGGAGCGGTGAGATCGGCGTCGCACGCGGCCCGGAAGATCTCCTCGTCCTCCTGCCACTGCCAGGTGCACTCCCGGTCCTTGTCCGGGGGCTGGGCCCGGAAGGCGTACCACCCCTCCTGGGGGTCGTCGCCCAGGTGCTGGAGGATCAGGTCGCGCTCCTTGGAACCCGACACGTCGCCGTAGATGATGGGACCGCCCTCGGCGATCTCCTCGGCCAGCTCCTCGGCACGGCCGCCCTGGAAGGTCTGGTCGCCCAGGCCCACGTCCAGGCTGGGCTGGTTGGAGGCGAAGGTGGCCACCGCCCACAGCGCCAGCGCCACCACGGCGACACCCACCCCCGAGACGGCCAGGGCTCGGCCGGCGTGGCCTCGCGATCGCTCCACCGGGCTCATGGGCAGAGCAGCGGAGTGGTCGTCAGGGGCACCCGCGTAGTATCCCTGCCCGGGCGGGCCGGCATCGAGTCGTCGTCCCGGGCCCGCGCCCCTCCACAGATCGAGAGAGACGGCAACCCGCATGGACCTGTTCGAGTACCAAGGCAAGCAGTTCTTCGCGTCGTACGACATCCCGGTGTCGCCCGGCGACGTGGCCACCACCGTCGACGACGCCGTGGCCGTGGCCGAGAAGATCGCCGACTACCCCGTGGTGGTGAAGGCCCAGGTCCAGGTGGGCGGCCGGGGCAAGGCCGGCGGCATCAAGCTGGCCGGCTCGGCCGACGAGGTGCGCGAGCACGCCTCCAACATCCTCGGCATGGACATCAAGGGCCACACCGTCGAGCGCATCTGGATCGAGCACGCCTCCGACATCGCCGAGGAGTACTACGCCAGCTTCACCCTGGACCGCTCGGCCAAGAAGCACCTGGGCATGTTGTCCGCCGAGGGTGGTGTCGAGATCGAGACGGTCGCCGAGGAGAACCCCGACGCCATCGCCAAGGTCTGGATCGA
>CAZXRA010000179.1:0-13866 GCA_964643485.1 uncultured Iamiaceae bacterium | reverse complement strand
GCGCCGCCCGACCTGCGACCGGCCGTCGAGGCGTTGCTGGCAGCCATGACGTCTCTGGGCCACGTCCTCATGTCGGGCCTGGCCCTGGGGCTGTGGCTCGGTCGCGACTGGTTCGCCCGCCACCTCACCACCGATCCGGTCGTCCTGTTCCGCATCTTCCACTACCCGCCCGTGCCGCCCCCGGCTGAAGGGTGGGGCGTGGCCGAGCACACCGACTACGGGCTGCTGACGATCCTGGCCCAGGACCATCACGGCGGCCTGGAGGTGCGGTCACCCGACGGCGGGTGGATCGACGTCCCTGCCGATCCGGCGGCCTTCGTCTGCAACATCGGCGACATGCTCGACCGGCTCACCGGCGGGCGGTACCGCTCGACGCCGCATCGGGTGCGCCCGTCCACCGGCCCCGGCGACCGGCTGTCGTTCCCGTTCTTCTTCGACCCCTCGTGGGACGCCGAGGTGGTGCCGTTACCACTGGAGGGCGACCTTCCCCCCGACGACGCCGTCCACCGCTGGGACGGCACCAGCCTCCAGGACCTCTCCGGCACCTACGGCGATTACCTCACCGCCAAGGTGGCCAAGGTCTTCCCCGCCCTGGCCGAGGACGCTCACCTGCCGGGGTGATCGTTCGCCACGGATGAGTCGTCCCGACCGTCGGTGCGCGCGCACGACCGACAACGGCGGGCGTCGACACTCAGCAGATCCGAGAGCGGGCTGAGGCCGGCATCCCCCGAGGAGGAGAGCGTGAAGCTCCAGACGAAGACCATCCTTGCCCTGCTCACCGTGCTCACGAGCCTGGTGACGACAGCGGCGCCGGCCGCGGCCACCATCTACCCCGTCAGCGCCCCGCTGACCAACGGCTTGGTCAGACTGACGACGTACTTCGGCTCCTTCCCCCACTACGTCCCTCGGGACCAGCCCTGCGGGGAAACGACAACGACGATGGAGTTCGACGACGAGGGCGACGGCGATGCCGACGACTCAGTCCGGGACTTCACCATGAGCATCAAGGAGCCCGGTGTGTTCGCCATGTCTGGCTACCGGTTCGAGGTCACCGGGAGCGCGGCTGGCCCGTTCCCCTGGGACTCGACGACGGGTGAGTTCGGTCCCGTCTCGGTGCCGATGACCGTGCTGGCGCGAGAGATCGACTTCTACCAGGACTGCACCGAGGGTGAGGTCCAGTGCGAGAGCACCTTGACCATGGAGTTCACCGGAGTCACGGTGAGTCCGCCTCCCGGGTCTCACGGTGCCTTGTGGATCACCGGGGCCACGACGACCCCCACCCCCATCTACGACGAATCTTGCCCCCCGCTCTTCCAGCTTCTCTTCTGGAACGCCACGGTGGACCTCGGAGGGTACGGCGGGTCGCCCGCAGCGTATTTCCTCTATTGATCCCTGCCTACGACGAGGCCGAGTGGATGACCGAGACCTTCGCTTCGGTGACGCGGTTCTCAGCGGGGGAGCGGCCGGCTCGGGTTGGCCACGAACGACATCCCGCCCTCGTGGCCGAAAGGTGGCTCCACCATCTCGCACTCCTCCTTCTCGAGAGCAGGGCAGACGATCAGCCGCGGTCGGTGCCGCTGGTCGGAGGTCGACGTCAGGGCGACGATCGAGCCGTTGGCCGCGGCCCACACCTCGTTCGGGACGAAGACCTCATCGGGGTCGAGCTCGATGCCGTTGCGGTCCTGACCGATGGTCACTGTGCCGTCGGATGCTTCCGCCACTGCCAGCTCCACCAGGACGGGGATGGCGGTGCCCGGCAAGGCGGTGACGCCGATGAGGCGGTCGTCCCCCGACCACGTCAAGCGAACCACTCTCTGCAACGGGGGATCGAGCGCGACGAGTCCGATGACATCGCCGGTGACGAGGTCGACGACCCGTTGAGGCGGACCATCGTAGGGGGCGTCGTGGAGAGGTTCGTCCCCGGGGGCCAGTCCACTGATGGCGACCCAACGGCCGTCGGGACCCACAGCCAACAGGCGTCCCTGGGGGGAGAGCTCTCGCTCGCGCCCCGGCCCCTCCATCACGTGCAGGCTGCGGGATTCCGACTCGGGCAGGCCCTTTTCGGTGAGCAGGCGGTCACCGGCCCACGCCACCACTTGCTGGTCGGCCGATCCCGTGCTCCACGTCGTGCGAGTGCCGTCAGGGGCGACGACGACGATGTCGGTCTGGAAGCGGAGGTTCTGGCGAATGGCGGGATCCGCTCCCACCGCCATGGCCAGGGTGCCGTCGGCGCGGAGGGCGACGGAGGTGACACCGGCCTCGACCAGGGTGTCGCGTCCGTCGGAGAGGCGGCGCAGCTCGGGCCACGAGATGGGGGTGCCCGTCGGAGGTCCGGAGGCCACGGTCGGCTCTCGCCCACCCTGATGGGAGATGTAGAAGATGATGCCCTTGCCGTCAGGGATCGCCGTTGGTGCGGTGGTGCCGAAGGGGTCGGCGGGGGAGAGGAGTGGCGTCGTCTCGCCCGTCGCCAAGCTGACCAGGCCCCGATCGGCGGCGACCAGCAGGCCGGTGGCTCCCAGGTCGGGGAGCTCGTCGAGTTCGAGCGTCGGCGGCTCTTCCTCCTCCTCGTCATCAACGGTGGTGGGTACCGTGGTCGGACCGGTGTCGACCGTCGGGGCGTCGTCGTTCCCGGTGCTCAGGACCACGGCCGCCCCCACGGCCACCAGGGCGAAGGCCACCACGGCGGCGGCCACGGCCACGCGGGGCGGGCGGTGCAGATCGGGGAAGCCGGCGGACCGGCGGCGGGCCGGGGGAGCGGGCACGCGGGCGGCGGCCAGGTCGTCGAGGGCAGAGCCGGCGGTCCGGAGGCGGCGGTCGAGGTCGAGATCATCCGTCATGTGGGTGCTCCCAGGTGGGTGCGCAGCCGGGCCAGGCCCCGGGTGACGTGGTTGGTGACGGTCGTGGTGGGCACCCCGAGCACCTCGGCCACCTCCGGATAGGTCCAGCCGTGGGCCTTCACCAGCAGGACGGCCACCCGCTGCGGTGGACTGAGGGCGTCGAGGGCGAGGAGGGTGAGGATCGTCTCCCGGCCCTCGTCGGTGTCGGGCAACCGTTCAGGGGCCACCGCCACCGACGGCGTGCGCCGCCAGCGGTGGTAGCGGCGGCTGCGGGACTGGGCGACGCGGTACAGGTAGCCCACCGGGTTGTCGAGGTGGTCGAGGCGCTCCCGGTTCTCCCACGCCCAGGCCATGACCTCGGCGCACAGGTCGGGGCCGATGTCGGGGCCGTGGTGGGCGACCAGCACGCGACGCAGGCGGGGCTCAGCCGTGGCCACCAGGTTCTCGAAGGTGGGATCCGGCGGTGCGGTGGGGGCCACGGCATCGTCAGCGGTCGAGTCGGAGCGGCCCACGCCCTCAGAGACCTCGCCGCCCCGCCGTCCCATTCACCCCATCGCTCAGCCCTGGTCGACGAAGACGGCCGCCACCTGCCACCCCTCGGGGTGCCGCTCCGAGGTGAGGGTGATGTAGGCGCCGGTCGACCGGTTGCGCAGGTTGCAGGTGCTGGTGTCGAACTCGCCGGTGTCGCAGCCGTATACCTCGAACCCGTCAGGGGCGACCACGAAGAGGGCCTCGACCACGTCACCGGGGGCGATGGCCGCGGCCCGGGCCCGATCGCCCGCCTCCCACGCCGACTTCAGCTCGTTGACCGCGTCCCGGGCCTGAGCGGTGAAGGCCGTGGGCCCGGGGGGAGCGGTGGTGCCCGTGGTCGTCGTCGCCGTGCTGGCCGTCGTCTCCCGGGTGAGGGGCACGGGTGAGCCGCCCACCTCGGCGGTGGGCGGCTCGCCCGTCCCTCCACACGCGACGAGGGGGAGTGAGAACAGGGCGACGAGGAGCAGGCGCCGGGAGCGGGGCACGACGGCGACCTTAGGGCGGGGCGCGGCGTGCCATCACCGTCACAACCTCTCGGCCGCCTTGATGAGGCGCAGCAGGTTCGTGACGGCCTTGGCCGCGTCGAAGCCCGCAGTGTTCCCGTACTTGCAGATGGCCCCGCACTCCTCGGTCGCCGACAGCCGCAGGCCGAAGTTGATGTTGGTCCCGGTGAGGTTCCACGTGTTGGTCGCGGGGGCGAAGGCCCCACCGACCCCGGTGACCTCATGGATCAACGAACCCCGGAGTGCCGCCCCGTTGCCGATGGCGGCCACCACGCCGTTGTAGGTGTGAGCGATCTCGACCTCTTTGAGCTCGCCCTGTATGGCGGTGTCGATCTGGTTGTTCGTCATGCCCGCGGCGACGAGGACATTGCGGAGCGCGGCGGCAAAGTTCTGGTTGTAGTCGATCATCCCTTGGCCCCCGATTCACGCTCCACGGCCGAGGTATCGCCGGGCCACACACCCGTGAGATCGATGATGATCTGCCCCGTCGGGAACTGAGCGAGAGGAGTTGGCCACGTGAAGTGGTGGTGGGCGTCCGAGAAGACTCCCACGAAAGAAAGGTCCAAGTTCAGGTTCGTTGCCTCGGGTGGGATGGGGTCCATGCTGTTGGACATCCCCCCGGACACTGACGCCGTGATGGTGTGCTGGTCGGTGCCGAGGAGATACGACGCCGTGGCGTCCACGATGTAGGTGCCGCCGTGGGCGTTGTCGAGCTGGATCACGAGATCCGAGACGTTCGTCGTCCAACCAGGCAGGAGGCCGTCGCCGACGAAGGAGGCGAACTCGAAGGCGATCGGGATCGGGGAGCTGGCGACGGTGGCCGACGCCGAGGGCCAGAGGTGGCTCTCGAAGGCGGCGCTCTCGTTGGTGGTCGCGTACGAGCCCTTGGCGTTGGCCCCGGCGTTGCCGGCCATGGCGTTGGTGGCGCCGACCGAGCCCTTCAGGGAGAAGGTGCTGGAGCTGTTCTGGGCGCCGAGGTTCAGGCCGCACGAGGCCATGAGGGCTCCGGTGATCACGCCGAAGCCCTGGGTGATCTGCCCGTTCGCGGCCATGCCGACGGACTGGGCCTGCTGGAGGAGCCAGTCGTGGTTCGCCATGATCTGGGAGGCGAAGTCGGTCAGGTTGGACTGCTCGGCGAGGGTGAAGGTCGACGAGATCGAACCTGCCTCGGCGAAGGACCACGTGACCTCGAGGCCGGCGGTCACCTTGGTGCCTGTGTCCGGATCGGTGAAGGATCCGTCGAGATCGATGCTGGCCTGAGTCTCGTGCACCGACGAGGACTGGACCTTCCAATCGTTCGCCGCCGCGCTGGTGTCGTTGGCGGCGGCAGAGGGGAGGTCGGCGAGGTACTGGAACGACCCTGTCCGTGGGTCCAGGATGCCGACGGCACCGGGAAGGCAACGGGCATCCAACGTCCAGTTCCCCCAGTACGAAGGATGCGAGTTCCTCAACATCTGGGTAAAGCCCAGATTCCAATTGGTGTCCATATGTGGCCCCTCCGACCAGTCAGCTGGAATGTCGGGGGGAGTGTGCCGGCATCTATCGGTAAAAGTCAAGCGATCAGATGTGATCGAATTCTTCAAAATCAGGTCGTCGAGTTTTCGACTCTGGACCGAAGTCTCGACCTCAGGACGGAGGGTCGAGATGGCGGTGGAGGAAGGCCAGGGTGCGGTCCCAGGCCTTCGCAGCCGCCGCCGGCACGTGGGCCGCCTCCCGGTCCTCCTCGAAGAACCAGTGGCCGGTGCCCGGGTAGCGGTGGACCTCGACGTCCAACCCGACCAGGCGCATGTGGGCCTCCATGAGGTTCACGTCGTCCTCGGACTCGAACTCGTCGAGCTCGGCGAAGTGGCCCTGCACGGCGGCCTGCACCGGGGCGAAGTCGACGTCGGTGGTGCCGTAGAAGGCGGAGACGGCGGCGACGACCTCGGGGTCGCGGGCCGCGGCCCGCAGGCCCAGCGACGCCCCCATGGAGAAGCCCAGGATGCCCACCCGGCCCTCGGGGTTGGTCGGCAGCCGGTGCAGCACCTGCACCGACGAGGCCACCAGGTGGACCATGGCGTTCACGTCGGCATCGGCCAGGAGGGCCTGGGCCTCGTCCGGGGTGGCGGCCGTCTCCCCGGCGAAGAGGTCGGGGGCCAAGGCCACGAAACCGGCGTCGGCCAGGCGATCGGCCACGCCCCGGAAGAAGGGCGTGAGACCCCACCAGGAGTGGAGGACCAGCACGCCGGGGCCCTCGCCACTGTCGGGAGCCACCACGTAGGCCGTCCCCGCGTGTCGTCGCTGCCCGTCGCCGTCCATGCCCCGACCCTAGGGGTGGTCGGAAGCGGCCCCTAGCCTGACCGCCGTGAGCGCCCCGGAGCCGACCACGATGTACGAGGCGGTGGGCGGCCGTCCCTTCTTCGAGGCGCTCGTCGACCGGTTCTACGACGGGGTCGCCGCCGACCCTCTGCTGCGGCCGCTGTACCCCGAGGATCTCACCGAGAGCCGGGCCCACATGGCCGGGTTCCTGTCCCAGTACTGGGGTGGCGGCACGGCCCACTACTCCGACGGTCGCGGCCACCCCCGCTTGCGCATGCGCCACGCCCCGTTCGTGATCGGGCCGGCTGAAGCCCGGGCCTGGTACGGCCACATGGAGGCCGCCGTCCGACATGCCGCCCTCCCGGCCGACCAGGAGGAGGCCATGCTGGACTACTTCGCCAACGCCGCCGCCCATCTGGTCAACGCGCCGTAGCCGATCTGGCACGCTGTCGGCCATGGCTCCCGAACCCGGCAAGAAGGCCCCCGCGATCACCCTGCTGGACCAGCGGGGGGAAAAGGTCTCGCTGAAGGACCACCTGGGCCACCCGGTGCTCGTCTACTTCTACCCGAAGGCCGATACGCCGGGGTGCACGACCCAGTCGTGCGGACTGCGGGACGTGGCCAGCGACGTGGGCGACACGGCCATCATCGGCATCAGCCCCGACGCCCCCGAGAAGCTCCAGAAGTTCGACGAGAAGTACACCCTCGGCTTCACCCTCCTCTCCGATCCCGACCACAAGGTCGCCGAGAAGTACGGCGTGTGGGGCGAGAAGAAGCTCTACGGCAAGGCCTACATGGGCGTCATCCGCTCGGCCTTCCTGATCGGGGCCGACGGCAAGGTGGCGGAGGCCTGGCCCAAGATCTCGCCCAAGGACACGCCGGTGAAGCTGCTCCGGGCCCTGAAGGCCCTCGACGGCTGACCCTCAGTCGCCCAGGCCGAGCCGGTCACCCTCGCGCCGCTCCACCTTCCCGATGACGCGGTCGCGGACGACGGCGACACCCACGACAGCCGCGGCGAGCAACACGAGGCGACGCAGGCGGCGCACGGCGGGGCGGGGGGCGGACACGCGCCGATGGTAGTTCCGGTGCCCGGAGCGGGGGTCGAACCCGCATGTCCTTGCGGACAGAGGATTTTGAGTCCTCCGCGTCAGCCAATTGCGCCATCCGGGCGAGGGGCGTCGAGCGTAGCCGGGCGCGGGATCAGGCGTGTCCGGGTCCCCGGTCCCGGTTGTCGGTGGCGAAGCGGCGCAGGACGTCCACGTCCACCCGGGCGCAGACCTGCTTGGTGACCCAGGCGGTGGCGATCACCATCGCCCCCTCGGGCAGGGTGACGGCGGGGGCCACGATCACCCCGTCGCCGGCCAGCTCCTCCACCGCGGCCCGATCCGGGGCGGAGAGGCCGGAGTGCTGGAGCAGGATCCGGCCTTCCTCCAGCAGGCCGACCTGCACGGCGGGGTCGAGCGGTATGTCACGGACGTCGGAGGTCGACGGGGTGGCCAGGTGGGGCCCCGACGTGGGGGGATCGGTGAGGTACTCGGTCTCCTCGGCACCGGGCAGGACGTGGACCGCCCGCCGGTCCAAGGGCTCCCGTCGCACGGGCTCGCACGCCGAGGACGAGGCACCGTCGTCCCCGCACGCCGCCAACCCGCCCACCACGAGGAGAGCGACGGCGACAGGCGGGAAGAGGCGCACTGCGGCATCCTGCCAGCAGGCCTTCCGTCGGTCCGGGCCGAAGAGCAGGGGGTCCGGACCCACCGACGGCACCTCCTAGACTCCGATCCATGGCCCGTCTCCTCGTCGAACGTCGTCTGCGCGACGTGTCGGCCCGGATCAGGCGCCTGCGGGAGGAGCTCGAGGTCACCGACGAGCAGCTCCTGCAGCTCGCCGACGAGGCCGACGACGCCCGCATCCGGGCCCTGGTCTCGGAGACCCCCATGGCGGAGAACGACCACCGGGAGTCCGAGGGCCACGCCGAGGCCATGCGTCGCCACCGTGCCGCTGTCGTGGAGGAGATCGCTCGATTGGAACAGGCCCAGGACGAGCTGCTCGACCGCTTCCAGGCGGGGCGTTCCTGACCCATGGCGACCCGAGTCGTGATCGCCGAGGACGAAGCCATCATCCGCCTCGACCTGGCCGAGACCCTCCGGGAGGAGGGCTACGAGGTCGTGGCCGAGACGGGACGAGGAGACGAAGCGGTGCGCCTGGTGCGGGAGCACCAACCCGACATCGCCATCCTCGACATCAAGATGCCCGGGCTCGATGGCCTGTCGGCGGCCCGGGAGATCGCCGGCGAGCGCATCGCTGCCGTGCTGATCCTCACCGCCTTCAGCCAGCGCGACTTGATCGAGCGGGCCCGCGACGCCGGGGCCCTCGGCTACCTGGTCAAGCCGTTCCAGAAGGCGGAGCTGCTGCCGGCCATCGAGGTGGCGCTGGGCCGCTTCAAGGAGATGAAGGCCCTGCACGACCAGGCCACGTCCCTGGAGGAGCAGCTCGAGAGTCGCAAGGCCGTCGACCGGGCCAAGGGGCGCCTCATGGACGACCACGGCCTCACCGAGGGTGCCGCCTTCGCCTTCATCCAGAAGACGGCCATGCGGGAGCGACGCACCATGCGGGCCGTGGCCGACGACGTGTTGGCCGGCTCCCTGTCGCCCACGGCCTGACTCCCGCTGACGGGCACCGGGGACCTCCCCGGCCTCCTAGGGTGAGGCCCGCATGGCGCTGATGCTGATCGACGGGAACTCGCTGACCTACCGGGCGTTCTTCGCCCTGCCCACCGACCTCACCACCGCGTCGGGCCAGGTGACCAACGCCGTCTTCGGGTTCACGTCGATGCTGGTCAATCTCATGCGCGATCACCAGCCCGACGGGGTGGCGGTGGCCTTCGACCGGCCCGAGCCCACCTTCCGGCACGAGATGGTGCCCACCTACAAGGCGGGCCGGGCCGCCACCCCCGACATCCTCCGCCAGCAGATCCCGCTGGTGCGCCAGGTCATCGAGACCCTGGAGCTGCCCATCCTGGAGAAGGTCGGGGTCGAGGCCGACGACATCATCGCCACCCTGGCCACCCGGGCCCGCGACGCCGGGCGCGACGTCCTCATCGTCACCGGCGACCGCGACGCCTACCAGCTCGTGGAGGACCCCCACATCCGGGTCATCTACAACCGGCGAGGCGTGTCCGACTACGCCGACTACGACGCGGCCGGCATCGAGGAGCGCACCGGCGTGCGGCCCGAGCTGTACGTGCTGTACGCCGCCCTCCGGGGCGACCCGTCCGACAACCTGCCCGGCGTGCCCGGGGTGGGGGAGAAGACGGCGGCCAAGCTCATCAACGCCTACGGCGACCTCGACGAGATGTTCGCCCACCTCGACGACCAGTCGCCCAAGCTGCGGGCCAGCCTGGCCGAGAACGAGGCCCAGGTCCGCTCCAACGCCGAGATGATGGTGCTCCTGCGGGACGTCGAGCTCGACGTCGACCTGGACGAGCTCCGGATGGGCCAGCCCGATCTCGACGAGGTGAAGCGCCTCTTCGAGTTCCTCGAGTTCCGGTCGCTGTGGGACCGCCTGGTCGAAGCGATGGGATCCGATCTCGGGGCCCTGGGCGAGCAGCTCGACGTCCTCGAGGCCGAGGTCATCGAGCCGACCGACGTGGCCGACGCCGTGGCCCGGCTGGGCCTCCTGGCCGCGGCGGGCGACATGCCCCTGGCCGTCGCCGCCGCCTTCGCCGGCACCCCGACGTGGGCCTCCGATCCCGTCGGGCTGGCCGTCGTGATCGACCCGGAGATGGCCGAGGTTCTGTGGGTGCCGGCCCCCCTGCTGGCCGATCCGGCCGTGCGGGAGGCCTTGGCCACCCTCCTGGACAGCCGGCCCGTCGCCGCCCACGACGCCAAGCCCCTCCTGCGCTGGCTGGCCCGCACCGACCCGGCCCGGCGGCTGGCGTCGGAGGTCACTCACCTCATCCTCGACACCGCCCTGGCCGCCTACCTGATCGACCCGGCCGGGGGCCGCTACGACCTGGCCCCGCTGGTCAGCCGGTACGCCCACCTCACCCTGGCCACCGACGACGGTGCCGAGGAGGTGCCCGACGGCCAGCTCGCCTTCGGGGTCGAGGGCGGCGACACCGAGGGCCAGGCCGCTCGGGACGCGGCCCGGGCCGCCCTCGGCGTGGCCCACCTGGTGGAGCCCCTGGGCGAGGCCCTCGACAACCAACGCCTGCGCATGCTCCACGACGGCATCGAGGCCCCCCTGGTCGCCGTGCTGGCGGCCATGGAGATCGTCGGGGTGGGCGTCGACCGCGAGAGCCTCACCGCCATCAGCGCCCGCATGCGGGCCGAGGTGGAGCGGCTCCAGGAGGCCATCTGGGCCGACGCGGGGATGGAGTTCAAGGTCAACTCCACGCCCCAGCTCCGCGAGGTGCTGTTCGACAAGCTCGGCCTCGCCCCTCAGCGCAAGACCAAGACGGGCTACAGCACCGCGGCCCAGAGCCTGGAGAAGCTGCGGGGCCAGCACCCCATCATCGACAACCTGCTGGCCTACCGCGAGGTGGAGAAGCTGCGCTCGACCTACGGGGAGGGGCTGCTCGCCGAGATCGGGCCGGACGGGCGCATCCACGCCACGTTCAACCAGACGGTGGCTCGCACCGGCCGCCTCTCCTCCGACGCCCCCAACCTCCACAACATCCCGGTGCGCTCCGAGCAGGGCCGGGCCTTCCGCACCGTGTTCGTGCCGGCCGAGGGCGAGACGTTGCTGGTGGCCGACTACAACCAGATCGAGCTGCGCTGCATCGCCCACCTGGCCGAGGACCCGGGGTTGATCGCCGCCTTCACCGGTGGCGAGGACATCCACACCTCGACGGCGGCCCGCGTCTTCGGGGTGGCCCCCGACGATGTCACCTCGGCCCAGCGGGCCAAGGCCAAGATGGTCAGCTACGGCCTGGCCTACGGGATGGAGGCCTACGGCCTGTCGCAGCGCCTCACCATCTCCGTCGAGGAGGCCCGGGCCATCCTCACCGCCTACTTCGATGCCTTCCCGGCGGTGAAGGACTACATGGATCGCACCGTCTCCGAAGCCCGCGACCGGGGCTACACCGAGACGCTCTTCGGCCGTCGGCGGCCCATCCCCGAGCTCCAGTCGGGCAACCGGGGCATCCGGATGGCGGGGGAGCGCCAGGCCATGAACGCCGGCATCCAGGGCCTGGCCGCCGACATCTTCAAGGTCGCCCTGGTCCGCCTCGATGCCGCCCTCGCCGCTCGGGACGCCCGCAGCCGGCTCATCCTCCAGGTCCACGACGAGGTCATCCTGGAGGTGCCGCCCGGGGAGCAGGACGAGATCGGGGCGCTCACCATCGAGGTCATGCGCACCGCGGCCGAGCTGCAGGTGCCCCTGGAGGTCAACCTGGCCTTCGGGGCGAGCTGGGCCGAAGCCAAGTAGCCACCGGCGCCGCCCGGTGCCCGTCCAGGGAGGAACGATGCCCGCACGCCGTCGCCGCAAGCCAGGAGGAGTCGAGGAGGTCCCGGACCTGTCGACCCGCAAGGGTCGTCAGGCCGCTCAACGGACCGCGGCCCAGGTGTTCGCCGATCGCGTCCGCACGGAGCGGGAGGAGCAGAGCCGCGCCGCCCGGGAGCGCAACGAGGCCCAGCGCCGGGAGCGGCGCCGCCAGGAGCTGACCGAGGCCAAGGACAAGGCGGCGATCCGCCTGCGCGACGTGCGGCGCCGCGACCTGCCCGGCGCGGTGCGGGCCGAGGCCGAGGCCGCGTACCGGGCCGCCCTCGACGCCCTCATGCGAGACGAGCAGGGCCTGCCCCCGGTGGAAGAGGAGGCCCCGGCCGAGGAGCCGGCCGACACCCCCGCCGAGGAGCCGGCGGGCGAGGAGGAGGCCGCGGCGGAGGAGCAGCCGGCCGACGATGCCGCCGCCGGCTGAGGAACCGGCCCACTGGTTCGAGGATCTGGCCGAACACCTCGGATCGGCCTACCTCCGCTACTCCTTCACCAAGGGCACCGAGCAGGAGGTCGACTTCCTGGTCGAGGTGCTGGGTCTGGAGCCGGGGATGCGGGTGCTGGACGTGGGGTGCGGCCCGGGCCGCCACGCCCACGCCCTGGGCCGGCGGGGGATCGTCGTCCACGGCGTCGACATCAGCGAGCGCTTCGTGGCCATCGCCCGGCGAGACGCTCCGCCCGGGGTGACCTTCGCTCGGGGCGACGCCCGGGAGCTGGAGCTCACGGCCGAGTTCGACGCCGCCATCTCCCTCTGCCAGGGGGCCTTCGGTCTCCAGGGGGGCCCGGCCCAGACCGAGCAGGGCACGGGCGATGCCCCGGTGTTGGCGGGGATGGCCCGGGCCTTGCGTCCCGGGGGACGGGTGGCCGTGAGCGCCTTCTCGTCCTACTTCCAGGTGGCCCACCTGGCGTCGGGCACGACCTTCGACGCCGACGCCGGGGTCGCCCACGAGCGCACCACCATCAAGGACGAGCAGGGCCGCGACGCCGAGACCGACCTGTGGACCACCTGCTTCACGCCCCGGGAGCTACGCCTCCTGGCCCGGGCGGCCGGCTTGGTGCCCGAGCACGTCTGGGCCGTCGAGCCCGGTCGCTACGCCCGCCGGCCGCCCGACGTGGAGCACCCCGAGCACCTGCTGGTGGCCCGCCGTCCGACGGAGGAGGGGCGCGGGGTCGACCAGGCATTTCGGGAGGGTGACGGGGACGGGTAGCCTGACCGGCCTGTGCGCCCGCCCGGGCGCTCGTTCCCTGTCCCCGACTTCCTGTCCCTACGAGAAGAGCCCTCCGTGTCCGACCAGACCGCCATCGCCCCCGACGCTCCCGCCGACGACGAGTACGTGCCCCGCACGATCGCCTTCGACGACTTGGACGTCGATTTCGACGCCGCCATCGACGCCTCCATGGTGAGCGTGGAGGACGGGCAGATCGTCGAGGGCAAGGTCGTCAAGGTCGACAAGGACGAGGTTCTGCTCGACATCGGCTACAAGACCGAGGGCGTGATCCCCAGCCGGGAGCTGTCGATCCGCAACGACGTCGATCCGGCCGAGATCGTCAGCATGGGCGAGCAGATCGAGGCCCTCGTCCTCACCAAGGAGGACAAGGACGGCCGCCTGGTCCTGTCCAAGAAGCGGGCCCAGTACGAGCGGGCCTGGGGTGACATCGAGGCCACCAAGGAGGCCGACGGCGTCGTCACCGGCCCCGTCATCGAGGTGGTCAAGGGCGGCCTGATCCTCGACATCGGCCTGCGCGGCTTCCTGCCCGCCTCGCTGGTGGAGCTGCGCCGGGTCCGCGACCTCCAGCCCTACGTGGGCAAGGAGCTCACGGCCAAGATCATCGAGCTCGACAAGAACCGCAACAACGTGGTGCTGAGCCGCCGCTCCTGGCTGGAGGAGACCCAGAAGGAGCAGCGCGAGGAGTTCCTCGACAACCTCAAGCCGGGCGAGGTCCGCAGCGGTGTGGTGTCGAGCGTCGTCAACTTCGGCGCCTTCGTCGACCTGGGCGGCATGGACGGCCTCATCCACGTCTCCGAGCTGTCGTGGAAGCACGTCGACCACCCCGGTTCGGTCGTCGCCGTGGGCGACGAGATCGAGGTCCAGGTGCTCGAGGTCGACAACGACCGCGAGCGCATCTCGCTGTCGCTCAAGGCCACCCAGCAGGATCCGTGGCAGGAGTTCGCCGACGCCCACCGGGTGGGCGAGCTGGTCTAC
>CAZXRA010000178.1:0-14168 GCA_964643485.1 uncultured Iamiaceae bacterium | reverse complement strand
CGAGTACACCGTCAACGGCGTGACCTCCGTCACGAGCTGGGACTGGGAGCTCCCGCCGCCGTCCTATCCGCCCCAACGGTGGCTCGCCGGCGCCAGCGCCTGGTACGCCGACTCGTCGCCGTGGTCCCACCACGCGGCCTGCGGTCCCTCGACGTGTGGCTACTTCAAGCAGTGAGGAGGGGAACGAACATGAACGTCCTGACGAAGTCCCGGCGACGTGTGGCCCTGGTCGGTGCCACGGGTCTCTGCCTGATCCTGGCCGGAGGGGCCGTGGCGCTGGCCTCCGAAGGCCAGCCGACCGATGCCGCCAAGTCCGAGCCCTACGCCGAGGTCTCCCTCGCTCCGTCGAAGACGGCGGTGAGCGCCGAGGCGCTGTGGTCGACCACGCTGGACACCTTGGCGTGCATGGAGCAGCAGGGGGTCACGACCCAGGGGCCCTACCCGTCGGCCGACGGCCACGGGGTGCAGTACTCCTACGTGCTCACCGAGGGAGCCGCCGACGTCGAGATCGAGTGCGGCCAGGCACGGGAGTCCCTGGCCATGCGCTTCGCCATGGACGACGACAAGGCTGAGGCCGAGAAGCTCGTCGCCCTGCGGGCCGACCTCGAGCGCTGCGTGACCGGCCGTGGGGTCGAGCTCGACACGGGCGAGGCGGCGGCGGCCGGGCCGGACGGCGCCCTCCAGAAGGCGGCGGCGGCATCCCCCGACGTGGTGCGAGGCTGCGCCGAGGACCTCGACCGCTGACAACCCGCCGAGCGCCGATCCGCTCGAGTCCCTAGGGTGCCGCTCGTGACGGAGCGGTGGACGGGGAGGGCTCGCCGGGTCGGCGCCACGGTGCTGGTCACGGCCCTGTTAGCTGCCGTGTCCACCGTCCCCGGGCCGGGGCCGGTGGGAGCGGTGGTCACGCCGCCATTGGAGTCGGTGCCGTCGAGCACGGTCACCGGCACCGACGGCCGGGTCTACATGGCCGACGCCCAGGGCCGAGCCCTCCAGTTTCGGGGGTTCAACACGGGCAAGGAGATGACGGCCACCGTGGCCGAGATCACCCCCGAGCTGATGGAGGCGGCAGCCGACACCGGGTTCGACCTCATGCGCCTCTCCTGGCAGTGGCACAAGCTGGAGCCCACGAACGACGCCTGGGACGAGGCCTACCTGGGCCAGGTCGTGGCCGCCCTCGACCTGGCCGAGGGCCACGGCGTCTCGGTCATCCTCGACAACCACCAGGACGTCTTCGGCCCCGCCTTCGGCGGCAACGGCGTGCCCGAGTGGGCGACCCGCGACGACGGCCAGCCCTTCGTCACCAACCCCGGCGACCCGTGGTTCATCGCCACCCTCCAGCCCGCCGTCCAGGCCGCGTGGGAGCACCTCTACGAGGACGCCGACCTCCGGGCCGAGCAGATCGAGTCGGTCCTCCGCGTGGTCGATCGGGTCGTCGGCCATCCCGCCCTGCTCGGCTACGACCTCCTCAACGAGCCCTTCGGCAAGATGCGTCCGGGCGAGGATCTCCTCACCGCCGCCGTGCGCGTCGAGTCGACCCAGCTCACGGCCATGTACCAGCGCCTGGCCGACGCCATCCGCACCGTCGACACCACGAGCTGGATCTTCGTCCACCCGCCCAACGTGGCCACCCTCGGGGCCCGCACGCACCTGGGGCGGATCGACGACCCCAAGCTGGCCTACTACCCCCACTTCTACGACCTGGGCCTGGAGTCGGGCACCACCTTCGACCCGGCCTCGACCTTCCACGCCACGTGGGAAGGGGTCATCGGGCACTACCCCGAGACCTACGACGTGCCCACCCTGGTGGGGGAGTGGGGCCTGCCCGACCCAGCCATCGGCGGGGCCGGCACCTTCATCGACCGCAGCCTGGCCGTGATGGAGCGCATGAGCTCGGGCTGGACCGTCTTCAGCTGGTGCGCCGGCGCCGGCTACTGCGTCCTCGACGCCGCCGGCCGCCTCGACCCGGCCTGGCAGCGCTTGGTGCAGGCCTGGCCCCGGGCCATCGCCGGGGCACCCACGTCGTCCCGTTGGGATCCCGCCACGCGGGCCTTGCACGTCGTCTACCGGGTACGACCAGGGACGAGCGGTCCCACGGAGATCGTGGTGCCCCCGTCGCTCTACCCCGACGGGTTCACGGTCGAGACGAGCCTGGCCGGCGGCACCTGGACCTGGGAGGCGGACGAGGCCGCGGGCCGGCTGCGGGTGGCGATGCCGGCGGATGGCGATCCCGACCGGGCCATCTGCATCAGTCCCGGCGGGGTGCCGGGAGGGTGCGTGGTGCCCGTCGAGGCCCCGCCCGACACCGACCCGGTGGCCCCTCCGGCCGGCCCGGTGGAGGCCGAGGCCCGCTTCACCGGATAGCCCCGCTGGCCTCGGTTTGCGTCGGAACGCCTGGGCGACTGGACTTGAGGGGCCCATTGCACCCGTCCCTGGGGGTCGAACAGCGCATGGCCATCGAGGTCGAGACCAAGGACTGCACCGCTCTCTCCGATGCCGAGTCGGCCGAGATGGCCGATCTCTGTGCCGGAGGGCCTCGGCCCTACGAGGCCGGCCTGCTGTCGAAGCAGGCCGAGGAGTGGGTGCTCGTCACCCTCGCCCGCGACGGGGGGCGCATCAAGGGCTTCTCCTTCTGCACCCTCGAACGCATCGGCGGAACGCCCAGCGTGCTGATCGGGCTGGCCTCCATCAAGCGCACGTCCAAGCGCGACACCGTGCTGCGCCAGATGATGACCGACCAGTTGCGCCGGGCCGTCCTGGCCTTCCCCGACGAGGACGTCCTCATCGGCACCCGGATGGCCACCGCCTCGGGCTTCGAGGCCTTCAAGGCTCTCGACGACATCGTCCCCCGGCCCGACTACGTGGCCACCGGCGAGGAGAGGGCCTGGGGCCGGCGCCTGGCCAAGCGCTTCGGGGTGCCCACCGCGGCCTACGACGAGCGGGCCTTCAAGGTGGCCGGGAGCGAGATCCCGGCCCTGGTCTTCGACCATGACAGCCTGAAGCCCGAGGCCATCCCGGCCGACGTCGTCGCCCTCTTCGACGACATCGACGAAGCCAAGGGCGATGCTCTCGTCGCCTTCGGCTGGGCCCTGGCCGACGACCTGGTGAAGCTGCTGTAGGCGCAGAGCCCCTCCTCCATCCCCACCCGTCTGAGGCCTGAGCGATGGAGTTCGGTGAGGCCGTCCGCAGGCGGCGCATGGTGCGGTCCTTCCGTCCCGAGCCAGTGGCACCGGACCTGCTCGATGGCCTGCTCGACGCGGCTCGGCGGGCGCCGTCGGCCGGCAACACGCAGGCCGTTCGCTTCCTGGTCCTCGACACCCCGGAGGCCGTGGCCGGCTACTGGGACCTGACCCTGCCGCCGGAGCGCCGGGAGGACTTCGCTTGGCCCGGCCTCGTCACCGCTCCCGCCCTGGTGGTGGTCCTGGTCGACCCCGACGCGTACGTGGTCCGCTACGCCGAGGACGACAAGGCGGGAACGGGCCTGGGGGAGGGGCGCCGGGCCTGGTCCGTGCCCTACTGGTGGGTCGACGGGGGAGCGGCGGTGCAGACCCTGCTCCTGGGAGCGGTGGATGCCGGTCTGGGGGCGTGCCTGTTCGGCCTCTTCGCCCACGAGGAGGTGGTGCTGGCCGCCCACGGCGTGCCCGCCGGCTGGCGGGCGGTGGGCACCGTGGCCCTGGGGCACCCTGTCGCCGAGGGGGACAGGGAGCGGCCGGGGCGGAGCGCGGGCCGGCCCCGTCCGCCCCTCTCCGCCGTGGCTCGTCGGGGGCGCTGGGCCACACCCTGAGGGGGCCCACCTCTCCGTCACGCCTCCCAAAGATTGCGAAGATGTGACGGAATGCAGCCGGATGACCAGGGATTTCCCCTATTCGTGGCCGATGTCACATTGCGAAAATGTTACGAAACTCCGATGGAGGGGCCAGACTCGTCCCCGGCTCGCCCTCCCGTGATCATCTTCACGTGGCGGACAGAGGACGGGCCGACCGTGACCCCGACCCAGGAGTCGTACCTCCATGTCCCGACCCAAGGAGCGCTCGCCCGAGCGCCCCCCGAGTCCCCCCGCGCCGCGGGCCGCCCGCCGGTCCCGCCGGTTCCGGGCCACGACCGTCGGCGCATCCCTCGTCATCGCCGCGGTGGCGATCGCCGTCGGGCCTGCTGCGGCCGACGGCCTGGCGGGCTCCTCGGAGCCCGACCTCGCCCTCAACCCCCGGGTGGTCGCGGTGACCACCCCCTCGGCCGTCGAGCCCGTCCGGGTGGCCGCGGCCGAGAAGCGGGAGGCCCGCCAGCGGCGGACCGCCGCCGTGGCCGAGAACTGGCGCCAGGAGCGGGAGGCCCGGGAGGCCCGGGAGGCCCGGGAGGCCCGGGAGGCCCGGATCCTCCGCTTCTTCACCCTGATGCAGCAGCAGCGAGACGCCCGCGTCCTGCGGTTCTTCACCCTGATGGAGCAGCAGGAGGAGGCGCGACGAGCGGAGCAGGCCCGACGGGCCGCCGAGGCCGAGCAGGCCCGGGCCGCGGCCCCCGCCCCCTCCGGGGGCCCGTGGGACGCCCTCGCCGGATGTGAGTCCGGCGGCAACTGGGGCACCAACACCGGCAACGGCTACTACGGCGGCCTCCAGTTCAGCCCGTCCACCTGGCGGGCCCACGGCGGCCAGGGGATGCCCCACCAGAACAGCCGCGAGGCCCAGATCGCCGTGGCCGAGCGGGTGCGGGCCAGCCAGGGCTGGGGTGCCTGGCCCGGCTGCTCGCGGAAGCTCGGGCTGCGCTGACGCCAGCCCATCGTCCCGGCGGCGCCCGACCTCTGCGGAGGGCGTCGCCGTCCTTTCGGCCCGGCCACCGTCCCCCGCGGTGGCCGGGCCGTTCCGCGTCCGGGGCGATCAGGCCGCCCCGTCGAGGGCGGCGGCCAGGGCGGCCGGCTCGGCCACGGGCGCCTGGCAGGTGAACTGCCGGCACACGTAGGCCCGCCCCTCCTCCCGGCCTTCCCACAGGGGTGAGGGGTAGGGCTCGCCCCAGGCCACGACCCCGGTGGGCAGCCACCGCTGCTGGGCTGTCGCCACCAGGGCCGAGGCATCGCCGGGCACGACCACCTCGGTGGTCCCCCGGCCGTACAGGTCGACGGCGGCGGCCAGGTGGGAGAAGGCCAGGGGGTGACGGTCCACCAGAGGGCCGAGCAGCCCGAGCACCTCTTCGGCGGCGGCCCGGTAGCGCTCCTCGCCGGTGAGGGCGGACAGGCGGAGCAGGGCCCAGGCCGCGTTGCTGTTGGCGCTGGGGGTGGCCCCGTCCTGGAGATCCTTGGGTCGGGCGACGAGGGCCTCGCCGTCGCTCCCGGTGGTGAAGAAACCGGAGCCCTCCTCGTCGCGGAACAGGGTGAGCAGAGCGTCGGCCGCGTGCCGGGCCTCGGCGATCCAGCGGGCCTGCCCCGTCGCCTCGGCCAGGCGAGTGAACCCGTCCACCAGGGCAGCGTGGTCGGCGGCGAAGGCGGGCTGGTGGGCCCGCCCCGGGTCGTCGGGGTCGGTGGCATCCCCCTGCCAGGAGCGCAGCCAGCGGCCCGCGGGCGTGCGCAGGCGGGTGCACAGCATCTCGGCCGTGAGCACGGCCGCGTCGAGCCAGGCCCGGTTGCCGGTGGCCGCCGCCGCCTCGGCCAGGGACGCCAGCATGAGGCCGTTCCACTCGGTCAGAACCTTGTCGTCGAGGCCGGGGCGGACCCGCTCGGTTCGGGCGTCGAAGAGGCGGAGCCGGCAGTCCTCGACGAGGAGGGGCCTCTCGATCTGCCCGGGAGCATGCCGGCGGTTGAGGATGGTGCGGCCCTCGAAGTTGCCGCCCTCGGTGACGCCGTACCACTGCATGGCGGCGGCCGCCTCGTCCGGGCCCAGGGCAGCCCGGATCTCCTCCGGGGTCCACAGGTAGAAGAGCCCCTCCTCGCCCTCGCTGTCGGCGTCCTCGGCCGAGTGGAAGCCGCCGCCGGGGTGGCGGAGGTCGCGGAGGACGTAGGTGATGGTCTCGTCCACGACCTGACGGTGGCGGTGCTCGCCGGTGAGCAGCCAGGCGTGCAGGTAGGCCCGCACCAGGAGGGCCTGGTCGTAGAGCATCTTCTCGAAGTGGGGGACCAGCCAGCCACCGTCGACCGAGTAGCGGGAGAACCCGCCGCCGACGTGGTCGTAGATCCCCCCTGCAGCCATGGCATCGAGGGTGGTGGTGGCGGCCCGGAGGGCGTCGTCCCGGCGGGGGGCATCGGACCGGGCCGCGTGGCGCAAGAGCAGGTCGACCGAGGCGGGCTGGGGGAACTTGGGGGCCCCGCCGAACCCCCCGGCCGTGTCGTCGTGGGCCTCCAGCAGCCCGGCCACGGCGGCGTCGACCACCTCGGGGCCGGGGGCGGGGCGGGAGCCGGGGGCGGCGCCGATGGTCTGGCGCAGGTGGGTGGTGAGCTGAGCGGACTGGCCCAGGACGTCGTCGCGCCGGGTGCGCCAGGCGTCGTCGATGGCGGCGCACACGTCGAGGAAGCCGGGCATGCCCTGGCGGCGTTGGCGGGGGAAGTAGGTGCCGCAGAAGAAGGGCTCGCCCTCGGGGGTCATGAACACGGTCATGGGCCAGCCGCCGGAGCCCGTCATGGCCTGTGTCGCTTCCATGTAGACGGCGTCGACGTCGGGGCGCTCCTCCCGGTCGACCTTCACGTTCACGAAGCGTTCGTTGACCGCGGCGGCCACCTCGTCGTCTTCGAAGGACTCGTGGGCCATGACGTGGCACCAGTGGCAGGCCGAGTAGCCCACGGAGAGCAGGACGGGCACGTCCCGGCGCCGGGCCTCGGCGAAGGCCTCCTCGCCCCAGGGCCACCAGTGGACGGGGTTGTCGGCGTGTTGGCGCAGGTAGGGGCTGGTCTGGTCCGCGAGGCGGTTCATGGGCATCCAGGGTTGGGTGGGTGACCGGGGGGTCACGACGGGTAGGGGAGGGCCGGCGGTCACTTCCCCGGGACGTGACCGCCGACACATCGAGCCCGGAGCTGTGCCAGCATGGGCGGAGGAGGATCCACCATGAACGTGGAAGGGCTGTTGAGGAGCAAGGGCACCGCCGTCACCACGGTGGCGCCGGCGGCGCTGGTGGGGGAGGCCATCGCCCTGCTGGCCGAGCACCGCATCGGCGCCCTCGTCGTCACCGACGAGGGGGGCCAGGTGGTGGGCATCGTGTCCGAGCGCGACGTGGTGTGCGCCCTGGCCGAGCAGGGCCCCGCCCTGCTGGACCACGAGGTGGCCGCCATCATGACCCGGGAGGTCGTCACCTGCGAGATGGCCACCACCGTCGACGAGCTGTCCCGCTCGATGACCGACCGCCGCATGCGCCACGTGCCCGTCGTGGTCGACGGCCGCCTGCGGGGCATCGTCAGCATCGGCGACGTGGTGAAGGACCGCATCCGCGACCTCGAGGTCGAGACCCGCACCCTCCACGAGTACATCGCCCAGGGGCGGTAGGTCAGAGGGCGTCCCGGCGCACCTTGCCCAGGGCGGTGCGGGGCAGGGCGTCGCCCAGGTGGAGTCGGCGGGGGGCGGCCCAGGGGGCCAGCTCGGCCGCCACCGCCGCGCGCAGGGCATCGAGGGCGGGAGGGGTTGAGGGGTCGGCCGGCACGATCCAGGCCTCGACCCGCTGGCCCCACTCGGGATCGGGCCGTCCGGCCACGGCCACCTCGGCCACGCCCGGGAGGCGGCGGAGGACGGCCTCGACAGCCTCGGGCCACACATTCTCGCCGCCGGTCACGATCATGTCGCCCTGTCGGCCGAACACGGTGACGGTGCCGTCGGCGGCCACCGCCCCGCTGTCACCGGTGGGCAGCCAGCCGTCCACCCGGGGATCGTCGACGGTGCCGTCGGCCCGCCGGTAGCCTCGGAGCAGGGTGGGGGAGCGGACCCAGAGCTCGCCGTCGTGGGCCTCCACCTCCACGCCGGGCAGGGGCGCGCCGTCGTAGACGACTCCGCCCCCTGTCTCGGTCAGGCCCCAGGTCCGCACCACGTTGGCCGGGCGGGTGGGGGCGGTGTCGGCCGAGCCCCCCAGCACCACCCAGCGCCAGCCGTCGGCACCGACGCGGTCGAGGGCGGTGGGCACCAGGGACGTGAGGGTGGCCCCGTCGTCCCGGGCCGCGGCCACGGCGGCGGCGTCGAAGCCGTCGTGGATCACCAGGTCGATCCCGTCGGCCAGGGCCCGGGTGACCACGCCGAGGCCGCCGACGTGGGCGAGGGGCAGGCAGGCCAGCCACCGGTCGGCCGCCGTCACCCCCAGGTGGGTGTGGACGGCCCGGGCGTGGGCGGCCACGGCGGCGTGGGTGAGGACGACCCCCTTGGGGTCCCCGGTCGTCCCACTGGTGGCGACGACGAGGGCGTCGCCGTCGGCGATGGGGGGAGCCCCCGGGTCGCCGGCTCTCTCGTCGGAGCCCTCGGCCGGATCGACGACCGCCGCCGGCCGTAGGGCGTCGAGCAGCCGGCGCCGGGCCGGGCCGGGCAGGCGGGGATCGAGGGGCAGCACGGCATCACCGACGTCCCAGGCCCGGCGCAGGGCGGTGACGAAGGCCGGCCCGCCGGCGGCGACCACGGCGACCAGGCGACCCATGGGCCGAGGCTACGAGCGGCGGGTGGGGAGGAGCGGGATCGGCGGGGCCCGGCTCGGTAGGGTGCGGACATGCCCAAGCGCACGTTCTGGTTCGCGGCCGGTACCGCCGCCGGCCTGGGGTCGTCGCTGTGGGTCCAGCGCCGAGTGCGCACCGCGGTGGAGCGCTACGTCCCCGAGAAGGTGCAGGAGCGGGCGGCCGATGCCGCCCGCCGGGTCGGCCCGGCTGTCCGCGACGCCCTCACCGAGGGGGTCGACGCCATGCGGTCGCGCGAGGCAGAGATGCGGGCCGAGGTCGACGAGCGCGTCCGCCGGGCCAGCTGAGCGCCGCTAGTCGAGGAGCGACAGGTCGTCGCTCGTGACGAGGCGCACAGCCAGGGCGTACTCGACCAAGCGGGCCCGGCGGTTGCTCGCCAGTTGATCCGTCCCCCCGTGGAGCCCGGTGACGCCGGCCCGCCCGAGCTTCTGGCAGACCGAGTCGAGCTGGCGGTTGAACTTGGTGGTCGTCCAACCGAGCCGGGCCGCGGCCTCCTTGGAGGCCGGGAGGGTGCTGGTGCGGCCCGCCCCCTGCCGCAGGGCCGACTCGGCCAGGGCGACGACGAGGAGGCGCTGGTTGAGGGTGAGGGCGACCGGCGTGATCGTCGTGGTGCCGCCGTGGGCGTTGGCGTGGCCGGCGGAGGCGAGGACGGGATCGGCCAGGTGGAGAGCCAGGCAGTAGTTGGTGGGCCCGGCGCTGAAACGCACCTCGGTGTGGGCGAACATCACCGGCAGGGCTCCACCGGGAGCGAGCCAGGCGTGCACCGTGCCGTTGCCGTCGCTGATCGTGGCGGACAGGGCCGACCCGGTGTTGGCCAGCCACCACAGGCGGTCCCAGGTGAGGCGGAGGAGCTCCCGGTGGAGGTAGGGGTTGTCGTCGACGGGCAGATCGCCCTCCCGGCCGATGGAGAAGGGCCCGGGGACCTCGACCTCCGTCCAGGCGTCGCAGAACTCGACGTGGAGGGCGGCGGCGTCGGTCACGATCCCTGCCCCGTGCACGTCACGACGGACGGATCCGAGATGCGCCCGGAGGAGAGCGTCGCCACCGACACGCAGATCCCCTCGTCGTCGGGGGGGACCCCGGCGATGGCCACCTCCGTGCCGTCGACGCCGGGGTCGAAGACACCGTCGAGGCTCTGCTCCAGCTCGTCGCCGGCGTGGCCGTCGCCCTCCCGGACGATGCGGTACCGGATCTCGGGGTCCTCGGCCACGGCTTCCGGCGCCTGCCAGGAGATGGCCAGCTCACGGGAGGCGGGGTCGTAGCCGACGGTGACGCCGGTGGGCGGGGCCAGGTCGGGGACGAGCGGGGTGTTGGCGAGGGCCCGCTCCGGGTCGGTGGTCGTGGTGGTGGTGCCCCCGCCCCCCGATCCGCTGCTGGCCACGGCCACCCCCAACCCGACGAGGACGACGAGGGCGGCGGCGACCGCGGCGGCCACCTTCAGCGGGCGGCGGGTCGGGGCCCGGAGAGCCGGCTCGTCGACCTCGGTGACGGGCGAGCCCGTGGGCGTGGGCTTGCGAACGGTCTGGCCCTCGTCGAGGTCGGTCGCCGCCGTCGATCCGAGCCACGTCCCCGCCGGTGCCGGGGGGCTGGTCCGGGCCGGCGCGGGGGCGGGCCTGGGTGCGGGTGGGGCCTCCGGCTCGGGCGACACCACCTGGATCCCCCCCCGGCTCCGGGTGGCGTCCTCGTCGTCGGGACCGTCCTGGGGCCGGGCGATCGGGGTCGACAGCGTGTCCTCACCCACCGGAAGCTCGATCTCCGTGGGGGGGAGGCGGAGCTCCCGTTCGATGTCGTTCACGGCGCGGGCGAAGGCCAGGGCCGTCGGCGGCCGGTTGGCGGGGTCTGTCGACAGGGAGTTGAGCAGGAGGTGGTTCAGCGAGGCGGGCACATCCTCCCGGCCCGTGGGCCGGGCCCCTCCGGCCACGACGCGCGGCATCATCGCCATGTCGGTGTTGTCCCCACCGGACACCCAGAAGGGGGGCCGACCGGTGAGGAGGGTGTAGATGGTCGCAGCCAGGGAGTAGACGTCGGAGGTGATCTGCACGGCCCGGGACGGCTGCCCCCCGTGGCCGTCTCCGAGGAAGGTCTCACGGGGGGCCCAGGCCACGGAGACGCCGGCGGCGGCGTCGGCCGTGCCGTCGGCCACCACTCCGGCGATGCCGAAGTCGGCGAGGCCCGGCTGGTTGTAGGCGCTGGTCAGGATGTTCTGGGGCTTGATGTCGCGGTGGAGGATCCCGGCGCGGTGAGCCGTCTCCACCGCCGATGCCACCTTCACCGCGGTGCGAAGGACCTCGGCGACCCGGAGCCCGCCGCCCTGGGCCCGCAGCCCGAAGTGGGCGAGGGGGTAGTACTCCATGGCGATGAAGGGGCGCCCGTCGGGGGCGACGCCGGCGAGGTACACCTCGACGATGAAGCGGTGGGCGGAGACGGAGGCCATCACGTTGGCCTCGGTCCTGAACTGGGCCACGCTCTCCGGGGTCAGGTGCTCCTGGCGCAGCACCTTGACGGCGGCGGGCCGATGGGGGTGGACCTGGGTGTACAGGTACACGTCGGCGAAGCCGCCGCCGCCCAGGCCGCGCTGGTAGACGAACCCGGGAAGTTCGGGGGGAGGGCTCTTGGGGCGTGACATCACTGCACCAGGAGGCGGAGCTCTTCTCGCTCGCCGAGGCGCACGATGGTCCCTGGGGGGATGGTGACGGGGCCGAGGGACGGGTCGAGTTGGAACGGCTCCTGCCCGGGCAGCTCGACGAAGGTGAGGTTCCGTGAATCACGGTCGATCACCGCCACCTCCCAGCCGTCGAGCCGGACCTCGAGGTGGGTGCGGGACAGGACGTTGTCCGGGTTCGGGCGGCGGATGGCCCGGGCCTCCTCGCCCCCGATCAAGGCCCCGGTGGCGGGCTTGCGTCCGATGAGCAGGGGTCGATCGAGCTCCACGCGCGTGCCGTCGGCGAAGACCAGCACGCCGAGCACCGGGGAGGGGATCACGGAGATGGCCCGGTCGGAGATGGAGGCACCGCACCGGCGGCAGTGGGTGGAGTGGGGGGGGTTGGGATGCTGTTCCGGGCAGTGGACGGCCTGCACGGTGCGGACCGGCTTCGCCGACTGTCCGGCGGCCTGGGCCCGCAGGGCGGCCAGGCTGACCGTCATCCCCTCCTCCTCGCTCTCGCTCTCGTCGCCCGGCGCGGCGTCGAGGGGCGCCGGGGGTGGGGGGGCGGACGCGGGAGACGGTGATGCCGGCGGTGGTGCGGGCGGGGCTGGCATGGCGGCCGATCCGGGCAGGGGCAGGCCGGGCATGCTCTCGATGAACCCCGATCGTCCGGGGGGCACGGGCGCCGGTGGTGCGGGAGCCGGAGGGTCGAGGACGGCCCCGGGCCGGGGGACGGCTCCTGCCGCGCTCGTGTCGAAGCTCAGGGTCTGATCGTCGTCGTCGTCGGGGCTCCCCGGTGGGGGCTGGTGGGGGTCCGGGTCGGGCGCCGGCGGGACGGCGACCGTCGCCGGCGCCGAGGGGGGCGGGGCGTGGCCCAGGAGGTGCCCGTAGTCGGCGGTCACGGCCGGGACGAGTCGATCGTCGGGCCCGCCCTCGGGCGGGGCGGCGGGGACCACGGGGCGGATCTTCTCGATGCGCAAGAGGAGGCTGCGGGCCGGGGCGATGCCTGCGACCAGGGGCACGACGGACGCGTCGACCGGATCGTCGGGATGCGGAGGCAGGCAAAGCTCGACGGTGGAGGCGGTGGTGAGGGGGAGGACGTCCTCCCGCCAGCTCAGGCGCTCGCCGGCGTCGATGTCCTCGCCGTCGAAGGTGGCCGAGGCCGATCCCCGCAGGAGGAGGCGGATGGCGTCGCCCTCGATCCAGGCCAGGGCCAGGGCCGGCAGCTCGGAGATGCCGTCCCGGAGGAGGGCATCGATGGCCTCCTCGGCCCCGCTGTCTCCGGGCACGACCGCGCCGAGGATCTTGGCCACCGGTTCGTCGGGCGTCGCCCGGACGAGCGCCGCCACCGTCGTCCCCACGAAGGCGAGGCCTCGGCCGCCCGTGAGCGAGGCCACCATGCGGGCATCGGGGGTCATCAGCGCACTCCCAGGGCGGGGTTGGTGTCGGCGTCGAGGGGGTCGCGCTCCCCCTCGACGTCAGGGGCGTCACCGATGCGGAGGACGACTGCGGTGACGTCGTCGCGGCCACCGGCGGCGACGACGTCGGCGACGAGCTGGGTCGCCGCCGCGCCGGGATCGGGAGCGGTGTGCAGCCGGCCCTCGATGGTGGCGACGGGCAGCACCTTGGTGAGCCCGTCGCTGACGAGGACGAAGGTGTCGTCCGGATGGATCTCGATCAGCCACCAGTCGATGTCAAGCGGGGCCCCGCTGCCGAGGGAGCGGGTGATGATGTGGCGCTCGGGATGGCCCTCCGCCGCGTGGGGGTCGAGGTGCCCGGCGTCGATCAGCTCCTGGACGACCGAGTGGTCGTGGGTGAGCTGCTCCAGCCCACGGGGCCCGATGCGGTAGGCCCGGGAGTCGCCGACGTTGGCGACCAGGACGAGGCGGGGGCCGAGCAGGGCCAGGAGGCACAGTGTGGTGCCCATGCCCACCGCCCCCGTGGCCTGGGCCGCCTGGACGAGGCGGGCATCGGCCTCGCGGATGGCGTGGAGCACCTGCTCGCGGGTCGGAGCCTCCGGGATCAGCTCGTCGAGGGTGGCGATGACCAGGGCGCTGGCCCTGTCGCCGGCCACGTGCCCACCCATCCCGTCGGCCACGGCGAAGACCGGGGGCCGGGCCAGGTGGGCGTCCTGGTTGACGGCGCGACCGGCACCGGCATGGGTCGTCGCTCCCCAGGTCAACTGGCCCACAGGCTCCCCTCCGCATCCTCACCTGGCGATCAGGTGCACATCATGACCTATTGTCTCGCGCGTTCCGATCGACACGTCGCGCGGAAGGGACCGTGCATCATGTCGGGGCCCGGCGTCAACCGACGTCGGGGGGGAAGATCGGCCTCGAGGGGGGAACCTCGGGGGAGGGCTCCGTGAGGAAGTGGCTGAGGAAGAGTCGTGAGGCCGTGGCAGCCGGCGTCCTGTCGGTCGCCGTCGTCGCCTCCGTGGCCGTCGCCGCCGTCCAGCACGACGGGTTCCGGGCGACACAGGTGAACCTCAACGACGGCGGCGTCTGGGTGACGAGCGAGGCGCACGGCCGCCTCGGGCGGATCAACACCCAGATCATGTCCCTCGAGGTGAAGGTGGCCGGCCCGAGCGCGCAGCTCGACGTGGCCCAGGTCGACGACACGGTCGTGTTGATCGACCGGGCCGGCTCCCAGATCCAGGCCGTCGACGTGGCCCGGGTGAGCCCCGGGGACGTCCGGGCCATCCCGGAGGGAGCGGCGGTCCAGCTCGGGGGGCTGACCGGCGCGCTGAGCGATCCTCGCACCGGTCGGGTGTGGGTCGTGCCCCGCGATGCGCTGGGCTCGCTCGACGCGGAGGCGGCTCCCACCGTGACGCTCGACGCGGGGACGGTCACGACCGTCGGCGTCGACGGGCTCGTCCACGCCTACGTGGAGGGGGCCGAGGACGTC
>CAZXRA010000177.1:0-25391 GCA_964643485.1 uncultured Iamiaceae bacterium | reverse complement strand
TTGAGGGATCCCCCCTGTCGAAGAACAACCAACCACGGCACCACCACAACAACACCGCAGCCGTGATGACACCACCCGACACCCTCCCAGACCAAACCTTGCTGAACATGCGCGATATGCCTTCACCACCCGCCGTCCACTCCGGGGTCGCCGATCGCTCCACGCCGACGGCGCTCCCCTCCCCGTGAGCCCGGCCGGAGGGCGCCTCATCGGACATCTTCTCGAACACCTGTTCGTTGACGGTGGTAGCCTGCTCGCGGTGGATGTCGCGCCCCTGCCGTTCCAGCCGTCCCTCCTCGCCGCCGGGCCGACCGGGCACGAGGTCAGCTTCGCCGGCGCCCGCCGGATCGACCTGGGCGACGGGGCGTGGGTCGAGGTCACGCCTAGCTGGCTGGCCGGGGCCGATGCCATCTTCACCTCGCTCCTGCACGGCGTGCGCTGGCAGCAGAGAGAGGTGGCCGTCCACGGCCGCATCCTCCCCGAGCCCCGGCTCACCGCCTGGTGGGGCCCCGACGGGCCGGCCGCCACCCGCCTGGCCCGGGCCCCGGAGGCCCTGCGCCGCCTGGTCCCTCCCCTCGACGCCCGCTACGGCCACGGCTTCGACGCCATCGGCCTCAACCTCTACCGCACCGGTCGCGACTCGGTGGCCTGGCACGGCGATCGCCTCCAGAGAGAGCGCCCCGTCACCGTCGTGGCCGTCCTCTCCCTGGGATCGCCCCGGCGGTTCCTCCTGCGGCCGACGGGAGGGGGAGCCAGCCGGCGCATCGAGATGTTCTCCGGCGACCTGCTGGTGATGGGAGGCAGCTGCCAGCGCACCTGGCAGCACAGCGTCCCCAAGGTGGCCCACGCCGGCCCCCGCATCAGTGCGACGTTCAGACGCTTCCTCTCCCCCGCCGAGAGAGCCGAGACCTCGCTCGGTCCTACAGGCCGAGGCGGCGGGCCAGGTCGGACTGGATGACCCCGGCCGGGTCGACGCGCCGGCGCACGGCCCGCCACTCCTCCAGGCGGGGGTACATCACCGGCAGCAGCTCGGGCCGCACGCGGGAGTCCTTGGCCAGGTAGATGCGGCCGCCGTCGGCGGCGACCCGCTCGTCGATGCGATCGAGGAACGGGCCCAGGCCGTCGATCCCGGCCGGGATGTCGACGGCCAGCGTCCACCCGGCGAGGGGGAACGAGAGGGGGCCCGGGTTGCCGGGACCGAAGCGCTTCAGCACCCCGACGAGGGTCGGGATCCGGTCGTCGTGGAACTGCTGCCCGACCCAGCGCAGGGTGTCCTCGGCCCCGAAGGGCAGGGCCACCTGCCACTGGAGGAAGCCCTGGGGACCGTAGACCCGGTTCCACCGCTCCACCCCGTCGAGAGGATGGAAGAACCGGGTGATCGACTGGACCTCCCCCGTGCGCCGCTTCAGCCCCTTGCGGAACCAGGCCTCGTTGAAGGCCTGGATGCGCCAACGGTTCATCACCCCGGCGGGGACGAGCGGCGGCACGGTGACCATCGGCTGGGGGTCGAACCCGAGGGGGTCGCGCCGCAGCCGGGTGGGCAGCTCCTCGGGACGGGCGAAGCGCCCCCGGGTGATGACCGAGCGGCCCATGCGGCCGACGGCGGGCAGGAGATCGACCCAGGCCACCGTGTACTCGTAGTGGTCGTCGCCCTCGGCCAGGAGGGCCATGCACGTGTCGAGGTCGTCGGCGCGATCGGTGTCGACGAGGGCCCGGCTGGTGGGGATGGGAGCCAGGCGCACCGTGGCGTCGAGGATCACCCCGGTGAGGCCCATGCCCCCCGCCGTAGCCCAGAACAGGTCGGGGTCCGACGCCGGCGTCACCGTCGCCACACCGTCGGCCGGGGTGACCAGGGTGATCTCGGTGACGTGCTGGCACCAGGAGCCGACCCGGTGGTGGTTCTTGCCGTGGATGTCGGAGGCGATGGCCCCGCCCACGGTGACGTACCGGGTGCCGGGCGAGACGGGGACGAACCAGCCCCGGGGGACGAAGGCCCGCATCAGGGCGTCGAGGCTGGCCCCGGCGGCCACCCGGAGCAGGCCGCTGCTCTCGTCGAAGGACAGGACGTCGCTGACCGAGGTGGCGTCGAGCACCAGGCCACCGGCGTTCTGGGCGGCGTCGCCGTAGCTGCGGCCCAGGCCCCGGGCGACGATCCCCCGGGCCGGCGGATGGGTCACGGCGGCGACCGACTCGTCGGCGGTGACCGGGCGCAGCACGGCGGCAGCGGTCGGGGCCGTCCGCCCCCAGCCCGTGAGCTCCCGGCGGGCCACGGGGACGGCATGGGCCGCGACCACCGGCTGGCCCTCGACGTCCATGGCCATGGCGTCGCCGGCCCCCGGTCCCGAGCTCACCGCCTCCCCCTTGCTCATGCCGACAGCACCCCGATACCGAACAGCACGGCCCAGGCCGCGGCGACGATCAGCAGCATGCGGTCGCGCAGGACGAGCTCCTCGGGCGCTCCCCCCTCGCCGGCGTCGAGGAGCTGGGCGTAGCGGAGCACGGCGGTGGCGAAGGGCACGATCGACATCTGGTACCACGGCAGCGACAGGTCGACGAGCTCGGCCCGCTCGAAGGCCCACAGGCAGTAGGCCACCAACATCACACCCGAGCTCACCGAGCGGAGGTAGGCGAGGAAGCCCGGCGTGTAGCCGTCGAGCACCTTGCGGTGAGAGCCGGCGTCGGCGCCGAGGTTCACCACTTCGGCGCTGCGCTTGCCCACGGCCATGAACAGCGAGCCGAAGGAAGTGACGATGAAGAACCAGGGGGAGATGAGCACGTCGGCGGCCACGGCCCCGGCCACGGCCCGCAGCACGAAGCCCGACGCCAGGGCCACCACGTCCACCACCACCACGTGCTTGAGCACCTTGGAGTAGGCGGTGGTGAGGGCCATGTAGCTCACCACGACCACGGCCAGGGGCCAGCGCACGGCCAGGCCCACGCCCACGGCGCCCACGGCGCAGGCGACGGCCACGCCGAGGGCCAGAGGCACGGGCAGCTCTCCGGCGGCGATGGGCCGGTGGCGCTTGGTGGCGTGGCGCCGGTCGGCCTCCACGTCGCTGGCGTCGTTCAGCAGGTAGGTGGCGCTGGCGGCCAGGCAGAAGGCCACGAAGGCGGCCGCCGTGGCCAGGGCCTCGTCCGTCGCGCCCAGCACCCCGGCGGCACCGGGGGCCGCCACGACCAGCAGGTTCTTGACCCACTGCTTGGGCCGGCAGGCGACCAGGAGGGCGATGGGGAGGCTGCGGCTGGGGGTGGCGGGGGCCGCCCCCCGGGTCACCGCGCCGCCAGCAGACGCCACAGCGGGCGCGGGGCGAGCCGCAGGATGCCGAAGACGGCCTGGAGGACCCGGGGCGACCACACCGTCTGCCGCCCCTTGCGCAGGCCGGCGACGATGTCGGCGGCCACGGCCTCGGGGGTGGTCGAGAAGGGGGCCGGCGTCATGCCCTCGGTCATGTGGGTGGCGACGAAGCCGGGCCGCACCACCATCACCCGGGCCCCCGATCCCTGCAGGGCGTCGCCCAACCCCTGGGCGAAGGCGTCGAGGCCGGCCTTGGTAGAGCCGTAGACGTAGTTGTCCTGACGGGCCCGCACCCCGGCCACCGACGAGAGGACGACGAGCGTGCCGTGGCCCTGGGCCCGGAGGCGCTCGGCCACCACCAGCCCGGCGGAGACGGCCCCGGTGTAGTTCACGGTGACGGCGTCGACCGCGGCGCCCGGATCGTGATCGAAGGCCTCCTGGTCGCCGAGCACCCCGAAGGCGAGCACGACGACGTCGATGTCACCCCCGTCGAAGACAGCGCCGATGGCCTTCTCGTGGGTCTCGGGGGCGGCGGCGTCGAAGGCCACCACCTCGACCTTGGCCCCGGTGGCGGCGATGCCCTCGGCGGCGGCGTCGAGGCGCTTGGACGGCCGTCCGGCCAGGACGACCCGGCGGCAGCGGTCGGCGGCGAGGAGCTCGACCGTGGCCCGGGCGATGTCCGATGCCCCGCCCAGGACCAGGACGGACTGCGCGCCCCCGGTGCCGTCACGCACGGGGCACCTCGCTGATGACCACCCGGCGCGGCCGGACCTCGCTCGTCACGACCGGGACGTTAGCGGCGCCCCGGGGCGGAGCACGAAGCATCGGGCGCCGCTGGTCCACCGGTCCGACGGGCGCAACGGCCAGCGGTGCGCCGGGCAGACAGCCACTGCCCGAGTCCGGCCCACTACCGTCACCCCCCGCGGGAGCGTTGCCTCGGGCCCCACCGCGCCAATCGCCATGACGCCTGCCGCCGCCGCCCCGACCGACGCCCCCCCACGGCCCGACCGCGTCGCCGCGCTGTCGCGACGAACCCTCGTGCTCCTCGCCGCCGGGCCCGCCCTGCTGGCGCGGCTGGCCTACTGGCTCCTGGCCACCCCCGATCGCCTCCTCACCAGCGACGCCCACCAGTACCACGTCCTGGCCTCCAACCTGGCCTCCGGGGAGGGCTTCTCCGACACCTTCCCGCAGATGGAGCTGCACCCCACGGCCTTCCGACCCCCGGGCTACCCGGCCGTGCTGTCGCTCGCCTATCGGGTGCTGTGGCCCTCGCCGGGGATCGGGCGCGGCGTCAACGTCGCGATCGGCGTAGCCGTGGTCGTCGCCGTCGTCCTCCTCGTCGACCGCCACCTCGGGCGGCGCAGCGCCCTCGCCGCCGGCCTCGCCGTGGCCCTGTGGCCCAACCTCGTCGCCAACGACACCTACGTCCTGACCGAGCCCTTGTCACTGCTCCTGCTGGTGGGGCTGCTCTGGTTCCTCCTCGACCACCGCTGGCTCCCGGCCGGGATCCTCACCGGGTGCCTCGTCCTCACCCGTCCCAGTGCCCAGTACCTCGTCGTCATCCTCGCCGGGTACCTGCTCTGGAAGCTGGGATGGCGGCGGGCCCTGCTCTTCGTCGGGGCCACCATCCTGGTCGTGGCCCCGTGGGTGGTCCGCAACTGGATCCAGCTCGGCAGCCCCGTCCTGGTGACGTCCAACGGGTTCAACTACGCCGCCCTCTACTCCCCGCCCGCCGACCAGAACGGCGGGTTCATCGACGCCACCCGCCACCCCTACTTCGCCGATCGGCGCCTCGAGCAGTTCGACGAGGTCCTGTGGGACCGCAACCTGCGGCAGACGGCCGTCGACCACGTCAGGGAGCGCCCGATGGTGGTCGTGGAGGTCGTGGGCGTCAACGTCACCGCCCTCTTCGAGCTCCGCCCGTGGATCAACGAGGAGCCGGACCAGCTCGACGGCCGCAGCATGGGGGTCCGCTCCGCCACCTTCTGGGTGGTATGGCCCCTCGTCGTGCTCGGCGGGGCCGGGATGGTGCGCCGTCGGCGGCACCCCCTCGTCCTCCTCGCCGCCTTGACGGGCGGCTACTTCACCCTCGCCAGCCTGGTGTTCGTCGCCCCGCCGCGACTGCGGGCCCCGACGGAGCTGATGCTGATCATCGGAGCGGCGGCCCTCCTCGCCCTCCCAGGCCGGGGCGACGACGTCGAGGACGCTCCCACCGACACGACCCCCGCTCCCCCCTGAGCCGGGCTCCTGCCGTCCGCTCAGGTCGTGAAGGGCACCCAGGGCCGGCGCACGGCCAGAAGACGACCCGTGTCCCGCACCTGCATCCGGGCCACGTTCAGGCGCCGGGGGTGCCGCCCGGCGCCGGTGGGGTACTCGCCCCGGCGCTCGCCCGGCCAGAAAAAGGCGTAGGCGACGTGGAGCTTGCCGCTGGCGGTGACGAAGGGCGTGGCTCCGCCGGTCCCCCACTCCTTCGACGAGTTGCCGATGAGCGGCTTGGCCACGCTCTGGCGGGCGCACGGCCACCGGGGCCCGGCCGGGCAGAGGGCGTAGCCCGAGGCGTAGGCGCTGTAGCCGTCGGCGTCCCGGGGGTCGGAGCTGTTGCCGGAGTAGAAGAGGTAGTACCGGCCCTGGTAGCGGATCATCGCCGGGTTCTCGATGGTCGTCCCCTCCCACCCGCCCTCGTTGGTGGTGAGGAGGGCCACTGGCGGCCGCCCGGGGAGGGGGAACCCGTTGTTCCCCAACGGCATGGCCATCAGGGCCGAGGAGCGGGCCCCGGGCTTCCCCGACGCCTTCCACAGCAGGTAGGCCTGGCCGCCGACGGGGTCGACGAAGGGGAACGGGTCGATGGACCCGCCGGGATGGACAGCGGCCTGGTCGCACCAGAGCGGCTTCGACCCGGTGATGTCCCGGAACGGGCCCAGGGGGTGCGATGCCTTGGCCACGCTCAGGCAGAACCGCCCGTAGGGGAAGCCCGGCACCGTCGCCTGGGTCTTCACCGCGTAGTAGGCGTACCAGGAGCTCCCGATCCGGGCCACGCCCGGGGCCCAGATGGTGCGGTTCAGCCAGTTCGACGGGTCGGGGAGGCCCCAGGACGGGCCCTTCACCAGGGCGTCGTTGTTGTCGTAACGGCCCCAGTCGCGCTCGAGGTCGTTGGGGGCCCGCGGCGGGACCCACGCCCGGATCTCCTCGGGGATGGCCTCGTCGGCGGCGACGGAGTACCCCGAGCGGCCGGGGGGCCCGGCGTCGGACCAGCGGCGGTGGATGGTCCAGTTCACGGTGTCGGTCGAGGTCAGGACGGGGAGGACCCGCCCGCCGGTGGGCGAGCCGTAGGCGTAGTAGGTGCCGTCGACGGTGACGACGTGGGGGTCACCGAAGTCGCCGAACCACTGCTTCCCCCCCTCGAACCACCCCCGGGGCAGCCCCCCGGTCCGGGTGGCGTTGCTGGCGTCGCGGTACGGCGGAGGGCCGGCGTTGTGGCAGGCGGCGACGAAGAGGCCGAGCGCGGCCAGGACCACTCCCCATCGGACCTGGCGCGCCATACGCCTCCTCATCGACCCGTCTCCGCCATCCTGAAGCCCCGACTTCACCACGAGGGCAAGGGTCCTAGCCCTCGCCCAGCACCTGCTTCTTGATCAGCTCGACCCGCTGCTCGCTGGCGTTCACGTCGTCGCCCTGCTCCCGCAGGAGGCGGGCCCGGTCGCGCTCGGCCTCTCGGGCGGCCACGGTGGTGTCGGCCCGCGCCAGGGCGGCTTCCACTCCGTGCTCGGTGATGAAGGTGGCCCAGTCGACCAGGGCCTCCACCATCTCCGTCTCCGGCACCACCGCCACGTTGCGGCCCTTCACGAACAGGTGGCCCCGCTTGTTGCCGGCGGCGATGCCGATGTCGGCATCCCGGGCCTCGCCGGGCCCGTTGACCACGCAGCCCATGACCGCCACCTGGAGGGGGATCTCCTTGTCGGCGAAGGCCTCCTGGGCCTGGCGGGCCACCTCGATCACGTCGATCTCGGCCCGACCGCAGCTCGGGCAGGCGATGAGGTCGACGTTGGTGCGCTCCCGCAGGCCGAACGACTCGAGCAGGAGGCGGCCGGCCTTGGCCTCCTCCACTGGGTCAGCGGTGAGCGAGTAGCGGATGGTGTCGCCGATGCCCTCGGCCAGCAGGGCCCCGATGCCAGCGGTGGACTTCACCAGTCCGCCGGGCAGGGGGCCGGCCTCGGTGACACCCAGGTGCAACGGGGCGTCGGTGCGCTCCGAGAGCAAGCGGTAGGCGTCGATCATCAGCGGCACGCTGGAGGCCTTGACCGAGATCTTCACGTCGTGGAAGTCGACCTCGGCGAAGAGGCCCATCTCGATCTCGGCCGACTCCACCATGGCCTCGGGGGTGACGGTGCCGCCGTACTTCTCGTAGAGGGCGGGATCGAGGGAGCCCCCGTTCACGCCGATGCGGATGGGCACACCCCGGTCACGGGCCTCCGAGGCCACCGCCTTGATGTGCTCCGGGCGCCGGATGTTGCCGGGGTTGAGGCGTAGGCAGGCCACCCCGGCCTCCAGGGCGGCCAGGCCCATGCGGTGGTTGTGGTGGATGTCGGCCACCAGGGGCACCGGCGAGCGGGGCACGATGCGGGCCAGCCCGGCGGCGGCGTCGGCGTCGTTGCAGGTGCAGCGCACGATGTCGGCCCCCGCCGCGGCCAGGGCGTAGATCTGCTGCAGGGTGCCGTCGACGTCGGCCGTCTTGGTCGTCGTCATCGACTGGACCGATACCGGGGCCCCGCCCCCGACGGTGACGGGGTTGTGGGGGTGGGCGAGGGTGACCGAGCGGGTCGGCCGCCGATCCGCGGTGCTGCGGACCTCCATCAGTTCACCGTGAGGGGGTCGACGATGTCGAGGTACAGGGTCGACACGAAGATCAGGCCCAGCACCAGCACCACGGCGTAGGTGAAGGGCAGGAGCTTGCCCACGTCGGCGAAGTAGCGGTGCTGCAGGCCCTTGCGCTTCTCCTGGAACTTCTCGTAGACGGCGATGGCCACGTGCCCGCCGTCGAAGGGCAGCATCGGGAGGAGGTTGAACATCCCGATGAACACGTTCATCACCGCGAAGAGCAGGAGGATGCCGCCGACGCCCCCGACGTCGCCGAAGCCGACCCCGAGGTGGAAGACGCCGAGCAGCGAGAGCAGGCGATCGCTGTCGGGCTCCTCGCTCTCCTCCGACGACGACGGGACCACCGAGCGCTCACGGGGCGCCGGCTCCTCGTCCTCCTCGCCGCGGGCGTTGGCGACCTGGTTGCCGAAGTTGGCGATGCCCGACGGCGAGAAGGCCCGACCGATGCCCTGCACCGTCTGGCCCATGGCCGTGCCGAAGGCCTCGAACGTAGCGGGGACGGCGGCCACCGGGCCCAGGCGCTCCCGAGGGACGGTCTGGCCCACGCCCAGGAAGCCGGCCTCGGGATCGAGCTCGTGCGGGGCGAGGGTGGCCGTGGTGTCGAAGACCTGGCCGTCGCGCTCGACCGTGAGGGTGACCTGGTCGCCGGGGCGGGTGACCACGGCATCCCGGAGATCGGCGAAGGTGGGGACGGCCTTCCCGTCCACGGCGACCAGGTCGTCGCCGTCGCGGAGGCCGGCGGCGTGGGCGGGGGTGCCCTCGTCGACGTTGGCGACCCGCCACCGGGACTCGTCGTGGGTGAGGGATCCACCGGGCAGGCCCACGCCAGCCAGGAGGATGAAGAGCAGGACGAGGGCGAGGACGAAGTGCACCGTGGAGCCGGCCACGGCCACGCCGAAGCGCTGCCAGAACGGCTGCTGCCGGTAGGAGTTGGCCTCGTCGGCCGGATCGACGTCCTCGATGTTGTGCATCCCGACGACCTTCACGTAGGCCCCCGCCGGGAACAGCTTGAGCCCGTACTCCGTCTCCCCCCGGTGGATCGACCAGATGCGGGGACCGAAGCCGAGGAAGAACTCGGTGACCTTCATGCCCGCTCGCTTGGCCATCACGAAGTGGCCCAGCTCGTGCAGCGTGATCATCACCACGATGCCCAGCACCATCACCAGGCCCCACAGGCCGGTGGTCGCGGTGAGCAGCACGAGGAGCCCCACCACCACGGCCAGCCGGGCCCACTGGCTCGCCGTCATCGGGGCATTGCCACGCGGGGCCGATGACGGCGACGCCGGCGCCTCGGGGCCGGAGGGAGGAGGGGGCTGCTGATCGATCGACACCTGTGCTCCTGGCGCTGTCACCTAGGCCCGCTCGAGACCAGCCGCCGGGTGGCCTCACGGGCCCGCCGGTCGATCTCGATGACGTCCTCGGCGCTGTCGGGACGCCCCCCATCATGCCGGGAAAGCGCGCTCTCCAGGACGTCGGGGATGTCGACCCACCGGATCTCCCCGTCGAGGAAGGCCTGGACGGCCACCTCGTTGGCGGCGTTGAGCCACGCCGGGGCCCCCCCGCCGGCCCGCCCGGCGGCGTAGGCCAGGCCCAGGCAGGGGAAGGCGTCGTGGTCGGGCTCCTCGAAGTCGAGGCGGCGCAGCTCGGTCCAGTCGATGCGCCCGAAGGGAACGCCCAAGCGGTCGGGGTAGGCGAGGGCGTACCCGATGGGGAGGCGCATGTCGGGCAGGGAGAGCTGGGCCACGGTGGCCCCGTCGGAGAACTCGACCATGGAGTGCACGATCGACTGGGGGTGGACGACCACCTCGATGCGGTCGTAGGGCACGGCGAAGAGCTCGTGGGCCTCGATGACCTCCAGGCCCTTGTTCATGAGGGTCGAGGAGTCGACCGTGATCTTCGGCCCCATCGACCACGTGGGGTGGGCCAGGGCGTCGTCGACGGTGACGTCGGCCAGCTCGGCCCGGGTGCGGCCCCGGAAGGGACCCCCGCTGGCGGTGAGCACCACCCGGTCCACCTGGTCGGCCCGCCCCCCACGTCCGCCGACCCCACCCCCCACCCTGGTCGGGTCGGCTGCGCCGACACCGGCCGGCCCCTGGGATCGGAGGCACATGTGGACGGCGCAGTGCTCGCTGTCGACGGGGACGAGCTCGGCCCCCGGCGTGTCGCGCACCCGGCGCACCACCGGTCCGCCGGCGATGAGGGACTCCTTGTTGGCCAGGGCCAGCCGGCGCCCGGCGGCGAGGGTGGCCAGGGTGACGTGGAGCCCGGCGAAGCCGACCACGCCGTTGACGCAGACGTCGGCCTCGGCCCCCAGACTGGCCAGGCCCTCCGTCCCGCCCCGCACGTCGACGCCGGGGAGCTCGGCCGCCACCCGACGGGCCCCCGCCTCGTCGACCACGGCCACGACCTTCGCCCCGGTGCGTCGGGCCTGCTCGACCAGGAGGTCGAGGTGGCCGCCCCCCGCCCCGAGGGCCACGACGCGGTAACGATCGGGCTCGGCCGCGACGACGTCGAGGGCCTGGGTGCCGATGGAGCCAGTCGAGCCGGCCAGGGCGACGCTGATCACGACGACGGGGCGGGCGGGATCACGACGTCGGTCGGGGGATCAACCGAAGGGGCCGATCTCGAAGAACAGGGCGCCGTAGAAGACGGCGGGCAGCACGAAGAGGAGGGCGTCGAAGCGATCGAGGATGCCCCCGTGCTCGGGCAGCAGGGACCCCATGTCCTTCACCCCCAGGTCGCGCTTGACCAGCGACTCGCACAGGTCGCCCAGCGGGGCGGCCAGGGCGGCCAGGACGCCGACCCCGAGGGCGGCGCCGGGGCCGTCGAAGGGGGCCAGGCCGAAGAGGCCGACGAGGAGCATGGCGAACAGGGCGCAGAAGATGCCGCCGACCAGGCCCTCGACCGTCTTGTTGGGGCTGGCATCGGACACGGGCCGCGTGCCCATGGTGCGCCCGATGGCCAGGCCACCCACGTCGTAGGCCACGGCGGCGATCACCGCGGTGGTGAGCATCCCCGTGCCGTCGGGCAGCGAGAGCATGAGGGCGGCGAAGGACCCCAGGCCCCCCACCCAGGCCACACCGAGGACGGTGACGCCCACGCTCTCGACCACCCGAGCGTCGCCGTCGGCCCCGACCAGGTGCCAGGCCAGGGCGGCGGCCACGGTGAGCACGGCGAGCAGCGGATAGGCCTCGATACCCCGCCAGTAGACGGCGAGGGGGTAGCAGACCGTGGCCACGATGCCGAGGAGGGCGGCCGGCCGGTAGCCGGCCCGGCGCACCGCGTTCTGGTACTCGACCACCCCCAACCCGAGGATGGCGATCACCAGGATCATGGCGTAGGCCGGGCCCAGGGCGAAGGCGAACAGGGCCAGGGCCGCGGCCCCGACCCCGACGGCGGCGGCCACACCGATGTTGCGCCCGGCGCCACCACCCTCGTCGCCCCCCTCGGGGCGGGGGCGGGGCGGGGGCTCCCGGCGCCCCCCGAGCAGGGGCGGGGCGGCGGCCGGCTCCTCCTCGCTGACCTCGTCGAAGGCGTAGATGTCGTCGTGGTGGGGGCGCTCGTCGTCGAGGGCCCCGAGCCGGACGTCGTCGCCCTCGGTGAGGTCGTCGAAGCCGGACGCGCCCCAGCCGCCGTCGTGGCCCTGCCACACCGGCACCGACCCGGTGGCCGGCCCGGCGTCGGGGGTCTCGTCGGCCAGGACGCGGGGCAGCTCGCCGGTGCCGGGCTCGGTCCAGTGGGGCAGCTCCACCTGGCCCGACGGGTCGTCACCGAAGTCGAAGACCGGGGCCGGCGCATCGGCCCAACCCCCGTCGGAGGTGAACAGCGCCGGGCGTTCCTCGCCCTCTCCCTCGTCCTCGCTCGTGGCTGGGGCCACCGGGACCTCGGCCGACGGCTCGTCGTCGAAGAGCAGGGGGCCGGCGGGGTCCTCGCCAGGGGCGACGACGACGTCGTCGTCGGCCGGCGGGGGGCTCGCCTCCGCTCCGGCGGTCGCCGCCTCGCCCCCGGCGGGGGCGGCGTCGTCGGCCCAGCGGACGGCACCGGTGGGCTCGTCCCAGCTCCCGTCCCAGGGATCGTCGTCGTCCACGAAGTCGTCGGCCCAGGCCAGGGCACCCGCGGGCTCGGCGCTCGCCGCCTCGGTCCCTGCCGGCGCCCACTCGGAGGCCGCCTCGGCGGCGTGACCGGTCTGCTCCTCGGCCGGTTCTTCGACGGCCGGCGGGGCGTCGGCGACCACCGGAGTGGCGCTCGTCTCGCCCCGCGTCCAGGCGGCGACGTCCTCCTTGTCGCCCTCGCTCCACTCGCTGGCCTCGTCCCACGTGCCCTCGGCGGGCCAGGGATCACCCGCAGGCTGGTCATCGACCGGTGCCTCGTCCCAGGCCGGATCGGGTCGGGGGTCGAACCGCACCCCCTTGGCCGGGCGCACCGATGCGGCCTCGGCGGGGTCGGCACTGGCGTCGAGCGGGAACCGGAGGGCGGGCTTCGGGGACCCGACCGGCGGGCGGGCCGGCCGGTCGCCGTAGCGAGGCAGGTTGTCACCCCGGCGGGACGCCACATCGCCCCGCTCGATGGCCTCGGCCGCCTCCTCGGCACCGATGATGCGAACCCCCTCGGCCGGATCGCCCGGTCGGGCATCCTTACGCCTGCGGTCGTCGGCCATCGGTCTCCTTCTGTCGTGCCACCGGGGACGGGCGGGTCGGGCCGGGGCCCGATCCGTCAGTCCTCCAGCAGCTCGGTCTCTTTCTGGGCGAAGGCCTCGTCGATCTCCGCCTCCGTGGCGCGGGTGAGGCCGTCGATGTCCTTCTCGGCCCGGGCCAGATCGTCCTCGGAGAGGTCACCGTCCTTGGTGAAACTCTCCAACTCGGACCGAGCGGCACGGCGGACGTTGCGCACCGACACCCGGTTGTCCTCGGCCATCTGCTTCACCATCCGCACCAGCTCCTTGCGCCGCTCGCCGGTGAGCGGGGGGAAGGTGAGGCGGATGACGGTGCCGTCGGTGCTGGGGTTGAGCCCGAGGTCGGAGTTGCGGATCGCCTTCTCCACCGCCGGGACGGCACCCTTGTCGTAGGGGGCGATCACCAGCATCCGGGCCTCGGGCACCGAGACGTTGGCGAGCTGCTGGAGAGGGACATCGGAGCCGTAGTACTCGACGATGAGCTTCTCGACCAGGGCCGGAGCGGCCCGGCCGGTGCGGACGGAGGCGAACTCGTGACGGGCGTGGCTGACGGCCTTGGCCATCTTCTCGCGGGCGTCGTCGATCACCAGGGCGACCATGTCGTCGCTCATGAGGTGGCACGCTCCGCTCTCGGGGTCACCGGACCAGAGTACCGACTCCCTCGTCACCGTCGAGGACACGCCGCAGGTTGCCCGGGCGGGTCACGTCGAACACGACGATGGGGAGGGAGTTGTCCATGCAGAAGGTGATGGAGGTGGGGTCCATCACGTTGAGCCCGCGGTTCAGCACGTCCATGTAGGACACCTCGTCGAGCTTGGTGGCCGTGGGGTCGAGCTTGGGGTCGGCGGTGTACACGCCGTCAACGCCGGAGTGGGTGCCCTTCAGCACGGCCTCGGCCTCGATCTCGGCGGCCCGGAGGGCGGCGGGGGTGTCGGTGGTGAAGAAGGGGCTGCCCAGGCCGCCGGCCAGGATCACGACCCGGCCCTTCTCCAGGTGCCGGATGGCCCGGCGGCGGATGTAGGGCTCGGCGATCTGGGACATGTGGACGGCCGACTGCACCCGGGTGGGCTGGCCGAGCTGCTCCAGGACGTCCTGGAGGCCGAGGGCGTTGATGATCGTGGCCAGCATGCCCATCTGGTCGGCCTGGGCCCGGTCCATGCCGGCTCCGGCGCCGGTCATGCCCCGCCAGATGTTGCCCCCCCCGACCACGACGGCCACATCGACGCCGATGGCCCGCACGCCGGCGATCTCCTCGGCGAGCATGCGCACGACGGCGCCGTCGATGCCGTAGCCCTGCTCTCCGGCGAAGGCCTCGCCGGAGAGCTTGAGCACGATGCGAGACCAGCGGGGGTCGGCCACGGTGCGTCTCGTGCTCAGGAGCCGACGACGACCTGGGCGAAGCGCACGATGTCGGCCCCGCCGAGCAGGGCCTTGATCGTGACCTTCTCGTCCTTCACGAAGTTCTGCTCGAGCAGCACCTGCTCCCGGAACCAGCCGGTGAGGCGCCCTTCGACGATCTTCTCCAGGGCGGCCTCGGGCTTGCCCTCGGCCCGGGTGATGGACTCCAGGGTGGCCCGCTCCTCGGCCACCGCGGCCTCGGGGACGTCCTCGCGACGCAGGGCCGACGGCTTGGCGAAGGCGATGTGGACGGCCACGTCGTGGGCGATCTCGGTGGTGCCCCCGTCGAGCTCGACGATCACGCCGTTGACACCCCGCCCGTCCTGGCGGTGGACGTAGGAGTCGATCACGTGGCCCTCGGGCGCCTCGACCCGGACGATCTGGCCCAGCTCGATGTTCTCCTTGAGCACGATCTTGAGGTCGTCGATGGCGGTGGCCTTCTGGCCCGCCGCCTCCTCGCCGCCGGCGACCACCAGGGTGGCGATCTCCTGGACGAGGGCGGTGAACTGGTCGGACTTGGCCACGAAGTCGGTCTCGCACTTGAGCTCGACGATGGCGGCCACGTTGCCGGCCTGGGCCACGGCGACGGTGCCCTGGCTGTTGTCGCGGTCGGAGCGTCCGGCCGCCTTGGCCAGGCCCTTCTCCCGCAGCCACTTGGCCGCGGCCTCGGGGTCGCCCCCGTTCTCGGTGAGGGCCTTCTTGGCGTCCATCATCCCGGCGCCGGTGGACTGGCGCAGGGCCTGGACGTCCTTGGCGGTGAAGTCGGCCATGGTCAGGACTGCTCCTCGGTGCTGGCCTCGGCCGGGGTGGCCTCGGCCGTGGGGGCCTCGGTCTCGGTGGGGGTCGCGCTGTCAGCCTCGACTGCGGGGGCCTCGGTCTCCGCCGCGGCTTCGGCCGCAGCAGGGGCCTCGGGTGCCGGCTCGGCCGGGGCGTCGGCGGGCGGCTCCTCGGCGGCAACCGGGGCCGGCTCGGGGGCGGCCTCGGCCGTGGGCGCCGCCGCGGCGGCGAGGCGGGCCTCGCGCTCGGCGGCCTGGGCTGCGGCCTGGCGACGGGCCTCGGCCTGCTCGGCGGCGACGCGCTGCTCCTCGTCGACGCTGCGCACGACCGGGGTCGACCCGTTGCGCCGGGCGGCCATCAGCCGGCCCTCTTCGACGGCGTCGGCGATGATCCGGCACATCAGGGTGCCGGAGCGGATGGCGTCGTCGTTGCCGGGGATGACGAACTGGACGACGTCGGGGTCGCAGTTGGTGTCGACCACGGCGACGAGGGGGATGCCGAGCTTGTTGGCCTCGGTGACGGCGATGTGCTCCTTCTTGGTGTCGAGCACGAAGACGGCGTCGGGCTGCTTCTCCATCTGGTGGATGCCGCCCAGGTTGCGCTCCAGCTTGGCCAGCTCGCGGCTGAGGAGGAGGGCCTCCTTCTTGGGCATGGCGTCGAACTCGCCGGAGTCCCGCATGCGGCGGTACTCCTTCATCTTGCCGACCCGCTTGGAGATGGTCTCGAAGTTGGTGAGCATGCCGCCCAGCCAGCGCTGGTTCACGTAGGGCATGCCGCACTTCTCGGCGTAGCTCTGCACCGGGTCCTGCGCCTGCTTCTTGGTGCCCACGAAGAGCACGGTGCCGCCGTCGGCCGTCATGTCCCGGATGTAGGTGTAGGCGGTCTCGAGGCGCTTGAGCGTCTGCTTGAGGTCGATGATGTAGATGCCGTTGCGGTCTCCGTGGATGAACCGCTGCATCTTCGGGTTCCAGCGCCGGGTCTGGTGCCCGAAGTGGACACCGGCCTCCAAGAGCTGCTTCATGGTCACGACGGGCTGATCCACGTCGATCTCCTTTCCCAACGGTTGGACGTCGCCCGGGCCTGACGCCCGAGGGCGACCGTTGGCGGACCGAGCTGTGAAGTGAAGGTGGAGCCCGACCACGGTGGCCGGACCGGCGGAAGAGTCTAGGCAGCAGCCCCCCTCCGACCACCAGTGGGCCCCCCGCTCCCCCGTCAGCGGCGGCGCCGCGGCCCCGCCCACCGTGGCCGTCGAGGGGCACGAGGCGGACCCACGGGAGACCGCTGGACCAGAGGGAGGCAGGATCGATGTAGTCGTCGCCCCGGCGAGCGCCCACGTGGAGCCGGCTCCCGGCCCGGCCGACCCCGTCGCCCCGGGCCACCACCTGCCCGGCGACGACGTCGATGGAGGCCAGATGGGAGTACGACGTGCGCACGCCATCGGGGTGGCTGACGGTGACGTGGAGCGACCCGGCCACCGGCCCGGCGAAGGCCACCGTGCCCCGGCCCGCAGCCCGGACCACCGTGCCCGGCTCGGTGGCGTACTCGATGCCCCGGTTGCCCGGGAGCCAGGGCTGGGGTGGCGGGCGGAAGTGATCGATCACCGGGGCGTCGACGGGCGGGGCGTAGTCGCCCCCCTCGCCTTCGGCCCCGAGAGCGGCGCCGGAGACGGAGGCCACCAGGGCGAAGGCGAGGAGAGCGGCCAGGGAGCGCCACCGACGGGTCGGCCGGCGCGGTGCGGCGGCTACGCCCGGGGATGGGTGTCGGTGTGGACCTGGCGCAGCCGCTCCCGGCTCACGTGGGTGTAGATCTGGGTGGTGCCCAAGTCCTCGTGGCCGAGGAGCTCCTGCACCACCCGCAGGTCGGCCCCCCCGTCGAGCAGGTGGGTGGCGAAGCTGTGGCGCAGGGCGTGGGGATGCGTCGGCACCGGGGCCCGCCGGTCGAGGATGCGCCGCACGTCGCGCGGGGTGAGCGGACGCAGGCGCTGGTTGACGAACAGCACCCCCGGCCCGTCGGGGCCGACCAGATCGGCCCGCACCCCCAACCACCGCTGCACGGCGGCGACGGCGAGCTCGCTGACCGGCACCATCCGCTCCTTGGCCCCCTTGCCCCACACCGAGAGGCGGCCCCGCGCCAGGTCGAAGGCCCCCGTCTCCACCGCGCACACCTCCGAGACCCGCAAGCCGCTGCCGTAGAGCAGCTCCAACACGGCGTCGTCGCGCCGGCGAAAGGCCACGGCCCGCCGGTCGCTCTCCTCCACCGGCCGGTCGAGGAGGGTGGTGAGCTGGTCGTGGCGCAGCACCTCGGGCAGGCGGGACTCGCCCCGGGGAGCGGTGAGGTCGGCGCTGGGGTCGACCGGCACCCGACCGGTGCGTGCTGCCCACCCGAAGTAGCGCCGCAGCGAGCTGGCGTGCCGGCCCAGGGTGCGAGCCGAGAGCCCGCAGGAGGAGAGGTAGGCCAGATAGCGCCGCAATGTCCGGCGATCGACCTGGGCCGGGCCCTCCAGGTGGAGGCGGTCGGTCCACGTGGTGAAGCGGGCGAGGTCGGAGCCGTAGGCGGTGCGGGTGGCCTCGCCCACGGCCGTCAGGGACCGTAGGAAGGTGTCGATCTCCCAGGCCACGTCGTCCACGGTATCGGCGCCTTCTGCGGTACCCGGCGACCCCGAGGCCACTGACGGCCACGACGGCCGTCGCCGCCGGGACGAGGATGGCGCTCACGGTGTCGCCTTCCGCTCGATCCGGCCGGCGTCGCGATGGATCCATCCGTCGGCCTCCAGGCGATCGAGGGCCACGGCCAGGGGGCCGAGCCCCAGGCCGGTGCGAGAGGCCAAACCGTCGAAGGACGCCGGGGCCCAGCCCAGGGCGCGCAGCACCCGGCGCCCGTCGCCGGTGGGAACGGACCGGGGATCGCAGCTCACACCGCGGCCGGACAGGGGAGCCACCCCGACGGCGGCGAGCACGTCGCCGGGATCGGCGACGACCGTCGCTCCCTGGGAGAGCAGCCAGTTGGTGCCGGCCGAGGCGGCCGAGCGGAGTGGCCCGGGCACGGCCAGGACCGTGCGCCCCCGCCGCAGCGCCTCGTCGACGGTGTACATGGAGCCCCCGGAGCGCGGGGACTCCACCACCACGACCACGTCGGCCAGGGCGGCGACGAGCCGGTTGCGGGCCGGAAACCGCCACCGGGCCGGCTCGACGCCAAGCGGCTGCTCGCTCAGCACCACCCCGACCTCGGCCACCTGGCGCCACACCGGTCGACTCCGGGCTGGGTAGACGACGTCGAGCCCGGTGGCGACCACCCCGACCGGAGGGGCGGCGCCGGGGCCGGCGGCCAGGGCCCCCTGGTGGGCGGCGACGTCGATCCCCACGGCGAGGCCCGAGACCACGCGGACCCCGGCCTCGGCGCAGGTCGCCCCCAGCTCCAGGGCGATCTCCGCCCCGGCGCGGGTGCAGCGGCGCGTGCCCACGATGGCGACGGTGGGGCCGGCCAGAGCCTGGCGATCACCGTCGGAGAAGAGCACGACGGGGGGCTCGACGTCGTCGGCCAGGCGGGCCGGGTGGTCCGGTTCGCCCAGGACGCTGACCCCGAGGTGGGCATGGGCCCGCCACCGGTCCTCCACGTGGATGCTTGCCGCCGCCCCGGCCCAGCGGGCCGCCACCTCCTCCGGTCGTCGCCCCAGGACGGCGGCCACAGCCGGCAGCCGATGGGCCCGCCCCTCCCGCACCGCGGCCCACGCCTCCCCGCCTCCGGCACTGGCCCGCAGGGCCCCGAGGCGGGCCGGACCCATCCCCGGCAGGCCGGCCAGGGCCACCCACCACGCCCGCTCGGGAAGGGACCGGTCGGCTGCGCCGATGCCGCTCACACGTCCGCCGACCCCGCCCCCCTCCCGAGGGGTATCGGCTGCGCCGATGCCGCTCATGCAACCGCCTCCAGGTAGGAGGAGCCGTCCGACCGCAGGGTCATGGCCAGGGCCACCGGTTCGGCCCCCAAGGGGGCGTCGGGAGCCAGCTCGTCGAGGTCGGCGATGGTGCGAGCCACCCTCCGGACTCGGGCCAGGCCCCGGGCCGTGAGTCGTCCCTGCCGCAGGGCCGCCTCCAGCATGCGCCGGGCCCCGGCGGTCAGGGGCGTCACCTCGTCGAGCTGTTCGGCCGGGATCTCGGCGTTGCTGCGCACCCCGCGGGCCGAAGCCATCTGGCGCACGGCCGCGACCCGCTCGGCCACGGCCGCCGAGGACTCTCCCGGGATCGGGGCCAGCAGGGCCGAGGCATCGGGCCGGTGCACCTCGACCCGCAGGTCGAAGCGGTCGAGGAGGGGCCCGCTCAGGCGCCGGCGATAGCGGGCCCGGGCCCGATCCGAGCAGCGGCAGGCGCCGGGTTCGGTCGCCTCCCCGCAGGGACACGGGTTGGTGGCGGCCACGAGGAGGAACCGGGCGGGCAGGGTGACCGACGCCCGGGCTCGAGCCACGCGCACCACACTCTCCTCGAGGGGCTGGCGCAGGGCGTCGATCACCGACGGGGGGAACTCGCCCAGCTCGTCGAGGAAGAGGACGCCCGACGCGGCCAGCGACAGCTCGCCGGGACGGAGGGCCGCCGTGCCCCCGCCGATCAGCGACACCATGGTCGCGGAGTGGTGCGGGGCCCGGAAGGGGCGGCCGGACATCAGGCCTCCGCCGGGCACGGGCACCCCGGCGGCCGAGTAGACCCGGGTGACGGCCAGGGCCTCCTCGGGATCGAGCGGGGGCAGCAGGCCGGGGAGGCGACGGGCCAGCATGGTCTTGCCCGCACCCGGCGATCCCACGAGCAGCAGGTGGTGGCCGCCGGCGGCGGCGATCTCCAGGGCCTGGCGGGCCACCGGTTGGCCCCGCACGTCGGCCAGGTCGGGTGAAGGGGCCGGGGGTGGAGGGGGCGGCGGATCGGGCGGCTCGGGCCAGGGCTCCTCCCCCTGCAGGGCCCGCACCACCTCCGAGAGCCGAGCGACGGGACGCACCTCGTGGCGCCCCACCAGCCGGGCCTCCGCCGCCGCCGCCGCGGCCACCACCACGGGGCCGTCGGGGAGGGCGTCGACCAGCGACACGGTGCCCGCCACCGCCCGCACCGACCCGTCGAGGCCCAGCTCCCCCACGCAGGCCAACCCGGCGACGGCCGCGGCCGGCACCTGTTTGGTGGCGGCCAGCACGGCGACGGCGATGGCCAGGTCGAGCCCGCTGCCCATCTTGCGCTCGGCCGAAGGAGCCAGGTTGACCGTGACCTTTTGGGACGGCCACTTCAGCTCGGAGCACTGGATCGCAGCCCGGACCCGGTCGCGGGCCTCGCGACAGGAGGCATCGGGCAGCCCGACGACGGTGAAGCTGGGGAGGCCGTTTCCCACGTACACCTCGACGGTGACGGGGCGGCCTTCGACGCCGAGGATGGTGGCGCTCGGGACGGTGGCGAGCACAGGAGCCCTCCGGTACGGACAGCGGCACCAGGCCGCAGCGGGACGAGAGGAGGACCGTGACGCCGGCCGACGAGCGTGGGTCGCACCCTACCCAGGGGGTGAGACAGTGACGCCGGAGCCGGGGCTACCGGCCCTGAAAGTTGGGGTCGCGCTTCTCGAAGAAGGCGCCCATGGCCTCGGCCGTGTCGGCCGTGGTGAAGAGGTGGGCCTGGGCCGTGCTCTCGGCGTCGAGCTGAGCGGCGAAGGACGTCTCGAAGGCCCGGTTCATCATCCGCTTGATCTGGCCCAGGGCGATGGGCGGGCCGGCGGCCAGGCGCCGGGCCCAGTCGGCCACCACGGCGTCGAGCTCATCGGCGGGGACGACCCGGTTGACCAGGCCCAGGCGCTCGGCCTCGACCGCGGGGACGACCTCACCGAAGAAGGCCAGCTCCTTGGCCCGGTGGAGGCCGATGAGCCGGGGCAGGAGCCAGGCCCCGCCGTAGTCGGTGGCCAGGCCTCGCCGGGCGAAGATCTGGGAGAAGCGGGCGTCGGACGAGGCGATGGTGAGGTCGCAGCCCAGGGCCAGGTTCAGCCCAGCCCCGGCCGCCACCCCGCCGATGCGGGCGATGGTGGGCTGGGGCAGCTCGTGGAGGGCCATGGGCAGGCGGTGCAGGCGTCGCATGCGGGAGACGCCGTTGGCATCGTCGACCTCGCCCTTGTCGCCCAGGTCCCAGCCCGAGCAGAAGGCGCTTCCCTCCCCGGTGATCACGACCACTCGGGCCGTCGGGTCGTCGGGCAGCCGGCTGAACAGGTCGAGCAGCTCGGCCAGCATGCGGTCGTTGATGGCGTTCTTGCGCTCGGGCCGGTCGAGGGTGACGGTGACGACACCGTCCTCGCGCTCGACCCGGATGGCCTGGAGGTGCGGGTCGGACATGGGCGGCACGATACTGATGCCCATGGGCTTCAACCCGCACCGCCAGACGCGCAAGAGCCCGGTCGACTACGTGATGGTCGGGGCGGCGCTGCTGGTGTGCCTGGCCCTGCTGGCCTGGGCGCTGTTCGCATGACCAAGGCCCGCCGGCCCGGCCGGCGCCCCCGCAGCGGGGCGCCGCCTGCCTCCTCGGCGGCGGGGACGGGAGCCTTCGCCGCCGAGCTCGACGGCATGCCCGTCGAGGTGCGCTTCATCCAGCCCTACCAGGCCACCAAGGGCTACCTCTGCCCCGGCTGCAACCAGGTGATCCCGCCCGGCACCGGCCACGTGGTGATCGTGCCCGTCGACGCTCCCGACGACCGCCGCCACTGGCACCGCTCCTGCTGGCAGCGCCAGTCCCACCGCTGAGCTCAGCCCGCCCGGTGGGCCTGCGGCACCTCCTCGCCGGAGGCGACGGGGCCGGGCGGGGTGCCGTCGCCGAAGGGGCGGCCACCCAGCTCCTCCCGTCCGTGGGGGGTGAGCCAACCCGCCAGGTCGGGGCCGGTGGGCACGATGCCGGTGGGGTTGATGTCGGTGTGGACGCAGTAGTAGTGCCGCTTGATGTGGTCGAAGTCGATGGTGTCACCGAAGCCCGGCGTCTGGAACAGGTCGCGGGCGTAGGCCCAGAGCACCGGCATCTCGGCCAGCTTCTGCCGATTGCACTTGAAGTGCCCGTGATAGACGGCGTCGAAGCGGGCCAGGGTGGTGAACAGGCGGACGTCGGCCTCGGTGATCGCCTCACCCATGAGGAATCGCTGCCCTGACAGACGGTCGTTCAGCCAGTCGATCCGGGCGAACAGCACCCGATAGGCCTCGTCGTAAGCCGCCTGGCTGCCGGCGAAGCCGCAGCGGTAGACGCCGTTGTTCACGTCCCGGAACACCAGCTCCATCACCTCGTCGATCTCGTCCCGCCGGTCGACCGGGTAGAGGTCGGGCGCCCCCTCGCGGTGGAACGCCGTCCACTCGGTGGAGAGGTCGAGGGTGATCCGCTTGTAGTCGTTGGTGACGACAGCCCCACTGGGCACGTCGACCAGGCACGGGACGGTGATGCCCCGCGAGTAGCCAGGCATCGCCTTCTCGTAGGCATCCTTGATACGAGGGATGTCCAAGACGGGATCGACACCACCGGGATCGAGATCGAAGGTCCAGCTGTCGGCATCGTGGGTGGGGCCGCACACGCCCATCGACAACACGTCCTCCAGGCCCAGCAGGCGGCGCACGATGATGGCCCGGTTGGCCCACGGGCAGGCCCGAGCCACGACCAGGCGGTAGCGCCCGGGCTCCACGAGCCACCCGTCCCGCCCGTCGGCGGTGATGCGGGCCGACAAGTAGCGCTCGTCCCGCTCGAACGACCCGCCCTCGACCACGTACACGCCCTGGGCCTGCTCGGTGCTCACATCGTCAGCCATGGAAGGGGCGGTACCCACGTCATCCGAGCCGCCCACCCCCAGCCGCCACCGTGCGATCAGAACGCGGCCTCGATCACCTCGATCTCGCCGGCGAGGACGCAGGCCACGTCGAAGCGCACCGCCGCTCGCATGTCGTTCTCGGCCAGCCACGCCGCGGCCAGGCGGCGGATGCGGGCCTGCTTGGCTGGCGTCACCGCCTCGGCCGGCACCCCGAAGGCGACGGAGCTGCGGGCCTTGACCTCACAGAAGGCCACCACGCCCCGACGGCGGGCGATGATGTCGATCTCGCCCTGACGCCCGGCGCGCCAGTTGCGAGCGAGGATCGTCCAACCCTGGGACGTGTACCAGTGGGCGGCCAGATCCTCACCGGCGAGGCCGAGGGCACGGCGAGCGTCGAGCACGCCGCCCCTGTACCCGCTGCGCCGGGATGCACTCCCGGCGTCGGGGATCAGCGCTCGCGCTTCTCCTTGATCTTGGCCGACTTGCCGATGCGGTCACGCAGGTAGAAGAGCTTGGCCCGGCGCACGTCGCCGCGGGTGACGACCTCGATGCGGCTGACGTTCGGCGTGTAGAGCGGGAAGGTGCGCTCCACACCGACGCCGTAGCTCACCTTGCGCACGGTGAAGGTCTCCCGCACGCCCGAGCCCTGGCGGCGGATGACGACGCCCTGGAAGACCTGGACCCGCTCCTTGTTGCCCTCGATCACGCGGACGTGCACCTTGAGGGTGTCGCCGGCGGCGAAGTCGGGGATCGCCTCGGTGCGGGCCTCGCCACTCGTGGCGATGGTGGCGGTGTCGATGACGTCGAGGCGGTTCATGGCGCGCGTCGGTCCTTCGGGAGGTCAGGGCGGCGAATGCCCCGGGCCGCGGAGGCGGCGCAGGGGCGACGGGCAACGCTAGTCGTCGGCCTCGTCAGCGGGAAAGCCGACGTCTCCGCTCGCCGGAGAACCCTCCGGGCCCAGGAGCCCGAGGACCGGGGGATGCTCGGCCATGAGGCCCTGCTCCTCCACCGTCAGCCCCCCCCGGGCGGCGAGCAGGTCGGGCCGCAGGGCCGCCGTGCGGTGCAGGGCCTGGGCCCGGCGCCAACGGGCGATGCGGCCGTGGTCGCCGGAGCGCAGCACCTCGGGCACCTCGTGCCCCCGCCACGCGGCCGGTCGGGTGAACTGCGGGTACTCCAGGAGCCCGTCGGCGAAGGACTCCTCGTCGGCCGAGGCCTGGTTGCCCATCACCCCGGGCACCAGGCGCCCCACCGCCTCCAGGACGACCATGGCCGCCACCTCGCCGCCGGCCAGGACGTAGTCGCCGATCGACAACTCGCCGTCGACGACGTGGGCTCGCACCCGATGGTCGACGTCCTCGTAGCGCCCGCACAGCAGGGAGAACCCGTCGCCGGCGGCCAGCTCCCGGGCCACGCCCTGGTCGAAGCGGCGGCCGCCGGGGCCCAGCAGCAGGAGGGGGCGAGGGGGATCGACGACCTCGATCACCCGGGCCAGGGGCTCGACCCGCAGCACCATCCCCGCCCCCCCACCGAAGGGTGTGTCGTCGACCGAGCGGTGGGGGTCGTCGGCACCGGCCCGCAGGTCGTGGGTGCGCACCTCCAGGAGGCCCCGCTCCCGGGCCTTGCCCAGCAGGCTGCGGCCGGCCATGTCCTCGACCATGTCGGGGAAGATGGTGAAGATGTCGACCCTCATGACAGCAGACCCTCGGGCGGGTCGATCACCACCCGGTCGGGCAGACCCGAACCGTCGGTGACGAACACCACCGGCACCAGGTCGCCCCCGTCGAGGACGAGGAGGTCGTGGGCCGGGTTCTCCTGGACGGCGGTGACCGTGCCCACCTCGGTACCGTCGGGCAGGGCGACGGTCGCCCCCACCAGCTCGTGGACCCACAGGGTGCCGTCGTCCACGTCGAGGGGGGCGGCGCGCAGCACTGCGCCCCGCAGGGCATCGGCGTCCTCCCGTCCCTCGACGCCAGCGAACAGGACGAGCCAGCGCTGCTGGTGAGGCCGGGAGGCGACGATCTCGCGCTCGATGTCGGCGACCCACAGGCGTGCACCCGGAGCCAGCCGCTCCGTGCGGTCGGACGTGAGCGTCACCACGACCTCGCCCCGGAGGCCGTGTCCCTTGTCGATCCGACCGACCTCGAGCAGGCCGTCGGGGGGAGCCATCGACCTAGTCGACGAACTCGATGGCGACGCCGTTCTCGCCGTCCTTGGCGGCGGCGGCCCGGCCCAGGACGCGGATGGAGCTGGCCACCCGGCCCCGCTTGCCGATGACCCGGCCCATGTCGCCGTCGGCCACCGTGATGTTGAGGGTGAGGCCGTCGGTGTCGTCCACCTCGACCTGCACCTCGTCGGGCTGGGACACCAGCGCCTTGGTGAGGTATTCGAGGACGGCCACCGCGGTGTCCACCGTCGACCCGTCGGCTGCCGCCTCGGGCCCGTCGTCGACGACGTCGCTCACGATGCGTCGGCGGCGACGGGCGCCGCGGCCTCGTCGGCCGTGGTGGCGGCGGGCGGCTGGGGATCGGTGGCCGCCGTGGAGTGAGCCCAGGCGCCGGGGGACTCCAGCAGCATCTGCACCCCCGC
>CAZXRA010000176.1:0-13075 GCA_964643485.1 uncultured Iamiaceae bacterium | reverse complement strand
CGGCCCACGACTCCATCTGCGCCTGCTCGGTCGATCCCGTGGTCGACGCCGTCCTCCACCGCTACGACGAAGCCGTCGACGTGGCCGACGGCCTGGTGACCCGGGCCCTGCGCCGCATCGGGACCGCGGCCGGGGGGACGGGGCCGATCGTGGTGAACCCCACGGCCCGGCGCCGGGCCGGCGTGGTCGAGCTCACCGTCGAGGACGCCGACGGCACCGGGGCTCCGGCCGGCACCCAGGTGCGGGCCACCCTGCCGGCCCGGCGCATCGTCGACGGGGGCAGCCGCACCAACCTGGGTGAGGTGATCACTCGGGTGCTGGCCACCGACCGGAGCCTGGTCGACGTGGAGATCGCCGAGGGGCCCGACGGGATCCAGGTGCTGGCCCGCTCGTCGGCCGTCGCCCCCGACGCCGCCGTCGACCACGACGCCCTGCGGGCCCGGGTGGCCGAGGTGGTGGCCGCCGGTCCCCCCGCCACGCCGGTGATCGCCTGGCGGGAGGGCCACCCGGCCCTGCGCCTGCTGGCCCGGGCCGAGGTCGAGGGCTTCGCTTGGCAGCGCTGGGCCCCGGCCCCGGAGGCCGAGCCGGCCCGGGCCGAGGCCACGGCCGACGGTGGCGCCCGGCTGGGCAACGGCACGGTGGAGGCCGTGGTCGACCCGGCCGACGGCACGTGGTCGCTGGGCGGGGTGCCCGGCTACGGCCGCCTGGTCGACGGGGGCGACCACGGCGACACCTACAACTGGTGCCCACCCCCGGCCGGCGACGTGCTGGTCGACACGCCCGACGCCGTGCGGGTCACCGTGGTGGAGGAGGGCCCCGTACGGGCCACCGTGCGGATCGAGTCCGACTGGACGTGGCCCGAGGCCGTGGTCGACGGGGCCCGGCACGGCGCCGTCGCTACCACCGTCGTCACCGAGCTGGCTCTCCACGCCGGAGAGGAGCTGCTGCGGGTCACCACCACGATCGACAACCGCAGCCGCGACCACCGGCTGCGGGTCCACCATCCGCTCCCCCGTCGGGCCGACGCCTCCGCCGCGGGCTGCGCCTTCGCCACCGTCACCCGGGGGCTGGAGGCCGAGGGCGGCCCCACCGAGCAGCCCCTCCCGACCTATCCGGCCCGGGGCCACGTCACCGCCGGTGGTCTCACCGCCGTGGTCGAGGGCGTCGTGGAGTACGAGCTGGTCGAGATCGAAGACGAGGGCGCCGGCGAGCTGGCCCTCACCCTGCTGCGCGGCACCGGGCTCCTCTCCCAGGGCCCGATGGAGACCCGGCCGGTGCCCGCCGGCCCGGTGGTGGCCACCCCCGGCGCCCAGATGCCCGGCGTCACCACCGTGCGCTACGGGCTGGCCGTCGAGGCCACCGATCCCCTGGCCCTGGCCGACGACCTCACCGTCCCCCTGCTGGTGGCCTCGCCCCGGGGACCGCACCGCTCGGACGGCGAACGGGCCCTGACGGTGGAGGGCGCCGAGGTGTCGTCGGTCCGCCGCCGCCACGGCCGCCTGGAGGTGCGGGTGTGGAACCCCACCGACGCCGAGGCCACCGTCACCGTCGACCGGCCGGGCTGGCGGGTCGACCTCCGGGGCCGGCCCCTGGCCGACCTCGACGGGCCCTTCCCCCTCCGCCCCTGGGGTATCGCCACCCTCTCCCTGGAGGGCTGATTCAGGGGACGATCTCGACCGGGGTGCCGGTAGGGGCCATGGACATGACCTGACGGATGCTGTCGTTGTCGAGGCGGACGCAGCCGTTGCTCGTGGGCTGGCCCAGGAGGCCGGTGGCCTGGGTGCCGTGCAGGGCGATCTGGCCCACTCCGCCGCCGAAGCTCTGGTGCACCTCGCTGAACCCGCTGACGCTCACCTGCCCGGCCCCGTAGGCCCGGTGGGGCGGATCGAGGGGGACGATGCCGTCGACGAAGAACGACCCGGTGGGCGTGGGCGTCTCGGCCCGCCCCACCGCCACCGTGGTGGACATCAGGGGCGTGTCCCCGTGGAAGACGGTGAGCCGCTTGGCCCCCAGCTCGACCTTGACCCAGTTCGAGACCTGACGCAGGGCCACGTCGGTGGCTCGCACCCACCCCGTGCGCCCGTTGGGGCGGGTCGACACCCGGACGTGCAGCCACCCGTCGCCCCGGTCCTCCAGCACCCGGAACACGACGTCGAGACCCTCCCACGTCGGGTTGGCGAGGGTGTCGGTGGGAGCGGGGGCAGTGGGGTCGTTCCACACCGGCACCGAGGGAACGAGGGCGTCTGCGACCAGGAACGACGTGGGGTGCCGGGGCGCCGGCGGCAGGGTGGGGAGGGGCCAGTCCCCCTCGACCACCGCGGGGGCGACGGGCGGCCCAGCGGCGATCCGGCCGGCCACCACCGGGGCCTCGCCACCGGTGGCGACGAGCACTCCGACCAGGGCGCCCAGGCAGGCGGCGATGGTCGCGGGGCCGACCACCCGGGGGGCGCGCATGGGGGAAGGTTACGCCGTCTCTGCCCCGTCTCCTTCTGGCTCGACGGACTCGGTCGAGTCGTCGGCCTGCCGATGGCGGCGGGATCGGTGGCCGGGATGGCGCTCCCGCGCCTCCTCCAGGGCGGCGAGCAGCTCCTCGCGAGCCGCGGTGCGCCGCTCCCGCACCTCGGAGCGGGGCCCGGCCCGGTCGTCCTGCTCGGCCCGGCGCACCGCCCAGAGGGGGACCCGGCCGATGTCCTTGATCTTGCGGGGCTTGAGCGACTTCCAGACCAGCTCGTCGACGTCGCCGACGGCCGTGCGCACCTCGTCGGTGGTGACCACCGAACCGGGGAAGGCGATGTTGACGATGCGGCTGGCCAGGTTGACGACCGGCCCGTAGAGGTCGGCCTCGCGCTCCAGCACCGGCCCGCAGGCGATGCCCACCCGCACGTCGGACAGGGCCTCGTCGGCGGCGTACTGCTCGGCCAGGGTGAGGCCGACCCGTACGGCCTGGGCCGGGTCGTCCAGCACGTACATGACCTCGTCGCCGATGGTCTTCACCACCCGGCCGTCGAAGCTGATCACGGTGTCGTAGGCGATCTGCTCGAAGCGGCCGACGATGCCGGCCAGGGTGTGCTCGTCGACCTGCTGGCTGAGGGTGGTGTAGCCGACCATGTCGGCGAACCCGACGGCCTTCACGTCCCGGCCCTCGCCCGGGTCGAGCTCCCGGATGATGCGGCGCCGGGCCGCGATCTGGAGGTGCCGGCGCCAGACCCGCTCGATCACCTGGGTCATGGTGGGGAGCATGGTGCCGGCGTAGACGGCCAGCTCCGGGTCGTCGGCCAGGCGGTCGGTGGGATCAGCGTCGAAGGAGTCGACCATGGCCGTGGCCACCCGGGCCATCGACCAGCCGATCACCCGGCTCATCTGCACGGCCAGCTCGGGTTCGACCAGGCCCAGCTCCATGAGCCCGGCCACGGTGCCAAGCATGTCGGCGTCGACCTCGGTGAAGATGCGCACGCCGGGGCGGGGCTCGGGCAGGCCGAGGGAGCGCCAGATGAGGGTGATCTGGCGGGCGGGCATGCCGGTGACGGTGGCCAGCTCGTCGAGGTCGTAGCGGGCCGGCTCGGGCACGGCGAAGCGCTCGACGGCCAGGAAGCCGAGCACGCCGGCCTTCTCGGCCTGGGCCAGGGTGGCGTCGTCGACCCCGGTCTCGTTCAGCAGCTCCCGCAGGGTGGGCAGGTCGAAGGCCCCACTCCCCGAGGGGGTGAGCTCGTCGTCGAGGGCCTCCAGGTCACCGCTGGTCACAGCGCGCCATCCTCCCGCGTGGCGTCCGCTGATGCCACCCGGGTTCGAGGATCAGGTGAAGGATCCCCCATCGGGGAGCTCGGACTCCGGGCGAGCACCCGGATCGGGGTCGGCCGACGAGGACTGCGGGCCATCGGGGGCGTCGGGGCCAGGGTCCTGGGGGCGCCACACCGACCGGGGCGGGGCGGCGACGGCGGCACCTGTCGCCGCCTCGAGGCTCTGCTCGGCGGCGATCTCCGGCGGGGCGGGGACGGGCGCCAGCAGGGCCTCGCCCCGCCGGTCCCGGCTCGACCAGGTGGGGTCGAGGCCCGGGGCGGTGACGACGGGATCGTCCTCTGCCTCCCCGGCCAGCTCCCACAGGAGGGCGGGCCGGTCGCCGTGCCAGCGGACGGCGTAGGACAGGGCTCCCCACCGGGTCGGAGCGTCGTGCACCTCCCACCCCCGCCCCCACCACGAGGGGGGCAGCCAGGGCAGGACGGCGGGGCCGGCGGGCCGGTCGGCGACGAGCAGCCGGGCCACGGCGTCGAGCAGCCGGACGGGGACCAATCCGTCGTCGCCCACCCACCGTTCGGGGTCGGACCAGGTCCAGGTGGCCGAGGCCCGGCGGAGCAGGGCCCACAGGGCTTCGGAGGGCGTCCCGTCCCGGGCGGCGGCGACGGCCGCGGCGGCCAGGGCGCGAGGGGTGGTGGACGGGGCGTCGAGATCGAGACCCGCGCCCCCCTCCCCAACCGAGCACGAAATGTCACCCCCGTCGTAACTTTTCGTGCTGGGAACGGAGAGGGAGGCGGCGTCGGCAGCAAGGCGGGCCGCGGCCTCGGGCTGGCCGAGGCGGGCCAGCAGGAGAGCGCCGGCGTCGAGGCCCTCGGCCACGGCGGCCAGGTCGGTGCCGGCTGAGGGCTTGCGCCGCACCTTGCCCAGGTGCTCGACGGCCCCCCCCACCTCCGGGAGCCAGGCCCGGGCCGGGCCGACATCGCCCGAGGCGACAGCGTGCACGGCCAGGACTCGAAGGGCCGCGGCCGTGGCCTCGGGGGAACCGAAGCCGCCGCCCCGCCGCTGGTCATCGGGCCAGTGGGCCAGCACCCGGTCGACGGCGTCGTGCTCGCCCCACCAGGAGAGGGCGGCCAGCATCTCCATGCGGTCGCCCACCGGATCGGCGAGCAGCCAGCCCGTCCCCGCCGTCACCTGGTGCGTGGACGGCGGCGGCGCCGCATCGGAGGCCGCCGGCTCCCGGCGCACCCGGTGCAGGAGCGGGAGGGACCGGCGGGCGGCGGCGACGGCGGCGGCCAGCACGGGGTCGGGCAACTCGACGCGGGGGCCCTGCTCGGCCAGGTGGGCCCACCCCCGGGCGACGGCGTCGCCGGTGGGCAGGTCGGCCGGCCAGGTCAGGTGAACCTGGTCGCTCTCGTCGTCGTAGAGGCCGTCGAGATCCGCCCCGTCGGGCAGGAGCAGCAGCCGGGCCGTGGCCGTGTGGGGCAACGGCACCAGGAAGGCGGCCGACGCCAGGGCCAGGCTGACCCCGCCCTCGAGCTCGCCGTCGTCGCCGTGCAGGGCCGGCATGGGCCACGGGTGGGCCTCGCCCGCCACGACCTGGTGGAGCGGGTCGGTGCCGTCGCCGGTGCGGGCCCAGCGCGATGGGGCGCGGGGCAACAGCCCGACGGGGTCGTACACCTCCAGCGCCTGAGGGCCGGTGCCCCCCCGCAGCCCGCCGGTGACGGGGAGCAGGTCGACGCCGAAGTTCCCCGTGAGGGTCGCCGGCGAGAAGGGGCGGACGACCCAGGCCAGGACGACGGGGACGGCCGAGCGGTTCTCCACCTCGACCACGAGCCAGTCGTCGTTGCCCGGGTATCGGTTGGCCCGGGCCCCGAACACCCGGTGGACGACAGTGCCCCCGGGCACGCGCAGGATCGTCTCCACCACGGGCGCTCCGTCGACCCGGGCCTGGGTGACGCCGGCCTCCCGGGCCGGGTGGTGCCAGCGGTCCTCGGCCCCGATGGCCCAGTCGATCGAGGTGCGCTCCTGGATGGTCACCAGGCCACGGGGGTCGACGGTGGAGGTCAACGCCCCGTCGGCCACGCCGAGGCGGGTCCACGAGGGGACGACGTCGTCCCGGGCCAAGGACGGCGGGAGGACCCACCCCGAGTCGCGCAGGCGGGGCAGCCAGTCGCGCGTCAGCTCCCGGTCGGGCCGCGCCTCGACCCAGGGCTCGTCCCGGGGCGGTCCGGACGAGCGGCGGCGACCGAAGAGGCTCACCGGCCGGGGCGGACGCCGGCCAGCTCGTGGCCCGAGTCGCGCTTGAGCAGGCCCCGGTAGGCCTCGTCGGCCGGGCGCCCGTCGTGGCACACGGCCTTCACCTGGGCGGCGATGGGCATGTCGACCCCGAGCTCGTCGGCCAGCTCGCACACCACCTTCGACGTCTTCACCCCCTCGGCCACCATGTTCATGGCCGCGATGATCTCCTCGATGGTCTCGCCCCGGCCCAGGCGCTCGCCCACGTGGCGGTTGCGGCTCTGGGGGCTGATGCACGTGGCGACCAGGTCGCCCATGCCGGCCAGGCCCGAGAAGGTGAGGGCCTCGCCGCCGAGGGCCATGCCCAGGCGGGTCATCTCGTTGAGGCCCCGGGTGACGACGGCGGCCCGGGTGTTGTCACCGGCGCCCAGCCCGTCGGCCATGCCGGCGGCGATGGCGATCACGTTCTTGAGGACGCCGCCCAGCTCACACCCGATCACGTCCTCGTTGGTGTACACGCGGAACAGGTCGGTCCGAAAGAGGGCCTGGAGGGCGCAGGCCACGTTGTGGTCGTCCATGGCCATCACCGCGGCGGCGGCGTGGCCAGCGAGGATCTCCTTGGCCAGGTTGGGCCCGGTGAGCACACCGACGGGATGGCCGGGCACGACCTCGGTGACGATCTCGCTCATCCGCTTGCGGCTGCCCTGCTCCAGGCCCTTGGCCAGGCTGATCACCGGGACCCAGGGGCGGAGGAACTGGGCCACCTCCTCCAACGTGGCCCGGAAGCCCAGCGAGGGGACGCCCATCACCAGGACGTCGGCCCGGCTGACGACCTCCTCCAGGTCGGCCGTGGCGTGGAGCGAGGCAGGCAGCTCGTAGTCGGCCAGGTAGTCGCCGTTGCGGTGCTCCGTGCGGATCTGCTCGGCCAGCTCCGGGCGACGGGCCCACAGGGTGGTGGGCGTGTTGGCCGCGGCCAGGGCGGCGACGGTGGTGCCCCACGATCCCGCCCCGATCACCGCCACCCTGATGTCCATGGCTCCGACAGTACGGCGTCGGCGATGCCGACACCGTCAGGGTGGCGGGCGGGATCGGCGGGCGTCCTGGGATCCTCTTCGTTTCGTGTGCGGGAGTCGCGCCGGGGGAGCGGTTCCCGCACACGGACGATGGGGTGCCGTCCGCACCTCCGGTCGGGCACCGGTAGCCTCGGCCCGGTGCCGGCCGCCGTCGTGGTCCCCGTGAAGGCGTTCCACGCGGCCAAGCGCCGCCTGGCCCCCGCTCTCGACCCGGCCGCCCGGTCCGAGCTGGCCCGGCAGATGGCCACCCTGGTGGTCGCCGCCGCCCTCCCCCTCCCGGTGACGGTGGTGTGCGACGACGACGAGGTGGCCGCCTGGGCGCGAGCCGCCGGGGTGACGGTGGCCTGGACACCGGGCCTGGGGCTGGACGGGGCGGTGGCCGCCGGGGTCGACATCGTGGCCACTGGCGGGGCGTCCCGCATCGTGGTGGCCCACGCCGACCTGCCCCTGGCCCGGGATCTGGCCGGCCTGGCCGTGTCGGGCGATCCCGACGGCGTCACCCTCGTCCCCGATCGGTGGGACGACGGCACCAACGTCATCGTCATCCCTGCCGGGTGCGGGTTCCGCTTCGCCTACGGGCCCGGTTCGTGCTCCCGCCACCGGGCCGAGGCCGAGCGCCTGGGCCTGCCGGTGCGCACGGTCCGCGACGCCCGCCTGGGGTGGGACGTCGACCTGCCCACCGACCTCGACCTGCCCACCGAGGCCGAGCTCGCCCGGACCACCGGCCCCGCCTGGCCGTGACGATCACCTCCCGCGACCTGCCCGTCCCCGAGCGGGCCCTCGCCGTCGGTGCCCACCCCGACGACATCGAGTTCGGGGCCGGGGCCACCCTGGCCCGCTGGGCCGAGGCGGGCTGCGAGGTGTCGCTCCTCGTCGGCACCGATGGGTCCAAGGGCACGTGGGACCCCGACGCCGACACAGCAGCGCTGGTCGCCACGCGCCAGGAGGAGCAGCGGGCGGCGGCGGCGGCCCTGGGCGCCACCGGCCAGGTCGTGTTCCTGGGCCGGACCGACGGTGACCTGGTCGCCGACCGGGCCGCGGTGTCGGAGGTGGCCCGCTGGGTGCGGGAGCTGCGGCCCGACGTGCTGCTGGGGCACGACCCGTGGCGGCGCCACCGGCTGCACCCCGACCACTGGGCCGCCGGCCGCATCGTGGTGGAGGCCCTGGTGGCGGCCCGCGACCCGCACTTCTTCCCCGAGCACGGCGTGGCCCCGCACCGGCCCGGCGACCTGCTCCTGTTCGAGGCCGACGTCGCCATCCACGCCGAGGTGACCACGTCCGAAGCCGTCGCCGCCAAGTTGGCCGCCCTGGAGTCTCACCGCAGCCAGTTCGCCTCGACCATGTTCATCTCGTCCGACGACCCCGAGGCCGCCGCGACCGAGCAGGAGCGCTTCCGCCGGCGCATCCGGGACGAGGCGGCGACAGCCGGCCGCCAGGTGGGCCGGGCCGGGGCCGAGCTGTTCGCCCGCCTCCCCACCGACCGCTGATCCTCGTCCCGTTCTTGCGCCCGAACGTCGCCGATAGAGCGACATCTCGGCGCAAGAACCCCAAGCCATCTCACGCCTCCCCGTTCTTGCGCCCGAACGTCGCCGACCGGGCGACATCTCGGCGCAAGAACCGGGAGGACGCCGTGTCGCCCCACCGGGGCGCCGGGACGCAACTACGGTCGCACCGCCCCGCCACCGGACGCGGGCCACCACCCCAGGGGACCACATGCGCACCTTCCGCCTGCGGGGCGACGTCCGCCGCCGCACCGCTGCCCTGCTCGCCACCGGCGTGCTGCTCACCGGGGCGGCGTGCTCGTCCGACGACGGCGGCGGGGACGAGGCGGCCCGCCGGTCCACCACGACGGCCGCCACCGCGCCAACGCCCGAAGAGGCCGGGCACGCGTGCGACCAGGGTGCCACCACCGACGCGGTGGAGGCCGTGCCCATGGAAGGGACGCCGAGCGACGTCACCGTCACGTCCTTCGACGGCACCGAGATCCGGGCCCACTGGTTCCCCATCGAAGGGGCTTCGCCCGACGCGCCCGCCCCCACCGTCCTCATGGGGCCGGGGTGGTCGCTGGCCGGCGACACGTCCGTCGACGGTGATCCGATCTTCGGCTCGCTGAGCATCGGGGCCCTGAACGAGGCGGGCTACAACGTGCTCACCTGGGATCCGCGGGGCTTCGGGGCCTCGACCGGCGCGGCGACGGTGAACGCCCCCGACGCCGAGGGCCGCGACGTGCAGGTGCTGCTCGACTGGGTGGCCGAGCAGCCCGGGGCCCAGCTCGACGGCGACGGCGACCCTCGCACCGGCATGGTCGGCTTCTCCTACGGCGGGGGCATCCAGCTCACCGTGGCCGCCATCGACTGCCGGGTCGACGCCATCGTCCCCGGCCTGGCCTGGCACTCCCTGGAGACCAGCCTGTTCAAGGCGGAGACGGTGAAGCTGGGCTGGTCCCAGATCCTCGTCGACGCGGCGGCGGCCGGTGAGCTCGACCCCCACATCCCCAGCGCCTACGCCTCGGGCCGGGAGAGCGGCGTGATCAGCGCCGAGGACCGGGAGTGGTTCGTGTCCCGCGGGCCGGGCGACGCCATCGACGCCGTCGAGATCCCCACCCTGATCGTCCAGGGCACCGTCGACACCCTCTTCACCCTCGACGAGGCCCTCACCATCCACGCCTCCCTCGTGGAACGGGAGGTGCCCACCAAGATGCTGTGGTTCTGCGGGGGCCACGGCGCCTGCCTCACCGACGAGGGCGATCCCGACCGGGTGAGCGACGCCTCCTTCGCCTGGCTCGACCGCTGGGTGAAGGGCGACACGTCGGTCGACACCGGCCCCGCCTTCGACCTCGTCGACCAGGACGGCACCCGCTGGACCGGCGATGCCGTGCCCCCGGAGGACGGCACGGTCGTGGCCAACACGGACGAGCCGACCCGGCTGGAGCTCACCGCCGAGGGGGGCTCGGGCCCGACGACGCTCACCCCCGACTCCGGGGACATCCTGGCCGGCCTGGTCACCGGCATCACCCCGGCCCCGGCCGAGAACGCGGTGGAGGTGCCCATCCCCCTCACCGACGACGTGCGGGGCGGGCTCGTCGTGGGGGCGCCCCGCCTCACCCTCACCTACGTGGGGACGGTCCCGGACGGGCCCCGTCCCGTCCGCCTCTTCGCCCAGATCGTGGATCTCGACCGCGGTGTGGTGGTCGGCAACCAGGTGACGCCCGTTCCCGTCGTCCTCGACGGGGCCAGTCGCAGCGTCGAGGTCGACCTGGAGGTGATCGCCCAGCGCCTGCCGGACGTGGGCGGCGAGGGCCTGGTGCTCCAGATCGTGGCCACGACCACGGCCTACGCCCCGCCCCGCCTCGGCGGCGAGGTCACGATCAACGCCGTCGACCTGCAGCTCCCCCTGGTGTCGGACCTGGCCGAGGGCTGAGCGGACCGGATCCCGGACGCGACGGAGGGGCCCCGCGGGGCCCCTCCGGTCACGACTGGGATGTCGGGTCGACCAGGATCAGACGTTGGCCAGCTTGGCCGCGGGGGCCTCGCCGTTGACGACCTTCTTGAGGGCGGTGCCGGCGCTGACCTTGGGGTACTTCTTGGCCTTGGTCTGCACCTGCTCGCCCGTCTGCGGGTTGCGAGCGGTGCCGGCCTTGCGGTCGCCGCGCTCGAACTTGAGGAAGCCGGTGAGGACGATGGTGTCACCGTTCTTGACCGTGGTGCCCACGGTCTCCTCGAAGGCCTTGATCACCGCAGCGGCAGTGGTCTTGTCGGTGCCGGCCTGAGCGGCCACCTGAGCGATGAAATCGGCCTTGGTCACGTTGGCCACTGGCCAACCTCCTGGATCGTGGACTGGATTCGAACGGTCTCGTTCGGCGCGCATCTGAGTCGATCGGCGCCCCCAGGTCAAGCACCCTCGCCCTCGTGACGCCTTGTGAAGCAAGGACGTGACAGCCGTCGGGGCGCCTGCCAGGCTCGCGGACATGACCGCCGAGGACGCTGCCCCTCCCCTTCCCGACGGCACCTACGACGCCATCGTGGTCGATGCCGACGACGGCGACGACGGCACGATCGGCATCCAGCTCACCGTCCTGGCCGGGCCGGCCAAGGGCGAGGTGATCGAGGTGCGGGGCCCGGCCCGGCCCGGGCGGGAGGCGGTCGACCTGCTGGGCATCCCGGCCACGATCACCGTCGCCAAGGGTCGTCCCCGCGTGGCCCTCGAGCCCTGACCGACGGGCGTCCGATCAGGCCAGGGCGTCGCGGAGGCGGGCGGCGACGGCGGCGGCCTCGTCGTCGGATCCGTACTTGGTGCGGGGCCAGAAGAAGCCCTTGAGGCCGTCGCCCTTGGTGCGGGGCACCACGTGGACGTGCAGGTGGGGGACGCTCTGGCTCACGACGTTGTTCAGGGCGACGAACGAGCCCTGGGCCCCCAGCACCTCGGTCATGGCCGCGGCCAGCCGCCGGGCCCGGGCGAAGAGCGGCTCGACGAGATCGGGGGGCAGGTCGGGCAGGGTGACGTGGTGGTCGCGGGGCACGAGCAGGACGTGGCCGGGGAACAGGGGCCGGATGTCGAGGAAGCCGAGGGCGACGTCGTCGTCGAGCACGACGTGGGCCGGGGTCTCGCCGGCGACGATGGCGCAGAAGGTGCACCCGTCGGCCCGGATCGGTGCGTCCTGTCCGCCGGCCATCGCCGGATCATGCCACCGGTCGGACGGCAGCGCCCTGGCCGTCCGTCGTGTGACGGGACGATGAACATCGTCGCCCCATCCCCGCCTGGCCGCCCCGGGGGGTGTTGCATGGTCGGCGGTGCGTCACCGACGGCAATCCCTTCCCGGCCTCTCGTGCCGGGCGGTGGAACGGCCCGTGACGCCACCGGTCCCCCCGTCGCCGATGTCCCGGGAGCTCCCGTGCCCCATGCCGCCTCGTCTTCGTCCCGCCCCCGCACGCACGTGCTCGACACCTCGGTGCTGCTGGCCGACCCGGGCTGCCTGGCCCGCTTCGACGAGCACGCCGTGGTGCTCCCCGTTGTGGTGCTGACCGAGCTGGAGGCCAAGCGCCACCACCCGGAGCTGGGCTGGGCGGCGCGGGAGGCGTTGCGGGTGCTGGAGCGTCTGCGGGTGGAGCACGGCTCGCTCACCGTGCCCCTGCCGGTGAACGAGGCCGGGGGCACGTTGCGGGTGGAGCTGAACCACCAGGACACGGGCGGGCTCCCCTCGGCCCTGACCACCGACAACAACGACCATCGCATCCTGGCCGTGGCCCACAACCTGGCCCGGGAGGGCCACGACGTGGTCATCGTCACCAAGGACCTGCCGCTGCGCCTGAAGGCCAGCATCGTGGGCCTCGACGCCGACGAGTACCGCAACGAGCAGGCCCGCGACACGGGCTGGACGGGCTACGCGGAGATGGAGGTGGACTCGGCCGCCATCGACGAGCTGTTCGAGGAGCGCACCCTCGACCTGGCCGAGGCCCGTGACCTGCCGTGCCACACCGGGGTCGCCCTCACCAACGGGTCGCAGTCGGCCCTGGGGCGCGTCCACGCCGACAAGCGGGTCCACCTGGTGTCGGGGGAGCGGACCCTGTTCGAGGTGCGGGGGCGCAGCTCCGAGCAGCGGCTGGCCATCGACGTGCTGGCCGACCCGGAGGTGGGCATCGTCAGCCTGGGCGGGCGGGCGGGCACGGGCAAGAGCGTCCTCGCCCTGGCGGCCGGGCTGGAGTCGGTGCTGGAGCAGGGCACGCACTCCCGGGTGATCGTCTTCCGCCCGCTGTTCGCCGTGGGCGGCCAGGATCTCGGGTTCCTGCCCGGTGACCGGGAGGAGAAGATGGGTCCCTGGGGGGCGGCGGTGCTCGACGCCCTGCACGCCCTGGCCGGCCGGGAGGTGGTCGAGGAGGTGCTGGCCCGTGACCTGTTGGAGGTGCTGCCCCTCACCCACATCCGGGGTCGCAGCCTCACCGACGCCTTCGTGGTGATCGACGAGGCCCAGAACCTGGAGCGCCAGGTGCTGCTGACGGCGCTGTCGCGCCTGGGTGAGGGCAGCCGGGTGGTGCTCA
>CAZXRA010000175.1:0-2558 GCA_964643485.1 uncultured Iamiaceae bacterium | reverse complement strand
GGGTCGATCTGGGTGGCGTGGGCCCGCAGCGCCCCGGCCCGGATCGGGTAGAGCCCGCTGACGTCGATGCTCGTGGTGATGAGGTGGTCGTGCCAGGCCCGCTCGAACCACTCCGGCTTGAACGGCGACTCCAGGCCGTGGGCCAGGAACGCCTCGTGCTGGGCCATCACCCGCTGCCGGGACCACACCGACCAGTACACCTTGGCCACCTCCCACGGCTCGCCCAGCTCGGGGTGGGCCTCGGGGTCGGCGGCCACGGGGATGGCGGCCATGGTCACCTCGTGGACCCGCAGGTGGTCGGGGTGCGGGTAGCCAGACTGGTCCTCGCCGTAGGTGATCACCACCTGGGGCCGCTCCCGGCGGATGATGGCGACGAGCCGGGCCACGGCCTCGTCGAGCGGGGCCCGGGCGAAGCAGTCGGGGCGGGCGTTCTCGGGGGTATCGGGCATCCCCGAGTCGTGGTAGCCCAGCATCACCACCTCGTCGAAGCCGATGACGGCCGCCGAGGCGGCTAGCTCCTCCCGCCGCACCTCGGCCAGGCGAGCCCGCACCTCCTCGGTGTCGAGGGCCGGGTTGAGGATGTCGCCGGCCTCACCGCCGGTGCAGCACACCAGGACGGTGCGGACACCGGCCTCGTGATACTTGTGCACGGTGGCCGCCCCCTTCGACGCCTCGTCGTCGGGGTGGGCGTGGACGGTGAGCAGGCAGCGCGGGGCATCGTCGGGAGCCATGGTCCGCACAACCTAGAGCCCGTCCACCGCGGATCCGACCGGAGGATCTGAGACGCGACCCCCGGGCCGGCGGAGTAGGTTCACCGAAGGAGGTGGCATGGACGATCCGAGCACGTGGCGATGGATCTGGCTGGCGGCGACGGCGGTCTTCACGGCCGGTGAGATGGCCGTGGCCGGGTCGTTCTTCCTGGCCCCATTCGCCGTGGGGGCCGCTCTGGCCACGGTGCTGGCCTTCGTCGACGCCCCCCTCGTCGCCCAGTGGGCGGCCTTCGTCTTCGCCTCGGGCGCGGCCTTCGCCGCCTTCCGACCCCTGGCCCGGCGCCTGGACGAGTCCGGGCCCCATCACACCGTCGGCTCGACCCGGCTGGTCAGCCGCAACGGCATCGTCCTGGAGGACATCCCCGACCACGGGGTGGGCCTCATTCGGGTCGACCGGGAGGAGTGGCGGGCCGAGAGTGAGAACGGGCACGCCATCGCCGAGGGGACCCACGTCGTGATCCGTGAGGTCCGGGGCACCCGCCTCATCGTCGACCCCGCCGGCCCGGCCGATCCCCGCTACGCCCCGCCCGGCCTGCCCCTCGCTCCCCCACCCGACACCCCCTCGAACCCCTAGGAGATCCCTGTGGGAACCCCCCTGCTCGCCGTCCTGGTCGTCGTCGCCGTCCTGCTGTTCATCTATGTGGTGTCCGGCGTCCGCATCGTGCGGCCCTACCAGCGGGGCGTGAAGGAGATGCTGGGCAAGTACCAGGAGACGGTCGATCCCGGCCTGCGCCTGATCGTCCCGTTCGTCCAGTTGATTCGCCTGGTCGACATGCGGGAGCAGGTGGTCGACGTCCCGCCCCAGGAGGTCATCACCTCCGACAACGTGATCGTCTCGGTCGACGCCGTCATCTACTACGAGCCCACCGATCCCCAGCGCCTCATCTACAACGTGGCCAACTTCCTGCTGGCCATCACCAAGCTGGCCCAGACCAACCTGCGGAACATCATCGGCGACATGCAGCTCGACGACGCCCTCACCAGCCGGGAGAAGATCAACGTCGGCCTCCGTCAGATCCTCGACGACGCCACCGACAAGTGGGGCGTGCGGGTGGTCCGGGTCGAGATCCAGCGCATCGACCCGCCGCCCGACGTCATGCACTCGATGCACGAGCAGATGAAGGCGGAGCGCACCCGCCGGGCCGTCGTCACCGAGGCCGAGGGGCGCCGCACCGCCAGCGTCACCACCGCCGAGGGCGAGAAGGCCTCGGCCATCCTCCGGGCCGAGGCCGTCAAGCAGCAGCAGATCCTCCAGGCCCAGGGCCAGGCCGAGGCCACCCGGGCCCTGGCCGACGCCGAGCGCTACCGGCAGCTCAGCGTGGCCGACGGCGAAGCCGAGGCCATCCGGGAGATCTACGGCGCCATCCACGAGGGCGACCCGTCGGCCGACCTCATCGCCATCAAGTACCTGGAGGCCCTGAGCAAGGTGGCCGACGGCCAGGCCACCAAGATCTTCTTCCCGGCCGAGCTCTCCGGCCTGGCCGGCTCGGTGGCCGCCGTCAGCGAGCTGATCAAGGGCGTCGGCGACGAGGCCGAGGCCGCCGACGGGGGGTCCGAGGCCCGCCGGGCCCGAGCCCAACAGGCGGCGTCGCAGCGCGACGAGCGGGCGGCGCGCCGCAACGCCGACCGGGCCGAGATCGCTGCCCAGGCCGATCGCCGGGCCGTCGAGCAAGCCCAGGTCGTGGCCGAGGCCGAGCGCCTCGCCCCGGATCTCGTGCCCCCGCCCCCACCGGTCCAGTCCATCCCTCCGGGAATGCCCCCGATGGACCTTCCCCCCACCTGACCCGA
>CAZXRA010000174.1:0-3622 GCA_964643485.1 uncultured Iamiaceae bacterium | reverse complement strand
GGCCTGAAGGTCGTGGTCGACTGCGCCCACGGGGCGGCGTCCACCGTCGCCCCCGACGTGCTGGCCGAGCTGGGGGCCGGGGTCACCGTCCTCCACGCCGACCCCGACGGCACCAACATCAACGCCGGTTGTGGCTCGACGCACCCCGAGGCGCTGCAGAAGGCGGTCGTGGCTCGGCGGGCCGACCTCGGCCTGGCCTTCGACGGCGACGCCGACCGGGTCGTGGCCGTGGATGCCGCCGGCAACCTCGTCGACGGCGACCAGCTCATCGCCCTCCTCGCCCTCGACCTCGAGGAGCGGGGCCTGCTGCGAGACGACACCGTGGCCGTCACCGTCATGACCAACCTCGGCTTCCGTCAGGCCATGGCCCGGGCCGGCATCCGGGTGGTCGACACGCCGGTGGGCGACCGCCACGTCCTCGCCGCCCTGGCCGAGCACGGGCTGGTGCTGGGGGGGGAACAGTCGGGCCACATCATCCTGCGGGACTGGGCCACCACCGGCGACGGCCTCCTCACCGGTCTGTTCGTCCTCGACGTCATGGCCCGCACCGAGCGGACCCTGGCCGACCTGGCGTCGGTGATGGAGCGCCTGCCCCAGGTGCTGGTCAACGTGCGGCTCGCCCAGCGCACGCCCGACCTGCTCGATCAGCTCGCCCCCGACATCAGCCGGGCCGAGATCGCCCTGGCCGGGCGAGGACGGGTGCTGGTGCGGCCCAGCGGCACCGAGCCCGTCGTCCGGGTGATGGTCGAGGCGCCGACGGCCGACGAAGCCCAGGCCGTGGCGGACGAGCTGGCCGAGGCCGCCCGCGCCCTGTCTCCCCCCACCTGACCCCACCCCGTTCTGAGCCAGGAGGACGCCCCTTTGGGCACTTGGGTGGCTCAGAAGGAGGAGGCTGGGTTCCTGAGAGCGTTCTGAGCCAGGGGAACGCCCTTTTGGGCGCTTGGATGGCTCAGAACGGAGCAGCGGGGGATCGGGGTAGGGGCCCCGGCGGGGCGGCGGGCTGCCGCGGAGGGGGCCGATAGCATCGGCAGGTCCCGCGACCCCTCTGGAGGCCCGCCCCATGTGCGGCATCATCGCCGTGGCCCGGCGCCGTAGCCACCGCCCCCTGCCCGCCACTGATGCCGTGCTGGAGCTGGTCGGTCGAGCCCCCACCCTGGTGGCCGAGGCTCGGGCGGGAGGCGATGTGCGCAAGGCCCTGGAGACGGCGGCCACGCAGCTCACCGAGGCCGACCGCCTCCTGCAGGGCACGCCCGGTGTCCGAGCCCTCCTGGCCGACCCGGCCCTGGTGTCGGGGCTGGAAGCCCACCTCACCGAGCTGGCCGGGGCCGTCGCCGCCCTCGACGCTCGCCTGGAGGAGCTCCTGGCCGACCAGCCCACCGGCGAGCAGGAGGCCATCAACACCGCCCTCGTTGCCGTGCGCGACGGGGCGTGGGCCCTGGGCCGCGACCGGCTCCGCACGGCCCGGGCCGTGGCCGGCCTGGCCGGTCCCGGGGCGGGCCCGGCGGCGGTCGAGGCCATGACCTCGGTGCAGCTCGCCCTCTCCGCCCTCGACCGCCTCGAGGTGCGAGGGCGCGACTCGGCCGGCGTCACCCTCCTCGTCCGGGGCCACGGCCTCGATCTGGGCGGGCCCGAGATGGCCGCCGCCCTCACCGGCCGGGGCGACGATCCCACCTTCACCTCCGGGTCGGTGCGGGTAGCCGACGGGTGCCTGTCGTTCGTCTACAAGGCGGCGGCCGAGATCGGCGAGCTGGGGGACAACTCCCGTGAGCTGCGGGCCGCCATCACCGGTGACGACCTGCTGCGCCGAGCCCTGGCGGCCGAGGATGCCGAGGTGCTGGTCCTGGGCCACACCCGCTGGGCCAGCGTCGGCATCATCTCCCAGGCCAACGCCCACCCTGTGAACAGTGACGAGCAGGAGGCGGCCGGTCCCTACGTCAGCGCCGCCCTCAACGGCGACATCGACAACTTCGCCGACCTCAAGGCCCGGGCCGGCCTGGCCTACGCCCCCGAGATCACCACCGACGCCAAGGTCATCCCCACCCTGGTCAGCCGAGCGCTGGGGGCGGGGGGCGACTCGGTCGACGCCTTCCGGCGCACCGTGGCCACCTTCGACGGCTCGGTGGCCATCGGGGCGGCCGTGGCGTCCGATCCCGGCACCCTCCTCCTTGCCCTTCGGGGCAGCGGCCAGGCCCTGTACGTCGGGGTGGCCGACGACCTGTACCTCGTCGCCTCCGAGCCCTACGGCGTGGTCGAGGAGTGCGATCTGTACCTGCGCATGGACGGCGAGACGGCGTCCGACCCGGAGGACCCGGCGGGCAGTCGGGGCCAGATCGTGGCCCTCGACTCGACCCGGGCCGGCACCCTCGACGGCATCCGCCGCCTGTCCTACTCCGGGGCCGACCTGCCGGTGACCGACGAGGAGTTGGGGCGGGCCGAGGTCACCACCCGCGACATCGACCGGGGCGACAACCCCCACTTCCTGCTGAAGGAGATCACCGAGTCGCCCGGGTCGTTCCGCAAGACCCTGCGGGGGAAGATCGTCACCGGCCCGGCCGGTCACCTGGAGGCTCGCCTGGGCCACGAGACCCTGCCCGAGGCCACCCGGGTCGCCCTGGCCGAGGGGCGCATCACCCGGATCCTGGCCATCGGCCAGGGGACGGCGGCCGTCGCCGGCCAGGCCCTCGCCTCCACCCTGTCGACGTTGGCCGCGGCCACACCGCTGCGGATCGAGGCCCGCCTGGCCACGGAGCTGAGTGGCTTCGCCCTCCGGGCCGACATGGCCGACACCCTCGTGGTGGCGGTCAGCCAGTCGGGGACCACCACCGACACGAACCGCACCGTCGACCTGGCCCGGGCCCGGGGGGCCACGGTGATCAGCATCGTCAACCGGCGGGGGAGCGACCTCACCGACCGGTCCGACGGGGTGCTCTACACCTCCGACGGCCGCGATGTGGAGATGAGCGTCGCCTCCACCAAGGCGTTCTACGCCCAGGTGGCGGCGGGGGTCGTGCTGGCCGCGGCCATCGCCGCCGAGGTCGACGCGTCCCCTGCGGCCGCCGCCTCCCGGGGGCGGCTCCTGGCCAGCCTGCGCGCCCTGCCCGAGGCCATGGAGCAGGTGATCGCCACCCGGCCGGCCATCGCCGAGGCGGCCCGCACCCTGGCCCCGTCCAAGCGCTACTGGGCCATCGTGGGCTCCGGGGCCGACCGCATCGCCGCCCAGGAGCTCCGGATCAAGCTGTCGGAGCTCTGCTACAAGGCCATCGCCTGTGACGCCACCGAGGACAAGAAGCACATCGACCTGTCCTCCGAGCCCCTCATCATCGTGTGCGCCTCCGGGCTCCAGGGCTCCAACGCCGACGACGTGGCCAAGGAGGTGGCCATCTACCGGGCCCACAAGGCGTCGCCCGTCGTCATCGCCGCCGAGGGCGAGGAGCGGTTCTCGGCCGCCCTGCGGGTGCTCACCGTGCCCGCCGTCGACCCGGCCCTGGCCTTCGTCCTGGCCGCCGTGGTCGGCCACCTCTTCGGCTACGAGGCGGCCCTGGCCATCGACGCCTCGGCCGTGCCCCTGCGCCAGGCCCGGGCGGCTATCGAGCACCGGGCCAGCAGCCCAGTCGCCGTCGAC
>CAZXRA010000173.1:0-10375 GCA_964643485.1 uncultured Iamiaceae bacterium | reverse complement strand
CGAGATCGCCGACGGCATCGTCGAGCTCAAGGCCTGCGCCCGTGAGCCCGGTCACCGCACCAAGATCGCCGTCTGGTCGAACGACGCCAACGTCGACCCGGTCGGCGCGTGCGTCGGCGCCCGCGGCGCCCGCGTCCGCATGGTGGTCAACGAGCTCAACGGCGAGAAGATCGACATCGTCCCCTTCACCGACGTGCCCCAGGACCTGGTGGCCAAGGCCCTGGCCCCGGCCAAGGTGAAGGAGGTGCGCCTCGACTACGACAGCGGCACCGCCACGGTGATCGTCCCCGACTTCCAGCTCTCCCTGGCCATCGGCAAGGAGGGCCAGAACGCCCGCCTGGCGGCGCGCCTGTCGGGCTGGCGGGTCGACATCAAGAGCGAGACCCAGCTGGCCGAGGACGAGGCCTACGCCGCCCAGGACTGGGCCGAGGGCGAGTGGGTCACCAACGCCGCCGGCGAGCAGGTCTGGCAGCCGGCCGATGGCAGCGAGGCCCTCTCGGCCGAGGCCTGGGCCGAGGCCACCGAGCAGAACGAGGCGGCGGCCGCCGCCGCCGCGGGGGGCGAGGGCGAAGCCACCGAGGCCGAGGGCGATGCCGATGCCGATGCGTCCGATGCCGATGCGTCCGGTGACGAGGCCCAGGACACCGCGGCCCCCGACGACGAGGATCCGGCCCCGGCCGAGAGCTGACGCCGTGCCCGGCGTCGATGCCTCGCCCGGTCCCCGCCGGACCTGCATCGGCTGCCGGCGGCGCACCGATCCGCACGAGCTGGTGCGCGTCGTCCGCACCCCCGAGGGGGGGCTCGCCGTCGGGCGGTCCCTCCCCGGGCGGGGGGCGTGGGTCTGCCCCGACCCGGCCTGCGTGCTCGCCGCCACCCGGCGGCGAGCGTGGTCGCGGGCCCTGCGCCACCCCGTCGCCGACGGCGCGGCCGAGGCCCTCCTGGCCACGCTCCGACCCCCGGGCGGCGGGGAACCGCCCGGTTGAGGCGGCTTCGTCCCCCGTGGCCTGGGTGCGCGAGGATAGAAGGCCCGTGCGCACGCGCGGCTGATGACCCCGAAGGGCTGGCAACCGACCTTGGCTGGAAAGATCCGCGTCCACGAGCTCGCGAAGGAGCTGGGCCTCACCAACAAGGAGGCCCTCGACCTCTGCGTGGATCTCGGCATCGGCGTCAAGACCCACTCCTCGAGCGTCGAGGAGGCCCAGGCCGACCGGGTGCGCCGCAAGGCCGAGCGTGAGGGACTCGTGCGGGACGAGCAGCCCGAGGAACCGAAGAAGGCCGCCCCGGCCAAGAAGGCGGCGGCCACGAAGGCCCCGACCGAGGCCCCGGTGCCCGAGGCTGCGCCCGAGGCCCCCGTAGCCGAGGAGCAGGCCCCCGCCCCCGAGGCCCCCGCGGCCGCGGTCGCTCCCCCTCCCGAGGCGCCGGCGGTCGAGACCCCCGCGCCCGGGCCCGAGGCGCCGGCGGCGCCCGCCCCCGCGGCCGAGGCCCCCGTGCCGGTGTCGGTGCCCGAGGCCCCGGTGGCTCCCGCCCCGGCGGCCCCGGCTCCCGCCCCGCCGCCCCGCCCGGTCACCCCTCCCGATCCCCGCCGCGTCGTCACCTCCAGCGGGTCGGGCCGCCCACCACGCCCGGCGCCCGCCCCTGAGGCCCCGGCCGCCCGCCGCGCCCCGGCGCCCCCGCCCCCTCCGGGCCCCTCTCGTCCTCCCGCGCCCGGCGCCGGTGGCCCACCGTCACCCGGCCCCCGCACCGCTCCGCCCCGGCCCGAGCCGGGCATGGTCCCCCGGGGCCAGTCGGGCAAGCCCATCCCGCCGCCTCCCGGCCCGCCCCGTGGCATGTCGGGTCGACCGATCCCGCCCCCGCCCGGCTTGGGTGGGCGGGGCCCGGCCCCCACCCGGAGCGCCCCCGGTCGCCCCGGCGCCCCCGGCCGCCCGGCGGGCGGTCCCAGCCGGGCGCCCGGCGTCCGTCCCGGCGCTCCCATGGGCGGTCCGCCGCCCCCCGGTGGCGGCCCGGGCGGTGGTCCTGGTGGCCCCGGTCGTCCCGGTGGCCCTGGTGGTCCCGCCGGTCGGCGTCCCCCGCGGCGCAAGGGGCGTCGTCGTCGCAACCGCGAAGAGCTGCGGCCCATGGACATGCCGGAGTACACGCCGGCCGAGGCTCCCGTCCCCGAGGGCGAGATCGTCATCGAGCGGGGCTCCACGCCCCAGGAGATCGGGCCCAAGTTCAACCGCACCGCGGCCGACGTCGTCCGCTTCCTGATGCAGCAGGGCGAGATGGTCACCGCCACCCAGTCCCTCACCGACGACATGATCGAGCTGTTCGCCGTCGACGTGGGCGCCGAGGTGCGCCTGGCCGACCCCGGCGAGGAGCAGGAGGTCGAGCTCCAGAAGCGCCTGGGCGTGGCCGACCTCACCGACGATGACGACGACGAAGACGTGATCGAGCGCCCGCCGGTGATCACCGTCATGGGCCACGTCGACCACGGCAAGACCAAGCTGCTCGACCAGATCCGCAACGCCAACGTGGTGGCGGGCGAGGCCGGTGGCATCACCCAGCACATCGGCGCCTACCAGGTCGAGAAGGATGGCCGGAAGATCACCTTCATCGACACGCCCGGCCACGAGGCCTTCTCGGCCATGCGGGCCCGGGGCGCCGATGCCACCGACGTGGTGGTGCTGGTGGTGGCGGCCGACGACGGCGTCATGCCCCAGACCCTGGAGGCGCTCGACCACGCCAAGGCGGCCGAGGTCCCCATCGTGGTGGCCATCAACAAGATCGACCGCGAGAACGCCGATCCCCAGAAGGTCATGAGCCAGCTGGCCGAGCGGGGCCTCGTGCCCGAGGCGTGGGGCGGCGACACGATCATGGTCGAGGTCTCCGCCCTCCAGAACCTGGGCATCGACGACCTGCTCGAGCAGCTCCTCGTGGTGTCCGACGTGGAGGAGCTCGTCGCCAACCCCGACGGCCGGGCCATGGGCGTGGTGCTGGAGTCGCACCTCGACGTGGGCCGGGGCCCGGTGGCCTCCCTGCTCGTGCAGCGCGGCACCCTGAAGGTGGGCGACCCCCTCGTCGCCGGCGCCGCCTGGGGTCGGGTGCGTGCCCTCGTCGACGACACCGGGAAGAACATCAAGGAGGCAGGCCCGTCCACCCCGGTGGAGGTGCTGGGCCTGTCCGACGTGGCCAGCGCCGGCGACGACTTCGTGGTCGCCCCCGACGACAAGACGGCCCGAGCCGTGGCCGACCAGCGCGAGCACTACCAGCGCGTGGCGTCCATCTCCGGCACCGCCGCCGTCGCCACCGGCGGCATGAAGCTGGAGGACATCTTCAGCCAGATCCAGGCCGGCGAGGCGGCGACGCTGAACCTCGTCATCAAGGCCGACGTCAACGGTTCGCTGGAGGCGGTCACCGAGAGCCTGAAGAAGCTGGAGCGCGACGAGGTCAAGCTGGCCTTCGCCCGCCGGGGCGTGGGTGGCGTCACCAAGGACGACATCCAGCTCGCCCAGGCCACCAACGCCACCATCATCGGCTTCAACGTCCGACCCGATCGCCTGGCCCGCGAGATGGCGGCCCAGGAGGGCGTCGAGATCCGCAGCTACGAGATCATCTACAAGCTCATCGAGGACATCGAGAGCGCGATGGTCGGCATGCTGACACCGGAGTTCGAGGAGGTCGTCACCGGCGAGGCCGAGGTCCGGGAGATCTTCCGCGTGCCCCGCATCGGCGCCATCGCCGGTTGCTACGTCCAGAGCGGCACGATCACCCGGGGCTCGAAGGTCCGCTTCCTACGGGAGGGCACCATCATCTGGAAGGGCGCCATCCAGTCGCTCAAGCGCTTCAAGGAAGACGCCCGCGAGGTGCAGGCCGGCTACGAGTGCGGCATCGGCCTCTCCGACTTCCAGGATCTCAAGCAGGGCGACATCATCGAGACCTTCGAGGAACGGGAGATCCCCCGCACCTGACCCGGCCGTGCCACCGGCGGCGTAGGGTGGCGCCATGGTGGTCGGCAGCCTGCGGATGGATCTGCACGTGCCGGCGTCGGGGTCGTTGAAGGCCAAGCGGGCCGAGCTGCGCCCCATCCTCGACGGGGTGCGGCACCGGTTCCGCGTCGCCGCCGCCGAGGTCGACCACCAGGACACCTGGCAGCGGGCCACCCTGGGCTTCGCGGCCGTGAGCGCCAGCACCGCCCAGGTGGTCGACGTTCTCGACGAGGTGGAGCGGTTCGTGTGGTCCCGGCCCGGCATCGAGGTGCTGGCGGCAGAGCGAGCGTGGATGGAGGAGGACTGACATGGCCAAGCGGATGAACCCGAAGCGCAACTACCCGCGCATGGTCCGGGTCAACGAGCTGCTCCGGGAGGTGCTGGCCGAGGCCCTGGAGAAGATCGACGACGACCGCCTGGTCGACGTGGCCATCACCAACGTGGCCTGCGAAGCCGACCTGAGCGCGGCGGTGGTGCACTTCGACGTGCTGGCCGGGGCCGAGGCCGACGACGAGGTCACCGAGGCCTTCGACGAGCTCCGGCCCCGCCTCCAGGCCACCATCAACCGGGAGACCAGGTTGAAGCAGACCCCGAAGCTGACCTTCGTGGCCGATCCGGTGATCCGCTCGGCTGAACGCATCGACGCCGTCCTGCGGGGGCTGCGCGACTCCGATCCCGGCGGGACGGTCGGCACCGATCAGGGATGAGCCGCCGGGGGGGCGACGGCCCTGACGGCGTTGCCGTCGTCGACAAGCCGGCGGAGTGGACGAGCCACGACGTCGTGGCCCGCAGCCGACGGCTCCTGGGCACCCGCAAGGTCGGCCATTCGGGCACCCTCGATCCCGACGCCACCGGCGTGCTCGTGCTGGGCGTGGGGAAGGCCACCCGACTGCTCCGCTACCTGACGCCGCTGGGCAAGGCCTACGAGGCCGAGATCGTGCTCGGCGTGGAGACCACCACCCTCGACGCCGCCGGCGAGGTGACGGCCCGCCACGACATGGGCCACGTCACCGTCGACGACGCCCGCCGGGTGGTAGCCGAACAGTTCACCGGCGCCATCCTCCAGGTGCCGCCCATGGTGTCGGCCCTCAAGGTCGACGGCCGGCGGCTCCACGAGCTGGCCCGGGAGGGCATCGAGGTGGAGCGGGAGGCCCGGCCCGTCACCGTGTCGTCCTTCACCCTCGACGAGGTGCCCGGTGAGCCGGGGGTGCTGCGGGCCGCGGTGAGGTGCTCGTCGGGCACCTACGTGCGCTCCCTGGCCGCTGACCTGGGCCGGGCTCTGGGCGGTGGGGCCCACCTGCGGGCTCTGCGGCGCACCGCCGTCGGGGGCTTCGCCCTGGCCGAGGCCGTCGCCCTCGACGACCTGGCGCCCGACCACCTGCGGCCGCTGACGGCCGCCGTGGCCCACCTCGACCACGTGACCGTCGAGGGCCACGTCGCCATCGCCGTGGGCCACGGCAAGGTGCTCGACCGGGCCACCGTCGGCCTGCCGGGGGAGGGCGACGGCCCGTGGGCCGTGCTCGACCCCGACGGTGCCCTCCTGGCCGTCTACGCCTCTTACGGCGATGCCGACGCGGTGAAGCCCGAGCTGGTCATCCCGACCTGATCGGAGCCGAAGGCAGGCGAAACCCGGCCGGAGACGGCATCCACGCCTGCCAGCATGCGGACGTGACCACACCGTTGCCGCCGTCGACCGAACTGCCTGCCGCGCCGCCGTCGGAGGGCAGCACCGTGCGTCGGGCGCCGGGCCGGGCCCGCTACGACGAGGCCGCCGTGCACGCCGTGCTCGACGCCGGGTGGATCGCCCACGTGGGCCTGGTGGCCGACGGGGAGCCCGTGGTCCTCCCCATGGTCTACGCCCGGGACGGTGACCACCTCCTGCTGCACGGCTCGGTGGCGTCCCGGCTGATGCGGGGCCTGGAGGCCGGCCTGCCCACCTGCGTGACCGTCACCCACGTCGACGGCCTGGTCCTGGCCCGGTCGGCCTTCCACCACTCCGTGAACTACCGCAGCGTGGTGGTGCGAGGCATCGCCACCCGGGTCACCGACCCCGGCGCCGTGGCCGCCGGGTTCGCCCGCCTCGTCGACCACGCCGCTCCAGGGCGGGCCGCCGTCGTGCGGGAGCCCGACCGGGCCGAGACCCGCCAGACGATGCTGCTCCGGGTGCCCCTGGACGACGCCGCGGTGAAGTCCCGCACCGGCGGGCCCATCGACGAGGAGGCTGACCTCGACCTCCCGGTCTGGGCCGGTGTCGTCCCCCTGGCCCTCATCGCGGCGCCGCCGGTGCCGGCCACCGACCTGCGTCACCCCGACCTCGATCCGCCGACGGCGGTCACCCTCCCCTAGCGTCGCCGGCCGTGGAGATCATCCGGGCCGACGGCCCGTGCCCGCCGCCCGCCTTGGGGGCCGCCGTCACCATCGGCGCCTACGACGGGGTCCATCGGGGCCATCAGGCCGTCATCGCCGAGGTGCGGCGGCGGGCCGAGGCCCTCGGGGTCCGTAGCGCCGTCGTCACCTTCGACCGCCACCCGGCCATGGTCGTGCGGCCCGAGTCGGCGCCCCTCCTCCTCACCGACCTCGACCAGAAGCTGGAGCTGCTGGCCGCCACCGGCGTCGACGTGGCCCTCGTCGTGCTCTTCGACGAGGAGCGGGCGGCCGAGAGCGCCGAGGACTTCGTCGACGAGGTGATCTCCGGTTGCCTGGCCGCCCGCACCGTCGTGGTGGGAGAGGACTTCCACTTCGGCCACCGTCGCCAGGGCAACGTCGGCCTGCTGCGTCGCATGGGCGACGACCTGGGCTTCACGGTGGAGGGCCTGGGCCTGCGCTCGGCCGCCGACGTGGGCGTCCACGGTGCCGACGCGACGGGCGACGGGGAGAAGGTGTCGTCCACGACCATCCGGGCCGCCCTGGTGGCGGGGGAGATCGACCGGGCCACGGCCCTGCTCGGCCGGCACCACGAGGTGCGAGGCCTGGTCGCCGAGGGCGACAAGCGGGGCCGGGAGCTGGGCTTCCCCACCGCCAATGTGGCCGTCCCCGGCGACATCCTCCTGCCCGCCGACGGCATCTACGCCGGTTGGTTCGTCCGGGCCGACGGGTCCGTCCTGCCCACGGCCATCAACCTGGGCCGGCGGCCCACCTTCTACGCCCAGGCCCACGCCTCCCTGCTCGAAGCCCACGTCCTCGACTTCGACGGCGACCTCTACGGCGAGCGGGTCGCCGTCCGCTTCGTGGCCCGCCTCCACGGCGAGGTGAAGTACCCGTCGGTCGAGGCTCTGGTCGAGGGCATCGCCCGCGACTGCGACGAGGCCCGGGCCCTCCTCGGCGTCTGACCGCCGGGCCGGCACCGGGGGGTGACCGGGATCTGGTCCGGGAGCTGTCATGCTGGATCCCATGTCAGGAGGTATCCGTAAGGTCGCCACCTCACCCGACACCGTCCCCGTCATCGGCCCTGCCGACCGTCCCGAGCAGATCCGGGCCCGTCGCCTGCCCCGTCTGGCCCGCCACTCCGTCACCCTGTCCGACGGCCACGAGGTGGGGGTGGCCGTCTGCGGCCGTGGCGTCCCCCTCGTGCTGGTCCACGGCTTCACGGCCGAGGGGATGCTCTACGCCCAGACCCTCAGCCGCCTGGTGGGGGCCGGGTTCCGGGTCATCGCCATCGACGCCGCCGGCCACGGCGGCACCCTCGGCCTGCCCACCGGCGGCTCGACCATGGAGCACTACGCCGACCTGCTGGGCCGGGTCCTCGACGAGCTGGGCATCCGCCGAGCCATCCTGGCCGGCCACTCCATGGGGGGGCGCCTGGCCGTCGAGCTGGCCGCCCGGGAGCCCGAGCGGGCCGTCGCCGTGATCCTCCTCGATGCCATCGTGGGCCAGACCTGGGACCGCATGGTCAACCTCTTCCGGCTGGCCCCGCCGCTCATGGCCGGCGTGGCCGGGGTGTTGGTGCTCGACAGCGTCTCCACCCTCCCCCTGCTGCGCGACCCGGCCCAGGCCCGCAAGCTGGGCCGCCTCTACGCCCCGGTGCTGGCCGGGCATGCCCGCCGGCCGTGGCGGATGCTGGGCCCGGCCGTGTCGATCCTCCGGTCCCGGGGGTCGGGTTGGATGCTGGAACGCATCGCCGAGGAGGGCATCCCCCTCGTGGTGATCCACGGCGAGTGCGACGTGGCCGTCCCCCTGGCATCGGCCCGCGATGCGGCCGAGCGGGGCCACGGCACCCTGGTCACGGTGGAGAAGGCCCGTCACTCCTGGCTGCTGCGCGATCCCCGCACCCTGCCCGCCATCCTCGAGGGACTGCTCACCAGTCGGGTCGGGGCCGCCATCATGGACCGGGTGGCCGACGACCTGGGCCTGTCCAGCCCCGGCTACCTCGACCAGGCCACCTTCGAGGATCTCGACCGGGCCTACCTCGAACCGGGAGCCCGCGTCCTCGACCTGTCGCCTCCCGACGAGGACATCGACGCCCTGCCTCGCCAGGGTCGCCCCCGCTATCGCTGGCGCGTCGACGAGAAGGATGTCGGCGAGGGCGAGACGGATGCGGGGCGGCGGGGGCCGGCGCTGCTAGCGTGACCCCTGGTCTGGCGCGCCGGGCGTGCCGGGCCGACCGCCCTCCGATGCGTACCGGCTGCTCCGGCAGTACACGGTCGGTAGAGCCGGGTTCGATGCCCACCCGGGGCCGCGCCGCGGCCCGCAATCCAGAGAGACACCGCATGTCCGAGATCACCGACCGCGCCAAGCCCAGCGTCATCGCGGAGCACAAGCTCCACGACACCGACACCGGGTCCCCCGAGGTGCAGATCGCCCTGCTGAGCCAGCGGATCGACCACCTCACCGAGCACCTCAAGGTCCACAAGCGCGACTTCCACAGCCGCCGGGGCCTGCTCATGCTCGTGGGTCGGCGCCGCCGCCTGCTCGACTACCTCGCCAAGAACGACGTCGAGCGCTACCGGGCGCTCATCGCCAAGCTCGGCCTGCGCCGCTAGTAACCCGCGACAAGCGCCCGCCGGGCGCTTGTCGCCTTTTTGACAAGAGAAACCGTGCCCGACAGGAACGGATCAGTTGCCGGTCGCCCTCGTCCCGGCCCACCGAAGGAGTGGGAGCCGGGGGGATGCCGACTGGGAGCTGGCCCGTCCGGGGCACCGACCGGGACCGCGCCGCGGTCCCAGAGGAGATACCCCATGGCTGAGGCCATCACCGTGTCGGCGCCCGTCTCGGGCACCGACAAGACCATCGAGCTGTCCACCGGCGTGCTCGCCCCGCAGTCGCAGGGCGCCGTCGTCGTGGGGCTCGGCAACACCCGCGCCCTGGTCACCGCCAACGGCGCCACCTTCACCCGCGAGGGCATCGACTTCTTCCCGCTGACGGTCGACGTCGAGGAGAAGATGTACGCCGCCGGCAAGATCCCCGGCTCGTTCTTCCGCCGCGAGGGCCGTCCGGCCGACGAAGCCGTGCTCACCTGCCGGCTCATCGACCGTCCGCTGCGCCCCAGCTTCGCCGACGGCTACCGCAACGAGACCCAGGTCGTGGCCACCATCATCGGGGCCGACCAGGTCAACCCCCACGATGTGCTGGCCATCAACGGGGCCTCGGCGGCGCTGATGCTGTCGGGCCTGCCCTTCGACGGGCCGCTGGGCGCCGTGCGTCTGGCCTACTCCACCGACGGCGAGTGGATCCCGCATCCCACCTTCGAGGAGATCAACGAGGCGACGTTCCAGCTCGTGGTGGCCGGCCGCTCCGTCGGTGACGACGACGTCGCCATCATGATGGTCGAGGGCAACGGCACCGAGAAGGCCTGGAGCTACTACGAGGCCGGCGCGCCGAAGGTCACCGAGGCCGTCATCGCCGAGGGTCTGGAGAAGTGCAAGACCTGGATCGGCGAGTCGATCGCCCTCCAGCGCGAGCTCGTGGCCCGGGCCGGTGTGGCCCCCGCTCTCGTGTGGGAGTCGCAGCTCGACTACGACGACGAGATCGCCGACGCCGTGGCCGCCGCCGGTCGCGACGAGCTGGCCCAGGCCAACACCATCGCCGACAAGGGTGAGCGCAACGCGGCCAACGATGCGGCCAAGGCCCGCATCGTCGAAGAACTCACCGGTGAGAGCGGCGCCTTCGCCGGCCGGGAACGCGAGGTCAAGAACGCCATCCGCAGCCTGACCAAGAAGGTCATCCGTGAGCGCCTCGTCAACGAGGGCGTCCGCATCGATGGCCGTGGCCCCCGCGACCTGCGGCCCGTCTCGGCCGAGGTGGGCATCCTGCCCACGGCCCACGGCACCGGCCTGTTCCAGCGGGGTGAGACCCAGGTCCTCAACGTGCTCACCCTGGGCATGCCCCGCATGGACCAGCTGATCGACACCCTCGGTCTCCAGACCAAGAAGCGCTACTTGCTGCACTACAACATGCCGCCCTACTCCATCGGG
>CAZXRA010000172.1:0-3255 GCA_964643485.1 uncultured Iamiaceae bacterium | reverse complement strand
CAGCTCATCGACGCCCTCCGCAACCACTGAGCCGAACCGCCACCTGACGCAATCGAGGCCGCGGGGGTTCCTCCTGGCTGGGATGATGCCGGCGACCATGCCCGTCCCCGATCCCTCCGCTCCCGGTGCCTGAGCCGCTCCCCCTCGCCGGGCGCGTCGCCCTCGTCACCGGCGTGTCCCGCCGGGCCGGCATCGGTGCCGCCGTGGCCCGGATCTTGGCCGAGCGGGGTGCCACGGTCGTCGCCAGCGGGTGGCCGCCCCACGACGCCGAGATGCCGTGGGGGCCCGACGACGATCCCGGCCCCCTCTCCCGTTCTGAGCCAGGAGAGCGCCCTTTTCGGCGTCCCCCTGGCTCAGAAGCAGACGGGCTGGGCCGTCCCGTCGAACAGCGCGACCTGGAGGATCCGGCGGAGCCAGAGCGCCTCGTCGACCACGTGATCGACGAGCACGGCGCCCTCGACATCGTGGTGGCAGCTCACGCCCGCAGCTCCGCCCTCGGACTGGCCGACGTGACCGCCACCGAGCTCGACCGGTGCTGGGCCGCCAACGTGCGCAGCATCGTCCTCCTCGCCCAACGCTTCGCCACCGTCCACGACCTCGCCCGTCCGAGCGGGCGGATGATCTGGTTCACCAGCGGCCAGCACCTCCAACCCATGCCGGGTGAGATCGCCTACGCCGTGACCAAAGGGGCGCTCCACCAGATGACGGCCACCCTGGCCGATGCCCTGATCGACCGCGGCATCGTGGCCAACTGCCTCAACCCCGGGCCCGTCGACACCGGATGGGCGGACGGTGCCCTCCACGAGCAGATCGCAGCGATGTTCCCCGCCGGACGCTGGAGCAGCCCCGACGAGGTCGCCCGCATCGTCGCCTTCCTCGCCTCCGATGATGGCGGCCTGATCCAAGGCCAGGTCATCGACGCCGAGGGCGGCTTCCGCCGTGGGTCGGCCCGCGACCGCTGACCCCGTCCGCGGCTCAGCCCTTGGCAAAGAGCTCTTCGACACCGGCGATGTCCACACCGATCACCCCGTCGGGTCCCCACACCGTCGCCACACGGGTCCCCACGGCGTCGGGGCCATGGGACACCAGCGAGCCGTAGCGCTCGACCTCGGCGGGGGTGGCGTCACGCCACCCAGGCAGGGCGACGTCCAGTCGTCCGACGATGTCGGGCGGCGTCTGGAACACAATCACCTCGGCCGCGAGCGTGTCTCGGTCGATGCGCACCAGGCTGTGCCACGGCACCCCGCCGTCGCCGAGGCGTCCGGCGTAGACGGCATCGGCGGTGAGGTGGATCCAGCTCGGCATGAGACTGGGAAAGGGATAGGCCCGCACGATGGGCACGCCTGATCCCAGCAGCAGCACCTCGCCGTACTCGCCGGTGTTGATGAAGTCGGTGCCGTAGACCCCCTCGGCGTCGCCGTAGGTCCCGGCGCCGTCCGGGGCCATCGCCCAGGTGACATCGGACCCTTCGGACAGGATCCACGTCTGACCGCCGCCCTCGGCCCGGGCCAGCTCCTGGACCCGAGCCTCGAAGGGCAGGGCCGCCAGCTCGGGCTGCACGCCATCCCGAGCTGCGGCCTCGGGGGTCTGGCTCGGCGGGCCGGTCGGGAATGTCGTCGGAGGGACCGTCGTCGAGGAGGAGACGGAGGAGGGTGATGGCACCGTTCCCCGCCAGACGGGCCCCGGTCGCCCCTCGCCGGGCCCGGCCGTCACCGTGGCGTCCCGGTCAGCTCCCTGGAGAGCGGTCGCCGTCACCGCTCCGGCGACGAGGACCGCGGCGGCGGAGGCGAGGAACATGACCCGGGTCCGGCGCTGGCGAGACCGCGCCCGCACCGACGCCATCAGGTCCGGAGGAACGGCCATCACCTCCTGGTGCTCGACCAGATCGTGGCGGAGGCGGGCCACTAGGTCGGTGTCGTCGATCATCGGTCGTCCTCCATCATCTGCCGGAGCCGGTCGAGGCCCCGGGAGGTCTGGGTCTTCACTGTTCCGGGGGTGACGTCCAGCAGCCGGGCCACGTCCTCCACGGACCGGTCCTCCAGGAAGCGGAGGACGAGGACGGCACGCTGGCGGACGGGGAGCCGGTGCAGCAGGGGGACCAGGCTGAGCCGATCGTCGACCGTGCTCTCCCCCGCCGGCCGGTCGCGGGCCGCGGTGGCAGGAGCGTGGTGCTCCCGGCGCCGTTCGAGCTGCCGGCGCCGGCCTCGGCTCGTCATCTCGTTCACCACGCCCCGCCGCAGGTAGGTGCCGAGATCCTCGACCCGGCCCCGCCGTACGTGGGGCAGGGCTCGGGCCGCCACCTCGATGACCAGATCTTGGGCCAGGTGGGCGTCGCCGGCCACCGTGGCCGCGAAGGCGAACAGGTCGGGTAACAGGTCAGCCAGCGCGTCCTCCCCCGGGTGCCGGTCGATGGCCACCGTCACCTCCCGTTCCCGCGTCTCCGGCTGCACGCCCTATCGACGCCCACCACGCCCGCCAGGTTGACATGGGGGCATCCCAAACGAGCCCATAGGGTGGAAGGCATGCGTGCGGATGACCCGGTGGAACGTGATCGCGGCCGAGCCGAAGTGATGCAGTCGAGCTCCTTCGGCCACATCGTCTCGACCCAGGGGCTGCTCGCCCTCCTCCTCTTCCCCCTGGCCTGGGTAATGGCCCGTCTCGCTCGCCGGTTCCGACGCCGCTGACCACCGTCTCGACCAAAGGGCCTTCGGCCCGCTGAACGGGCGGCTACAGCGCGCTGATCACGACCTCGGGGTGGCTGGCGGCGAGCGGCTCGAGGTCGTCGGGGTCACCGGTGAGGACGACTCCACCGCCGAGCCCGATCGCCGAGGCGATCACCAGGGCGTCGATCGTTGAGGTCGAACGGGCCACCCTGAGCAGCGACCCGGCCACGCGGCCGGTGTCCTCGTCGACGACGGTCACCTCACCCACCGATGTGATCACCCGATTCACCGAAGCGTCCTTGGCCGATCCGCGCACGGTCTCGGCGATCACCACTGAAGGGATGGCGACCTCGACACCGGACTTCCACGCCGCCGATCAGCACCGTGCGAGCGCGCCGATCGTGGCGGGACAGAGCGATGACGGCGCCGCTGTCGAGGATCAGGCGCTGCGGTGGCGGGGCTTGGGAGCGACGACGGGATCTCGCCACAACTGTCGGGCCTCCTCGACCAGCTCATCGTGGATCGGGCCCGATTCGGCCTCCATCGTCGCCAGCAACTCACCGATGCGGTCGTGTTGCAGCTGGCGACGCAG
>CAZXRA010000171.1:0-10182 GCA_964643485.1 uncultured Iamiaceae bacterium | reverse complement strand
GGGCGGCGTCCATGACGACGTCCAACGGCGAGTGCTCGGGTGACGTGATCCCCGGGACGGGGATCCTCACCAACAACGTGCTGGGCGAGGACGACCTCCACCCCGACGGCTTCCACGCCTCCCCATCCGGCCTGCGGGTGGCGTCCATGATGGCCCCGACCATCGTCGTCGGCCCCGACGGCGACACCGAGGTGGTGCTGGGCAGCGGCGGGTCCAAGCGCATCCGGGCCGCCGTCACCCAGGTGCTGGTGAACCTGCTCGTCCACGACCTCGACCCCCGGTCCGCCGTCGAGGCGCCACGTGTCCACTGGGACGCCGACCACGTCGAGGCCGAGCCCGGCCTGTCCCCCGACGCCCTGGCCGCCCTCGCTCGGGTGAGCCCGGTCAACGCCTGGCCCGATCGCAGCGTGTACTTCGGCGGGGCCCACCTCGTCGTCCCCGGCGTCGGCGCCGCCGGCGACCCCCGCCGCGACGGCGCCGCGACGGCGTAGACCGCTTCGGGCGGTGGGTGGGGTCGGCGGACGTGACGCGGCGTCGGCGTCGGCGTCGGCGTCGGCGTCGAGGAGCGGTCAGGAGACGCCGGTGTAGATCCACATGTAGGCCTCGTCCCGGTAGGGGACACCAGAGGCGGCCAGGGCTGCACCCCAATCGCCGGTGACCTCGGGGTTGGACTCCTCCATCCCGTGGTCGGCCACCAGGAAGAAGGCGGTGCGGTCGAAGGCGCCGGCCCGCTCCACCAGGGACAGCACCTCCCCGACGCGGGCGTCGGTGTCCCGCACGGCGGCGGCGGCGATGTCGGAGTAAGGCCCGCCGTGGTGCATGGCGGCGTCGGTGAGGCCGGTGTTGACCCACGTGAACTTGGGCCGGGGGTAGGTGACGCCCTGGTACCCGTCGCCCCACACGCCCCGGGTGAGGTCGAGAGCGGTGTGGTCGATGCGCGACGACGTCCGGTAGCTCTTCTCGGGGCGGACGAAGCGCTCGGTGGCGAAGGGCAGCTCCTCGGCCGACGGGGGCCGGTCGGGCAGGCCCCCGTCGCGCAGGATGTGGAACGTGCCGAAGTCGGCCCCCCGGTCGCACGGCTCGTTGGCGGCCAGGGTGAAGGCGTCGGGCCAGGTGCGGCGCACCGCCTCGTAGATCGTCTCCACGTCAGGCGACAGCGACGCCATCGACCACGCCCACGTGGCCGGCGAGTTGGTGATCACCTGCTCGCCGGTGCCCCGGTCGAACCAGGCGTTGTTGAGCACGCCGTGGTGGCCGGGGTGGGCGCCGGTGAGGATCGACGTGTGGTTGGAGAGGGTGACCGTCGGCGACGAGGCCATGGCCCCGTGGCCCATGGTGGTGCCCATGGCCATGAGCCGGGCCACGTTGGGGGCCTCGCCCCGGGCCGCCACGTCGTAGAGGACGTTGGCGTTGCACCCGTCGAGGAGGAAGCCCACGACGTGCTCGGGTGCCGCCTCCCGGGGATCGATCAGGTCGTCGAGCACCTCACCGTCCTGGCGACGCAGCAGCGCCCCTTCCCGGCGCCGGCCGTTGAGGCCCACCCCATCGGGGTGCGGCGCCCCGCCCATGAGGGCCAGCACCGTGGGGGCCACGTCGACGAGCTTGCAGGCCCGGGACAGCACCCCGTGGGCCTTCACCCCGGCCCCGGCGATCACGAACGGGGCCCGGGCCTGGACCACGCCCATCGACCCGTGCTCGCCCCGGTGGCCGCCGGCGTCCTCCCAGTTGTGGGCCGAGGTGTGCTGGCAGATCACGTCGGGGGCAGCCGGGTGGTCGAACACCTGGGCCACCATCTCGTAGGCGAAGGGGTAGCTCGTGTGCTCCCGGGTCGGCCACGGCGTGGCCCGCTCGTCGGCCAGGGGGCTGAAGCGGTCGACGGCCTGGTCGCCCAGCGGGTTCCGTCCCTCGACCAGCGTCTCGGTGAAGGCCCACCCGGCGCCCTCGTCCTCCCGTCGGAACCGGACCCGGCCGCCGACGGTGCGGGCCTCGTAGCCCTCGTCGTCGGCGGAGATCACCATGTCGACGATGGGCTCCAGGACCGGATCGAGGAGGGTGTCGACGACGGTGGCGACGTGATCGGGGTCGACGGTGGCGGCAGGCGGGGTGCGCATGGGCCCGGACCGTACCGAACCCGGGTGACGGAGGGGTGGCGAGCCGGTGACGGCCGAGGGACCGGGCCGAGGAGCGGGTCAGAACGGCTGGCGGCCCAACTCGGTGCCGTCGGCCGCCCGGGCGACCAGTTCCGGTTGCTCCGGGTCCGGGAACGGATCGCCGGCCCCCTGGACCGTCGTCGTCGACGCCATCGTCGGGTCATCAGGAGCCACGACCGAGCTCGGTGGCCCCAGATCGAGGTGCTCCTCCAGGCCCAGGAGGCCCTGGACCCCCGCCGAGTTGGCATCCACCTCCATCAGGAAGCCCTGGTAGCCACCGGCGCGGAGGACGGCGACCGTGGCCACCACCTCGCCGTCGGGGTCGACCAGCTCGACGGTAGCCACCTCGGCCGACACCAGGCCGTAGACCCAGGCGAACGTCCCGTCGCCACCCTCCACGGTGATGCCGGAGAGGAAGGGGCCGGGATCCGTGTCGGGACCACCGGCGGAGGCCATTCCGACCCCCGTGGAAGAGGAGGCCGTGGTGTGCACCTCCATGCGGGGCTCGGCTTCGACCGGGACGCCGTCAGCGTCGCTGGGAAGCTCGCCGCTCACGGGTGGCCCTTCTCCCTCCCACGACCCGTACCCGTCGGGATCGACGTAGGCCAGCCAGGTCGAGCCGTCGGAGAAGGTGCCCTCGCCCAGCTCCACCGCCCCCTCGGTGCCCCGGAGGGGGGCGCGCAGGCTGGCCCGCTCCAGCTCGGCCCACTCGTCGTCGCCGACGGGGCGCACGTCCTCGGCCACGGCCAACACCTCGTCCCGGCTCACGCCGAACCCGCCGACCCGGACCACCTCCCCGGGACGCTCCTCCCAAGAGACGGTCCACAGGTCGGTGGGCTCCGATACGTCGATGGGCTCGCTCGGCTCGTCGTCGCCAGGATCCGCTTCGGCGGCGTGGTCATCGTCCCCGCTCTGCCGGAGGTCGATGTGGGCCAGCACGGCCGGGTGGCCACGCACCTCCACGTCCTCGGCGTCGGTGGCGAACAGGCGGCTGGCCGCGATGTCGAGGGGTGTATCGGCCCCCGAGGACACCATCAGCACGTCCTCGCCCAGCTTGCCCTCCCCGTCCCGGCCGTAGGTGACCATCCGCACCCCTGCGCCGCTGCCGCGCAGGGCCACGAGCGGACCGGAGACCGCCTCGAGGCCCGTGAGCTGGCCCAGCTCCTCCCAGCCGTCGGGAAGGTCGGCCGCGTCGACCAAGGGACGGTCCCCCGCACCCACCTCGACGGTGGCGGCCACGGCCTCGATGGCGGCCCGGTCCTTCCCCAGCACGAACAGCTGCCGCCCGTCGACCTCGACCGCGCCCGCCTGGATGGACATCCCGGTCGCCGAGGTGAGCACCAGGCGGCGGTCGCCGAGGGTGACGACCTCGCCCTCGGGCTCGTCGTCCGAGTCACCTTCCGGGAAGCGGGTCACGACCACCGCCAGCTCGGGGTGCGACGGGTCGGGGCCGTAGAGCACGAGGGGCCCCGACATCCGATCCGAGGAAGGGGCCCCGAGATCGGCCGCCACCTCGGACACGGCGAAGCCCTCGGGCAGGTGGCCGGCGACGAAGCGACGAGCCGGCTCGACCGTTCCCACCTGGTCGGCGAGATCACCATCGCCGTCGCCCCCGACGGCCAGCACGGTGACCGCGGCCACCAGGGCCAGGGCGACGATGCCGGCGACCGACATCCAGCGGTAGCGGGCCCACCGGCGGGGGGCGGCGCCGTCGAGGGCCACGGGGTGGACCTCGGGGTCGAACAGGGGCACCGGCACGTCGGCCAGGGTGTCGTGGACACCGGCGGCGGCGGCCCGGCCCCGGGCGTCGATGCGGGACAGCATCTCGTTCTCATCCATGGTCACGGCCCCTCCTCGGGGTCGGTGGCGGTATCGGCGTCAGTGGCCGCCGGGGCAGAGGCCGTCAGCCCGAGGGCGCGGGCCAGGGCCAGGCGACCCCGGTGGAGGTGGACCCGCACGGTGGCGGGACGGCAGTCGAGGACGGCAGCGATGTCGTCGACGGCGCGATCCTCCAGGTAGTGGAGGGCCACACACTGGGCCTGGCGCTCGGGGAGGGCCCGCACCGCGCCCCAGAACTCGGGATCGAGCCCGGCCGCCGGGGCGACGTCGTCCGCGCCCTGGCGCACCCGGGCCTCAGCGGCCAGGCGATCAGCACCGGCATCGACCACCCGCAGGTGGCGCCGGTGGGAGACGGCCCGGTTGGCCACCGCCCGCCGCACCCACGCCCCCGGGGCGTCGAGGCCCCCGACGTGCGACCAGCGCCGGTAGGCGTCGAGGAAGGCGTCCTGGGCCAGCTCCTCCCCCACCGAACGGCTGCCGGTGAGCGACCACCCGAGGGCCACCACGGCCCGCCAGTCGGCCCGGTACAGGTCGTCGAAGCCCGGCGCCCCGGCCGGCGTCACCGCCAGATCCTCTCCCGGCGCTCGGTCCGGGGGGCCATCCGTCTCGACCACGAAGGCCTCCGCTGCTGCGTCCATCGCCCGGTCACTCGCACCAGGCGCCCCGATCGTTTACCTGACGTCGCGGAGGGCGGTGCGGAGGCCGAGGGTCATGGCCGCCGCGGCCTGGGCCACGTCCCGGTGGACGAGGGTGCGCAGCACGTCCCAGGTCGACCAGGTGGTGCTGACGTCGAGGAGGTCGAGCACCTCGTCCCGCCGCCCGGCGGGCAGGGCGTCGAGCTCCCGGCCGAAGACCCGGGCCAGCTCGTCCCGGAAGTAGTCGTGCCCGAGCTGGATGCGCTCCCGGATGCCGGGGGAGAACGGGGCGTGGACGTCGGCCGCCCGCCGGATCGGGGTGAGGGCCTCGAGGAGGGCGACCCGCTGGGAGACGAACTGCTCGATCCGCTCGTCGAGGGGCAGGTCGGCGTCGACGGGGGTGATCAGCTGGGCCAGCCCGGTGACGGCCCGCTCGGACACCATGGCGAACAGGGTCTCCAGGTCGTCGAAGTGCTGGAAGACGGAGCGGACCGACACCCCGGCTTGGGCCGCGATCCGGGGGGCGGTGGGACGGACGTCACCGGCCTCGACGAGGGCCACGCACGCCTCGACGATGGCCTCCCGGGTGCGCTGGGCCCGGGCCGTGCGCCCATCGACGGGCGCGTCGTCACCCTCGACGGGCGTAGAGGGAATGTCCCCCACGGCGCTGGCCCCTTCCGACATCGGGATGGAGCCTAGGTGAGCGGTCGGTGACCACCCGTTGTTGACGTGACGCCCGACACCGTGTGGTCCCGTAGGGTGCGCGACCATGGGCGCTGACCTGCTGAAACTGTCCGAACGCCTCCTGTCCGGGGCGGAGGCCGTCGAGGACCACCACCCCTTCTCCCCCACCGGGGCGACGGCGGAGGTGGGCGAGGGCACGTTGTTCGTCCAGTCGTTCGCCAACGTCACCGCCCTGCGCACCGGCGCCGGGCTGGTGCTGGTCGACACAGGCAGTCCCTTCGCCGCCCCGGCGATCCAGGCCGCCGTCCGCTCCTGGGACGAGGGCCCGGTCCACACCGTGATCTACACCCACGGCCACATCGACCACGCCTGCGGGACGCCCCTCTACGACGCCGAGGGGGCGACCGCCGGCCACCCGCCGATCACCGTCGTGGCCCACGAGGCCGTCGACGGTCGGTTCGACCGCTACTGCGCCTGCGCCGGCTACAACGCCGTCATCAACCAGCGCCAGTTCCGGGCGCCGGGGCTGCGCTGGCCCACCGAGTACCGCCGGCCCGACGTCACCTACCGCGATCGCCTGGACCTCACCGTCGGCGGGCTCGACCTCCAGCTCCACCACGCCCGGGGGGAGACCGACGACGCCACTTGGGTGTGGGTGCCGGAGCGACGGACCTTGTGCACCGGCGACCTGATCATCTGGTGCCTCCCCAACGCCGGCAACCCGCAGAAGGTGCAGCGCTATCCGGGTGAGTGGGCGGCGGCCTTGCGGGAGATGGCCGCCCTGGAGCCCGAGGTGCTGCTCCCCGGCCACGGCTACCCCGTCGTCGGGACCGGCCCGGCGCAAGACGTGCTCCTCGACACGGCCCAGGTGTTGCAGGAGCTCCACGACCAGACCCTCGCCCTGATGAACGAGGGGGCCCGCCTGGACGACATCGTGCCCGCCGTCCGGCTCTCCGAGGAGCTGCTGGCCAAGCCCTACCTGCGCCCGATCTACGACGACCCCGAGTTCGTGGTCCGCAACGTGTGGCGCCTCTACGGCGGCTGGTACGACGGCAACCCCGCTCGCCTCAAGCCCGCCCCCGACGCCGTCCTCGCCGCCGAGGTGGCCGCCCTCGCCGGGGGCCCCCAGGCCCTGGCCGACCGGGCCGCGGCCCTGGCCGCGGCGGGGGGCGACACCGACCTGCGCCTGGCCGCCCACCTGGCCGAGATGGCAGCCCAGGCCGCCCCGGCCGACGCCGCGATCCACCGGGTGCGGGCCGAGGTCTTCGCCGCCCGGGCCGAGGCCGAGACGTCGTTGATGGCCCGGGGGGTGTTCCGCTGGGCCGAAGCCGAGTCCCGCCGTCGCACCGAGGCCGACGGCAGCTCCTGACCCGACGAGGCCCCTCGTCACCCGTGAAGCGGGATTCGGGGACAACAACCCCTCATGATCCGTTTGGCCCATCCGATGGATGGGCCAGCTATGGCATGGCCCCGCACCCACGGTCTGGAAGACCTCGACCGCGTCCTCGACACCCTGCCCGCCGGCTACGTGGTGCGCCCCATCGGGGCGGCGCGCTTCGTGCTCGGCCCCACCGGGGCCCACGTCCTGGCCCTGGACGACGGGCGGGCCGACGCTCCTCGCTCGGTCGCCCTGCTGGCCTCGGTCATCCGCTCCTCCCTCGCCGACCGGGTGGCCTGGGTGCCCTTCGTCCACGCCCTGCTGGTGACCGAGCGGACCGAGCCCTGCCCCCCCGCCACCCGGGTGCCCCCGGGCCTCATCCCGTCCGCCCTCCTGGAGGGGCCGGCCCTGCTCCGCCCGGACGAGCTGCACCGCCTCGTGACCAGCGTCGAGGCCGGCACCCTGGACGACCTCACCGCCGTCGCCCCCCCTCTCCGGGCCCCCACCGCGCCCCACTGACCAGGGCCGGGACGCAGTCCACCCCACTGTCACAGGGTCGTCGTACAGTCGCCCCATGGCTCTCCCGGTGCCCGTCACCCTCTCCCCCTCGAAGGTCACGGCGTTCAAGGATTGCGCCCTGGCCTTCCGGTTCTCGGCCATCGACCGCATCCCTGAGCCCACCTCGGCCGCCATGGCCAAGGGCACCCTGGTCCACGCCGCCCTGGAGCGCCTGTTCGCCCGGGAGCCCGAGGAGCGCACCGTCGAGGCCGCCCTCGCCTGCCTGGCCGAGGCCACCGAGGCCCTGCGGGCCCCGGGGCGGGAGCTCGACGAGCTGGCCCTCCCAGCCGAGGAGGAGGCCGCCTTCCTGGCCGCGGCCGAGCGCCTGGTCCGCAACTACTTCCTCCTGGAGGATCCCCGCACCGTCCGCCCCATCGGGCTGGAGCTGCGCCTGGAGATCCCGGTGGGCGACCTGCGCCTGGTGGGCATCATCGACCGGTTGGAGCTCGATGCCGACGGCGAGCTGGTGGTCACCGACTACAAGACGGGCCGGGCCCCCAGCGACCGCTACGAGCAGTCGAAGCTGGGCGGCATCCACTTCTACTCCCTCCTGTGCGAGGAGCTGTTCGGCAAGCGGCCGGCTCGCATCCAGCTCCTCCACCTCCACGAGCCGGTGGTGATCACCGCCGTGCCCACCGACCAGAGCACCCGGGGCCTGCGCTCCCGGGTCGGGGCCATCTGGGATGCCGTCACCCGGGCCTGTGAGCGCGAGGACTTCCGCCCCAAGCCCGGTCCCCTCTGCACCTGGTGCAACTTCCAGCAGTGGTGTCCGTCCTACGGCGGCGACCCGGCTCGGGCCGCGGCGGAAGCCGGAGCATCAGCCAACCCGACGATCACCGCCTCGCCCACCCCGATCGAGGGTGAGGAGCGAGCCGATCCCGCCGTTCCGGCGCTGGCCACGGCCGCCCCCTGAGCAGCTCCCGGCGATGCCCGTGATCGTGGCCTGGGCCCGGGATCGCCGGGCCGCCAAGGCCCGATCAGCAGGTCGCCCAGACTCCCGAGCCAGCTCCACCGCCCCGTAGCATCCCGGCCATGGCCCTCACCGACCCGGGAACCGACGATCGACGCTCAGGGTCCGACGAGTCCCGTGAGGCCGAGGGGCCCGTCGAGACGGTCCTGGAGGCCGTCGAGGAGGTGGTCGAGGCCGTCGAAGACGTCGTCGAGGAGCTCACGACCCCCGCCCCCACGACCGGGGCCCGGGCCCTCGACGATCACCTCGACCGCTTCGACGCCGCCGTCGACGCCTGGTTCGATCGCACCCTGCGGGGCCGCCCCGGTGTCGACCGCCTCATGTACTCCGTCACCGAGCTGGCCGACTTCAGCCTGCTCTGGCACCTCCTCGGCACGGCCCGGGGCCTGCGCTCCGAGCGCGACGCCGCCGCCGCCCTGCGCCTCTCGGTGGTGCTGGGCGTGGAGTCGACCCTGGTGAACGGGGGCCTCAAGTCGCTGTTCCGCCGGGAGCGCCCCGTCCCCGTGTTCGAGCGGCCGCACCACCTGCGGATCCCCGTCACCACCAGCGTCCCGAGCGGCCACGCCAGCGCCGCCATGTGCGCGGCCACCCTCCTGGCCGATGGCCGATCCCGGCCGGCCCAGGTGGGCTGGTTCGCCCTGGGCGTCCTGGTCGCGGCCAGCCGGGTCCACGTGAAGATCCACCACGCCAGCGATGTCATGGGCGGCCTGGCCGTGGGGCTGGTGGTCGGGCAGGTGGCCCGGCGCCTCTGGCGTCAGCGCTGACCGGCCGGAGCCCGGAAGATCGACGAGCAGAAGCGGGTTGGACGGCCCATGACCGCCTTCGCCGTCACCTGGGACTACCGCTGCCCCTTCGCCCGCAACGCCCACGAGCACGTCCTGACCGGGCTGGCGGCCGGAGCGAGCTGGGATGTCCGCTTCGTCCCGTTCTCCCTCGGCCAGGTCCACGTGGCCGAGGGGGAGGCGCCGATCTGGGACCGGCCCGGTGACGACTCCGGCCTGACCGCCCTCCAGGTCGGGGTGTGGGCCCGCGACACAGCGCCCTCAGCGTTCCTGGGCGTCCACCGCGCCCTGTTCGCCGCCCGCCACGACCGGGGCCACGATCTTCGGGACAGGGACGTCCTGGCCAAGATCCTGGCCGACGCCGGGCTCGACCCCACCGCCGCCTTCGCCGCCGTGGACGATGGGTCGCTGCTGGCCGCCGTGCGGGCCGAGCACGATGCGGCCGAGCGGGATCACTCGGTGTGGGGCGTCCCCACCTTCGTCCTCGGCGAGCAAGCCGCCTTCGTGCGGATCATGGACCGTCCCGGCGACGACGGCGACCACGCCCGCCGCACCATCGACCGGGTGGTGGGCCTGCTGGCCGAAGCGCCCACCCTCAACGAGCTCAAGCACACGACCGTCCCCCGCTGAGGGGAGACGGCGATGACCGAGGGGGTCAGGCGGGGAGGCTGCCCTCGCCCACGCTGGCGGGAGGAGCGGCGACCTCGGCCGACATCAGGAGCAGACGGAGGTCGAGCAGCAGGTCGGACATCTCCGCCGACGACACCAGCTCCCGCGATCCGACCTGGGCCAGCGCCCGATCGATCACGTTCAGCGCTTCGGCGATCACGGTGGCCTCGGTCGTCTCTGTCACGCCGCCGACTCTACCCCCGCACCCCGCCCCTCCAACGCGCGCGTTGCCACCGCCGCCCCGCGCGCCGGCTCGTAGGGTGGCGCCCGTGGTGTGCCAGGTGGTCGGGCAGAGGCAAACCGACCCCGCACGCACGGCGTCGGGCGAGACGACCACGGTGGGTCTGCCCGTTCGGGTTGCGTCGTGACCTACCGGGTCGTGCGCCGGCTGGGCCGGGGGGGCATGGGGGTGGTCGACCTGGCCGTCGCCCCCGACGGCACCGAGGTCGCCCTGAAGCGCCTGTCCCTGCACGGCACGCCGGCCGAGATCGCCCGGGCCCGGGCCCGCATCCGGCGC
>CAZXRA010000170.1:0-40962 GCA_964643485.1 uncultured Iamiaceae bacterium | reverse complement strand
CGGGCCTACGCCGAACGCCGACGAGCCGAAGGCAAGACCAACCGAGAGATCCAACGCTGCCTCAAGCGCTACATCGCCCGCCACCTCTACCGACAACTCCAAGCCGCACCACCGCCAGCTTGACGATCCATAGGAGCGTCGAACGGGATGCGCCGCTCGTGAACGAGCCGCCGGACGTGGCGGACGTTCACGCCGAGGGCATCGGCCAACTGCGTGACGTTGAGCAGGCGGGGCAGCTCCGGGGTGGCCGGGGCGTCGGTGTGAGGATCCATCGAGATCGTCCTCCTGGTTGGTTCTTGGCATCGAGGCGGGTCGGAGGTCGGCGCCTTCCGAGGTCGACACTCCTTGTCCCACCCCTCTAGGCCTCTTCCGCAACGAAAACACTGCAAGGAATCTCCGCAGCGACCGCTGGTGCCAGATGACGAGGGGCCCTCCCACGGCTCTCCTCGCCAGCCTTCCCCATCCCACACGGCGCCCTCACCACAGCAAGCACCTACGTCCCATCTGACCTCCAGGCACCACCAGTCGCCAGCCATCGCGCAGTCCTGGACCACGACCCTCATCCCGGTCCACAACGACCGTCATTAGGAACACGGTTGCAACCGCTGGTTGCGGGATGTCGCCCGGGACGTCGTGATGGCCTGGTTCAGGCGCATGGGCGCGGACGAGGTGGCGTACCACCAAGCGACTGTCGTCGGCCGAGCTGACGACCACCCCGGAGCGGCCCTGGACTACTACGGCTCTCGGGGTGAGACGCCGCTGCGATGGGGCGGCGGCGGGGCCGCCCGGATGGGCCTCGCGGGCGAGGTGACCCCAGAGGCCTACGAGGCGGCGTTCGGTCCCGGCGGTTTCCGCGACCCGGCGACGGGGCGGCGGATGGTGGCGACGAGACGACCCGGTTTCGAGCTGGTCGTCTCGGCCCACAAGTCGGTGGCGGTGCTGGGCGTGATCGACCGGGCCGACGAGATGCACTACCTGTTGGACGTCGAGACCCGAGCGACCATGAACTGGCTCGACTGCTGGTTCCAGGAGCGGGGCGGGCGACGGGGCCGGGATCAGGTCCGCACCCCGACCGGTGGGCTGGTGTACGCCACGACCCGGCATGGCACCTCCCGGGCCGGCGACCCCTCGCCCCACGACCACGTGCTGGTGGCCAACGTGGTCGAGATGCTCGATGCCCGGGGTGGGCACAAGGCCCTGGACTCCGCTGCGCTGCGCGACACCGTGGAGGCCGCCACCATGGTCGGCCGGCTGGCCTCGGCGGCCCGGGCCGTCGAGCTGGGCTTCAAGATCGCCCCCGACCCGGGGTCGTCGGGGAACCTGCGGCACTGGCGCATCGAGGGCGTGCCCGAGAAGGTGTGCGAGCTGTACTCCAAGCGCAGCGACGAGATCGATGCCTACCTGGCCCGCACCGGCGAGCGCGGCTACCGGGCCCGGGCCATCGCAGCGAGGGCCAGCCGGTCGGTGAAGCGCCACACCGGCATCGACGAGCTGGTGCCGGTGTGGCAGGCCGAGCTGGCCGCCCTCGGTTGGACCCCCGAGCGCCTCGCCGGGCACCTGGACCAGCACCGCCGGGAGCCCTCTCGCCCGGCCGTGCTGACCGACGAGCAGGTCGCCCAGATGGCAGCCGAGGTGCTGCACCCCGACGGGGACCTGATGGCCCGGCACAAGGTCTTCACCCGCACCCACCTGGTGTCGGCCGTGGCTCCGCTGCTCTACGGCTACGGCCCCGGTGAGCTGGATCGGGTCGTCGACCACATCGTGACCGGTCGGGCCGTCGTCCCCCTACTCAACACCGGGGCAGCCCACGAGCCCGCCTACGCCACCGTGGAGGTGCTGGCCACCGAGGCCGCCATCGCCGCCACCATCGAGCGCCTCGCCACCACGCCGGGGCCTCGGCTCCCCCTGGCCGACATCAACGACGCTCTGGCCGCCAAGCGCCGCCAGGTCGGCCGTCCACTCACCTTCGGGCAACGGATGGCGGTCGAAGCGGTGTGCGGGTCGGGCCGGTCCGTCGAAGTGATCGTCGGAGTGGCCGGGTCGGGCAAGACCACGGCGCTGGACGCGGCCACCACCGCCCTGGAGCGGGCCGGCTACCGGGTCGTCGGAGCCTCCACCAGCGGCCAGGCCGCCCGCACCCTGGGCGACGAGGCCCACATCGAGTCCCGCACCGTGACCTCCCTGCTGTGGCGGCTCGACCAGGGCCAAATCACCCTGAACGACCGCAGCGTGGTCATCCTCGACGAAGCCGCCATGACCGCCGATGCCGACCTCCACCGCCTCGCCGTCGGGGTCGAACGGGCCGGGGCGAAGCTCGTGCTGGTCGGTGATCCTCGCCAGCTCTCGGCCATCGGCCCCGGCGGGGCCCTCGCCTCGCTGCTGGACCGTCACCCCGAACTGCTCACCACCCTGGGCCGCAACGTGCGCCAGCGCGATCCCGAGGAACGGGCTGCCCTGGCCCAGCTGCGCCACGGGTCGGTTAACCGAGCTGTCGAGTGGTACCTGGCCCGGGGCCGCACCTCGCTCTCCCCCGGGCGCACCGAGGCCCTTGCCGGGATGGTCGCCGCCTGGTCCGCCGACGTGGACGCCGGGCACGACACCGCCCTGCTGGCCTGGCGCCGGGACGATGTCCGGGACCTCAACCGCCTGGCCCGGGACCTCAACCGGGACCAAGGTCGGGTGTCGGGACCCGAACTGGCCGCTCCCAGCGGCCGTCGCTACGCCGCCGGGGACCGGATCGTGGTCCTGGCTCCACTGCCGGACCAGGGCCTGGTCACCAGCGAACGCCTCACCGTCACCGATGTCGACGTCCCGGCATCCCTGCTCCGGGCCCGGACCGCTGACGGGCGAGACGTCACCCTCACCGGGGCGGCGATCGACCACAAGCACCTCGACCACGGCTACGCCCTCACCGTCCACCGAGCCCAGGGCGCCACCTACGACCGGGCCCACGTCCTCGCCGCTGGCGGGGGGCGGGAGCTGGCCTACGTCGCCCTCAGCCGAGCCCGCCAGGGCACCACCCTCCATGCCGTGGCCGACGACCTCGACCAGCTCCACCACGACCTCACCACCGACTGGGCGACGCCACGTCACCAGCGTTGGATCACCGACACCGACACCCCCGCCCCGCCTCCGGATCACACCCGGGATGCCGCCCCGCCATCAGCGAGCCGATCGAGGATCGAGCCACGGCCCCCGGCCGAGACCAAGGCCACGGCGCACTCACGGCTCATCGCCCTGCAGGACGACCTCGCGGACCTCTGCTCAGGAACCGGCGGATGGAGTGATACCGCCGAAGGTGCCGTGGCCCGCCGTCACAACGACCTCCACTCCCGCTACGACGACGCCCGCTACAGCGCTGCCGCCCTCCACGCACCACGCCGGGAACGACGCGCCGCCCGACGCACCGTCGAGGAACTCGCACCAAAGCTCGCCGCGGCCGAGGACGAGTGGCAGGACATCGTCCAACCCGCCGCGGACCGGATCCAGCACGCCATCGGCCAGGTCGAGACCGAGATCGAACGCCACGACCTCGCCGACCTCCGCCGCCGCCTCGACGCCCTCGCCACGCCAACCCCGGAGACCCCAGCCCTCCACCCCGACCCGCCCCACCTCAGCCGAGACATCGACGGCCTCGGCCTATGACGGCTAGTGCCGGCGGCAGGCAACGTTCGCGGCGTTCGTAGCGTGACCCTGAGTCGGCGTTCGGGGGCAGGTCGTTCGGGTTCCTGGCAGAGGCCGAGTCGGGCTGGTGGCAGCTTGATCCGGCCTCGGCAAACCCCGACGGGACAGCACCGCCGGCGGCAGCCATGCTGGCTCCGTGTCGACCAGACACACCTGACCGACGGGAACCGAATCACAAGTATGTGATTCGGTTGGAACGTCGATACCTTCATGGTGCACGACAGCGGTCTCGAACGCTGACTGCCCGGGCCTCCCCCCACCTCCCGAGGTCAACACATGAACATGATTCGTACCAGTCGGACCATCGGCGGCGTCGCCGTGCACCCCGGTGCCCTGATCACCCTGCAATTGTCCCAGGACCGCGTCTTCGGCCGACTCATCAATCCCGGCGCGCGCTGCGAGTCGCTTGAGCCGGAAGAAGCCTGGACGGCGGTCGTCTGCGCCGACTCCACGGTCATCTGGGAAGGTGGCAAGCACTCGACCTACGACGACGCCGATGCCGCCGCTCGCACCCACGCTCGGGAGCGCATCGACAATCACCTCCGCAGCATCTTCGCTTGACTCGCACCACGAAAGCCCGGCTGCTGCCGAGCGATCAGGCTGTCGGCGGCTGCGCCTCGACCCGGCGTTCTGGGCAAGCTCTCGCTCTGGTTATCCCCAGCATGAGGGGACCTGGCGGTGCAGGTCTGCCAGCGGCTTGAGGGATTCCCGATGAGCTTCTCTTCGGAACCTGACCGTGGGTGGCAGTCTGGTCCGATGCGTAGCGAGGACCGACGGAGCTGGATCGGATGAAGGAGCGCGAGCCATTCCCCCAGCCAACGACGCGGGATCGCGCCCGCAATGCCATTGAGGCCATCGTCGCTTCGGCACCCGTCGTTGGCGGAGCCGGTGTCCAACTGCTGACCTTCTACCTTCCGGCGTCCCTTGAGAAGCGACGCGACCTGTGGTGCCTCCTCCTCGATGAGCGCTTGGCCGACGTCGAGAACCGGGTGTTGAACGACGAGACGTTCCAATCCATCGTCCTGAAGGCGACGAAGGCCGCTTTCGGTACTCACCTCGAGGAGAAGCTCCAGCTGCTAGCTGAAGCCGTCGGTTCCTCGGCGGACATGGTCGCTCGCGACGAAGACACCTTCATGGCGCAGCGGCTCCTCCAATGGGTGGATGAGCTTGAGCCCGTTCACTTCCAAGTCCTCGGTGCGACCGTGAACCCGGACGGATCGCGCGCCAATGTCCCGTGGCAAACAGTGTTGGATAGAGTCCCCATCGAGGACGACACCTGGTACCAGGTACTAGAAGACCTGATCTCGCGGCGGCTCGTGGGGTCCACCGGCTACAACCCCGAGGTCCCGCTCGCCGAGAGGCGGAGACGAGGACCGGATGACGAATCGCTCAGGCCGGATGAACTCCTCCAGCTGATGAGGCTCGGCTGGGACCTTTTGGCGTTCGTTCGCGCAATGGCGGACGAGACGCCTCCGCAAGACTCCGATTCGGCGCTACGGCAGGCCCCCTGACCGCCGGCACCTCTAGCTATGGGACGAACGGGGGTGGACACCATCTCCGAAGTGCCGGTGGAGGACAGGGCCAACGTTGCCTGACGCGGCACTAGTCAGCAGGTGCCCCGAGGCCTCGGTGGCGGGGTCAAGCCATGCCTTCGAAGGACAGCACCTCACCCGTCGCGAAGCTGCTCGTACTCACGTAGCTCCCGGCGCAAGTCGTCGGCCTGGGCTCGGACGGCGTCGATCTCCAACTGCTGGAGCTTCGTGCGCTCGTCGCTTCCGACCCGCTCCTCCAGGTTGATGGCCGCAGCTTCGAATGTCTCCAGATGCGCCTTGGTGGCCCAGAACTGGTCTTCGTTGGTGATCACGGCAGCCTCCGAACGCTGACGACTCGAAAGGCGACAGCGGCCACGAGCCTCATCGTTGTCAGGCATCCTGCCTGTGGGAACCCTCATATGGGGCCTCTACGCCCACCGAGCGTGGATCGTGGACACCGGCCCCCCGGTAGGTTGAACTGTCGCGATCGTCCCCAGGCAAGAAGGAGGAGGCCCATGAGGAACGCCAATCAGGATCTCCGCTTCGACGCCCCCCTCTACTCGCTGGCTGATGCGGCGCGCTTCTTGGACGTGCCCTACTCCACCTTCGCCAGCTGGCGTAAGGGATACGTGGGTCGTGGCCGAGGCAAACGCCGCACCACCTATGCCCCGGTCCTCACCCCTCGACGCGGGGATGACACCCCGTCCATCCCATTCATCACCCTGGCCGAGGGCATGGTGCTCGCGGCGATCCGCAAGACCGGCGTCCCCATGCAGCGCATCCGTCCGGCCCTGATCGCTCTCCAGGAGGAGATCGGGCTGGATCACGCCTTGGCCAGCCGAAGCCTCTACTCCGACGGGGCTGAGGTCCTTTACGACTTCGCCGAGCGCAGCACCGAACCCGGTGTAGCCCAGCCAACCAAGCACCTCGTCGTCCTGCGCAACGGTCAGCGGGTCTTCACCGACATCGTGAGCGAGTACCTCCAGCGCATCGACTACGCCGACGACGGCTACGCCAAGCTCCTCCACCTCCCCGGCTATCAGCGCCGCCAAGTCATCGTCGACCCGACCCGTTCGTTCGGTCAGCCGGTGTTCACCCACGGCGCCGCCAAGGTCAGCGACGTGATGGACCGCTTCCACGCCGGCGAGTCACTCACCGACCTCTCGGAGGACTTCGGCGTCCCTCTCGATGACCTGGAGGATGCCCTCCGTGTCGCATCCCGACGGGCTGCCTGACCTCTTCCTCGACCGAAGCCTGGGCCGGATCCTGGTCCCCCGTCTCCTCCGGGATGCCGGCCTTCGCCTCACCACCCTGGCGGAGCACTACGGCGTTCCCCAGGACGAGGACGTGGCCGACGTGGAGTGGCTCGAGCTGGCCGGACGCAATGGCTGGACTGTCTTCCTGAAGGATGCCCGCATCCGTAGCCGCACCGTCGAACGCCAGGCCCTACAACGTTTCGAGGTCCGCGCCTTCTGCATCACCCGTCAGGATCTCACCGCCGCTCAGATGGCCGAGCGCTACCTGAGGCACCTGCCAGCCATCACCCGGGCCTGCACCCAGCCAGGACCATTCATCTACGCCGTCCAGGAGTCACGGATCGACCGCCTCCGCCTGGACCGATGATCACCATTCCGTCTCGCTCCCGCGTTCGGTAGCGACCGATTACCGAACACCGGGGAGCCCTCTCGCCTCGGTCGAGAATCGATGCCCCGGCTTGGGATGCCCTTGCCAAACGCCATCAACACGGAGCATCGACCTTCGCCACCCTTCCCGAGCGTGATCGTGGACGGCGCGCCGATCAGCGGGTTGGACTGTCGGCGTCGGCACCGAAGGATGGAGAGGAGACCCATGACCGACACAGATCAGACTCTCTGGATTGGAGCCTCACCCGCCGCGGTCGGGGCTGAACACACCGGCCGCTTTCCATCTGTCCGGCGTCCGGTAGCCACCGAACGCTGGACACCTCGGCGACAGGGCGTACACTGTCCACTGTCCGGTGGCTACCGGACAGTGGACACTTCATCCGAGGCTCACATGCCCAAGCTGCGCGTACCCCACGTCCGGTCAGTCGAAAGCGCGATCGAGGATCTAGAGACTCTCACGGCCGACAACCGCCGCCTCCAGGTGAGCGGTTCAGGCCCGGGGCAGGTCCAACTCGCAGTCGGGGATACCTCGTGGACGGCGAAGGTGATCGCGGTCGATGCCCTCTCGGCCCGTGAGGTACAGATGCTCATCGCATCCGAGGCTCGTGGCTCGAAGATGGTCGTTGCGAACCAGATCTCCGAGGAAGCGAAGGACACCCTCACCGAACACAACCGAACGCTCCGGGTACACAGCTGGAGCTGGCTCGACCGGCGGGGCGAGCTACAGCTCAACCACCCCGAGGCATCCGGGACCCTTCAGTTCACCGGGACGAAGCCTGGACAGCGAGGGGCATTGAGTGGCGTGACGAAGCTCGCCGCCCCCAGCTCGGACGGCCCCATCCGGGGCCGCGCCGGGATCAGCTGTGCCGCCGCGCTCCTCCTCCGCCCGGACGACCCCCCTTCCATCAGGACGATCGCCCGTCAGGCCGAGATGTCACACGGCGCGATCGGGGAGGCCTCAAAGCTGCTCCGCTCAGCCGGTCTCATTCTTCCCGACGGCAAGCCAGACGTAGCTGCGCTCTTCTGGGCTCTCGCAGCCGTCTGGGGCCCGACGCGCGCCACGCCGGTCGCCACGCTTCCCACCGACGAGGTCGCGGGACGGTTGCACGCCAACGCCGACCTCACGCCGATGACCCCCGGGTGGTGCGTTGGCGGCGATGAGACAGCATTGGCCTGGGGCGCACCGATGTTCGTCGCCGGAAGCCTCCCTTGGGTCTGGGTGCCAACGGACGGCGACGCCCGGCGGGCTGAGCGTCGACTCGGCGCAACGTCGTGGGACGACTGCACGGCTGTCATCGCCATCCCCCCGACCTCTCTCGTGACCCTGTACCGGGAGTGGCCGCAGACCAGCGAGAGGCCTCTCCCGCACCTTCCGACCGCCCACCCCCTCTTCCTGGCCCTGGATCTGGCGCAGGACCCGGCGCGAGGCCACGAGATCCTGGACCAGTGGCACCCCGATGAGGCCGGGGTCCGACGTGTCTGGTGAGCCCGCCCTGACGGTCCTCGCGGCCTCGAACCGATCGCTCCTCGAAGCCACCAGGATCGTGCTGGCCACACCCGACCTACCTGACCTCGTGCTCATCGGCGGCCTGGCCGTCACGACACGGGTGAGCTCCGCTGGGGCAGTCCACCGTGCCACCACCGACATCGACCTCGTCACGACCTATCGCGAGCCAGAGCCAGAGGCCGTCGACGTCATCGCTGCCCACCAGGGATCCGGCACGCGCCCTCTCGTCGTTGGCGGCGTGAAAGTCGACATCATCCCGACCAACCCGATCACCGACGTCGACCTCGAAGGGCACGAGGACCAGCACCTCCTGTTCCTCGCCGGGCACCGCTGGGCCTTCGAGACCGCTCGGGACGAACGCCTCGCCGTGGCCGGCGAAGAACCGCTGACGGTCTCCGTGGCCACGGCCGCAGGCCTCGTGGCCGCCAAGAGCCACGCCATTGGCTTTCCGAGCAACACCCGGCGCGCCACCAAGCACGGTGCGGACCTGCTCGACCTCTTACGGCTGGTGGACCTCTTCGGCCGGGACGGCACGCTTGTCGACGAGTTGAGAGCCGGTCCCGCGGAGCTGGCCCGGATCATCGCCGACGTCTGCGACCGTGAGGTCACCTCGAACCCGATCGCGGCCGCGCACAAGATGGCATCGGCCTCCCCGACCCCCGTCGAAGCCGACGAGGTGGCCGACATCATCGGCGAGTTCGTGAACGACCTACGCCGCTGACCGCCGCCCGCCCCAGTTCCGGACCTTCCCGACACCTGTCACCCTCCGTGCAGAACGGCCATCATCGTGGGGCCGTCTTGGCGCCCTCGGGCGCCAAGCGGGTGTGCTCCGTACGATGGCTGGAACATGAGCATGCACTGAGGCAGGGACGTTGGGGATCGATTGGTACGCCAGGTTCGGTGACATCCCGGGGGTGAGCTACGCGACACCTCCAGACATCGACCGCACGAAACTCAAGGGAGCAGCAGCTCGCCCAACGATTGACCGATTCAGGGGCCTGGACGGCAAACCAGTGGAGACCCTGTCGTGGGACACCCCGGGGGGCGGCTCAACCTCGTCCAGCCCTGCACACGAGCAAGCGTTTGGCGTCGAACTCAAGAAGATGACCACCCCCAAGGTGCTGCGGCACCTCTACGAGACCCTCGAGCTGCCCGGCGAGCCCAGCGACTACCACTTCGCCATCCAGGGCGCGATCGAAGAGCTGTGGCGACGTCGGCGGGATGAGCCAGGCGTCCTCATCGATGTTGAGTCGCTGTCATGGCTGGACATCACGTTCATCCAGGCACAGCCAACGACGGTCACGAACGAGTACTCCGAAGAGCCAAGCTTCTACACCGTGCGGGCGTTCGCACGACTTGTCTCGCTGTACGAACGAGAGGGCGCGTGGCGCGATGCCCTCGCCGTCGCCGAACTCGGAGCCCGCTACGGCCAAGCCGGTCCGACCGACGCCCTGCTCGAACGGATCGCCGCGCTCGATGCTGAGGCGTTGGATGGATGACATCGCCGCGCTGCTTCCATCGGACTCGTTCCTTGAATGGGCCTTCCTCCGCTGGGTGCTCACCGCTGCCGCGCTTCCGGGCATCGAGGCTCACGTCGTCCCGCAGCAGCAAGTCGATGTCGACGGACGAACCTACCGAATCGACTACGAACTCGTCGGCGACGACGTCCGCATCGCCGTGGAACTCGACGGGTTCGACTTCCACGGCAGCAGGTCGGCCTTCACCTACGACCGGTTCCGTCAGAACGACCTCGCCGCGACAGGCCGCAGCGTCATCCGCTTCACCTACGACGCCATCCGCGCCGACACGACCCGCTGCGTTGCCCAGCTACAGGCCATCCTCACCACTGACCCACGACTCGCTGCGTTCGTCGACCCAGACCCGCGCATCGAGGTGCCGGAGATGGACCCCGATCCCCTTCACGCCCTCGACCCGCCGCCGCGCCAGCGCCCCCAACACTCGGAGGAGCCCGTGATCGAGGCCTCCTACTTCGACGACGTGCGGTCCAAGCTCAACCACACCACCCTGCGCCTCTGCCAGCGAGAGGCGTTCACCGCCCTGGCCAACTACTACGGGAGCGGGGGCACCAACGCCGCCTGTGTGATGAGCGTCGGGGCCGGCAAGACCGCCCTCGGCGTGCTGTCCTGCCTGGCGTTCACCCGTCGCCGCGCCCTGGTGGTCACCCCGGGCACAGTCATCCGAGGCACCTTCGACAAAGCATGGAACCACCAAGCAGTCGGCAACGTCCTCTACGGGCTACCGGGCGGACCACTCATCCCCGGCTGCCGGCCACCAGCGGTGCTCACCTTGGACCGGGACAGCGGCACCATCCGCTCCATCACCCGCGAGCAACTCCTCGCCTCCGATGTCATCGTCACCAACTTCCACGCCCTCGGGACCGGCGCTGACCCCGATGACCTTCTTGGCAAGCTCCGCCCCGAGGACATCGACCTCATCGTCGTTGACGAAGCTCACATCGCCGCCTCCGACTCGTACCAACGGCTGTTCACCCACTTCGCCACGGCCCGCACACTGCTCATGTCCGCGTGCTTCCAGCGTCTCGACGGCAAGCCGATCGATGCCGATGTCGTCTACCGCTACCGGCTCGTCGACTCCATCGCCGACGGAAATGCCAAGAACCTGCGCGTCCACCGGTTCGCGCCGGACGTCGAGGCCACCACCTACGAGCTGGTCTGGCCGGACGGAACCCGCGAAGAGATCTTCGGACGCGAGGCGCTCCTGGAGGTCATCTCCGACGAACGCAAACTCGCTCGTATCACCGCCAAGTCGAACGAACCCATCCGCCAGGTCATGCGCCTTGTGCGGGCGGTGCTCGACGCCCAGACCGAGCTGCTGTACCCGGTGAAGCCGAGGGTGTTGTTCGCCGCCCTGGGCGAACGGCACGCTGAGCAGATCGCACGCATCGCCGAAGAGCACGGCGTCCCCTGCGGAACCCTTCACCACACTCAGACTGACGCTCAGATCAGGCGCACCCGCGAGCGCTTTGAGACGGACAGCGGAGACCTGCAAGGCATCGTGCAGCTTAAGATGCTCGGTCAGGGCTACGACTTCCCGCCCATCTGCGTCGTCGTCCCGTTGCGGGCCTACGGCAGTTTCAGCGAGTTCTACCAGTTCGTCGGCCGGGGAATCCGGGTGCTGCACCACCCCGCGCTTCACGGACGTGTCGGCCCGGAGCAGCAGTTCCTTGACATCGTGTACCACGCCGAACTCGGTCTCGACGACCACGTCGACACGATCTACCTCGAGAACGACATGGATCCCATGACCGCCCATGCGCTCCCCGAAGACTGGGCCCAACCGGCCACTGACCCAGACTTCCCGGGGACTCAAGGCCACGATATCGCCGAGCGCGCCGAGGCGTTCGTGGTGTTCGAGCGCGGCGCGACCGAGGCCCGCGTCGTGCACGACGAGAGGCGCATCGAAGCCCAACGGGATGAGCGGGAGGTCGCGGCCATGGCCCAGCGCTACGCCGAATACGCCGCGAGCACCGACTCGCCCGTCAGCTTCCAACAGTTCGTCGACATCTCGAGGCAGTTCCGTGAGTGACGCCACGCTCGGTCGCACCATCCTCGCCACCACCGCCCAGCAACTGCTTGACGCTGAGAGCGCCGCTGGCTGCGGCGACCGCTTCGCCGCCCTCGATGGCTTTCTCGCGCGCCTCGCCACCCGGGCCTTCATGGGAGAGCCCACCGTCGAAGTGAGCAAGGCGACGAGCGCGACGAAGCTCGACAGGGTCACCATCGCTGGGTCGGCCGAGGCCGACCGCCAGCTCCTCGACGACCAATACCGCCTCGAGCGCCAGGAAGCCCGCGGCGCCTGGTTCCTTCCACAGAAGGTCACCCTCAAGTACGGGCTGGCGAACCTGCCAGCAACCATCGCCACACAGCCCCGGTTCGCGGTCAACGTAGCCCGCGACGCCACCGCGAAGGTCGACTTGCGCACCGACCCCGACGCCCTGGCGGTGTGGGCGCTGGTCGTCCCGCTGTTTTCGGACCTCCTCGCCCCTATCGACTTGCGCGCCCCTACCGGCAAGGTCGCCACGCCCGAACGACAACGCGCCTCCTGGGAAGCCATCGACGCCACCTATGCAGACCTCGGCATCGACGTGGCCGCCCAGCTGGGGGTCATGCGCTACGGCGGCGGCTGGGCGAAGCTCCGCGGCGACGACCAGGTCGCAGCCAAGCAGGCACTCATCGCCGCCCTCGCCGACCAGGTGACAGCGGACACGACCCGGCGGTGGCGCGCTCGCGGCACCAGGCTGCTGGCGACCGCCTACTACCGCAAGGCGAAGAGCGGCCCTCCTCTCGCCCGAGCCGTGCTCACCAAGCCGCTGCAAACCGTGCTGTCAGGCCTCTTCGCAGGCGACTGGCTCGGGTTCCTCGAGTACCTCAGTGAGCGCCCAAACGAAGGCGAGAAGATCGCCACGTCCCTGCCCGAGCCTCGGCTCTACGTGGGCGGATCCGAAAAGGCGGCTGCGATCGCCGCCGAGCAGAACCTGCCCGTCGACGAAGTCGAACGCATGCTCAGCGCGCTACTGGGCCGAGGTGCCGGCCCATCGCCCGTCGAGGAGCGGGTAGCGGTGCTACGCCGCTGGTGGGACGCGTTCGACCGCGTGCACGCCGGGCAACGGCCGGGGATGGCCCCGCTCTGGGGCTTGGTGGACGAAGGCATTGAGCTCATCGCCAGCGGACAAGGATCACGGCCCGGCCTCTACCGCCAGCTACTGCCGGCAGACCTGTGCGCTGACGTCGACCGGCTCTGGGACGGCGTAACCCTGCCTCGCTGGCCCGAGCGCATCGTCAGCGAGTTCCACCCTCACCGCCAAATGGCCGAGGCCTTCGGTCCCGCCGTGCCCTTATGGAACGGCGTCTCGCTGACGTGCTGGTACCTGTGCGAAGGGCCATACTCACGCACCGACCTCGACGGACTTGCCGAGTACCACCGACGCCCGCTCGACGCGCTCCACCACGGCGGCTTTCCCGTGGACCCGACACTGTTCAGCGACCTCAAGGCCGCCAAGCGCCGGCTCGGGCCCGTGCAGAGCCTTGAGGGCACGACGGGTACGGAGCGTTCGGGAGACGTCACCGTCACATTCAGCTTCAGTGTCGGCCAACGACGTGACGGCTTCGAGATCCTCCGCGACATCGTGACGAGACACCGCCAAGCCTGGGCCGCTCAGCACCTCGACGGGTACCTGCGCCACCGATGGGACAGCGAACTGCGCGAGGTCGCCCACGAGTTCAACCGACGGACTGCAGCGCGCGGCAAGCCGCCGACGTTCAAACAGTTCGCCAGCTTCGCGGCACCGGCCGCCAACCACTGGTTCGGCGGCGATCTCGTCGCTGTGCACGCGGCCCTTGGCGAGTCCTCGCCCACGACCACAGCCCGCCACGATCTTCTCGCAGGCGACCCGTTCGACTTCGCTCACGACGTCTTCACCGCGCTGGGCGGCGACCCGGCGCTCCCAGAGGGGACGACAGGGCCCGAGTACAACATGCAGTGGGACCTACGGCGTGTCGCCTCCGACGCTCTGCGCTACCTCCAGCAGTACGAGGCGCTCGGTCGGCCACCGACGCCCAAGGAGTTCGGCGCCGAGCGGCTTCGATGGGAGAACCTCGGCGGCGAGGAAGCAGGTTGGGCTCGGTTCGAGCAAGTCATCGAAGCCGCCCGGTCCGCCCCGGCCCGTCTCTCTGTGCCCTCCCGCCGCCCAGGCCCCGCCACCCCGTCGCTACCGCCCACACCTACCAGTACGCCGCCTCCACCGGCGCCCCCTCCGCCGAAGCGCAAGAGTCTGATAGGCCGCCTTCGTAGCCGATAGCCGCTCCACTCCGACGCGTAGAGCTTCCTTGGTGCTGGCACCGGTCGCGGTAAGGGTGCTACTGGTGCGGCGGAAGTCCTCGATGCCGACGGCTCGGGGGGCGTTCTTCCACCCTCTCGGGAGAGGCCAACTCACGCATCGGCCGCCCTGGGGGTGAGGTAACACCGGACGTCGGTCGCATTGATCACTGAGGCGCGGTACCCCCACGCAACTCCTCGATCAGCTTCCGGCCGCGCTGGTCTCCGTGCACGACGCCGACCTCCATGTCCTCATTCCGCAGCCGAGCCAGCTCTCGCACCTGGGCCTCGAAACCAACGCGGGGGGCGTCTGGGGTCACGCCGCGACCCCGCTCGGGGAACGGAAGCCGGTAGACATCGTTGTTGAGCTTGCGTCCAGGGCTGCCGCGCCTCATCGACTCGTAGTGCCAGCCACCAGGCTTGAGCGAGTCCGGTTGACCGAGGAGCTCACGCATCCGCTCGATGTCGGCGTCCGTGGCCGGGGGGACGGCCTCGGCCTCCTCGGCCTGCCTCTTGGCCTCGATGTGCTCGCCGAGCCGCACCTGCCATCCGATCTGGTGGACGAAGGCGATGACCGAAGCGAGCGTCTGCTTGTCCAGCAGCATCTGAGGAGAGAGGACGTCGCCGTCGCTGGCGGCGTCTACGTAGAAACCTCGCTGCTTGAGCGAGTTGTGGCGCGCTGCCCAATTCTCCACTGCTCCGAGAGCTGAGCTGTTCTCGTTGGGATCCGACGGGCCGAAGCCGAACCAGTACCGCTCATCGACAAGAAACGAGTGGACCAGCCTCAACTTTCGGGTGTGGCTTGACCACAGCTTCCGCAGCCGGTCGTCCACGAACGGGGCACCCTCCGGTGCGTACGCGATTGCCACTCGTCGATCGTGGAGCGCGATGACCTTGGCCGATTCTTCGATCCCCAGGATCGCAAGCGAGCGCGCCAGCGCACCATGGCCGAGATCGAGCACTGCTATCGCCGAGGTGAGGAGGCGATCGGCGTTGGTGAGGAGTGCATCCTGCAACTCGTCGACCTGCGCCGGTGTCAGGTCTGGAAGAGTCTCACCCATCAACACATGATGACCCGCCGTGGGTCGGCCGGGTCGAACACCTTTCGAAACGGCTCATCGCGTGCCTCCTTCGGAGCGCTCGACACGTTGCGGCTTGGCCACACCCCGACCTGCATCGATGTCTACGGCCCCCCGCTCACAGCACCGCACTCGCACGCTGATACCCATGATCGACGCACACACCAAATCGGCACAACGGTCGGCCGCCACATCGAGGACGGCATGAGCCTTTGACAGCGAACGGCCGAAGGCCCTAGCCCTTCGGAAGTTCCTCCGCTCCTCCGCTCCAGCCTGCCTCCACGATCACACGCTGGGTGCTGACAAAGAACCGGTCCCGTAGAACGCTCACCATCGCCAAGTGCTCCCAACCCCTTCCCTCGGCCACGAGGCGATATAGAGCAGCCCTACGGTGATGGGCGGCCGATGGCCATCCATCGGTCCATGTCTCATCGTGCGCAAAGTTCACCTGACGCGTGACTCCGGTACCGTCACGCGCCAGTTGACCCATGTCGTCAGGAGCCTCAACAACGTCGGGAATCACGTCAACCGCAAGAAGCTCATTGACGACGAGGTCGTAGAGATCTGCCAATTCATGCACAGCGACCAGGTCCAGCAGCGCTGTCGCTATTAGGGACGTAGACCGGCTTGGCCTGTCCGCGCTTCCATCGGTGCGCATCATCACATGCCTGGCTTCCGCCAGCGGACCTTCCCCGAGCGCGGCGAGACCAGTCCCATGTTGATAGTGGTCAGCGACCCATTTCACGACGTGGCGGGCCCACTGCTCAAACACAGTTGGGTCGGCATGGGCCAAGACCAATCCGACTGGGACTAGCGCCGCGGCCCAACCATCTGACACTGGTCGTGCCGCGCCTGGCTGTGAGCCCACTAGTTGCGCAATCCTTTGACACAGCCGTTGCGATGCTTCGACATCCCGAGACGCGAGACGAATCGCCTGAAGTGAAAGCAGTTCTGCTGTGCGCAAGCACCGCACCGGATACGTCAACCAAATGGCGAAATCATGGTCGCCCAAGAACAAATCTGGGATTGTCAGATCCTCCCCACACCGACCGTCGAGTTCAGTCGCATAGTGCGAGAAGAGACTGCTGGCAAGTTCGCTTAGGCGAGTTGCCTCTTCGTCCTGCGGACCATCTAGCAGCAGCGCGAGAGCTGAACGCAGCAGAGTGAGCGCAGCCAGGGCCGCTAGATCTACGCGATCTGCGTCTCGGAGCCGGGTGGCAACTACTGCACACTCCGCTGCAGATCGCCACATTGCATCACGGTCGCCTACCCAGCGGCGCGAGAACTGCTCGATCGAGTCGAAGTCGATCTCACTAGTCGCACATGCGCCAGCGATCTGAAGCAGTGCATCGTCAGCAGCGCCTTCCAGGCCAACAGCGGGGTCGCGCGTCAGATCAGCGATAAGAGTCTCCCGGTCCCACACCTCAAAATCGCCCTCGCCCATCTCCTGGAGGTGGCGTCGATACTCTTGCGCTGAAAGTGACGCGCCGCCAATAAGGCGACCAGTAGTGACGAATACGGTTTCCCGCTCAAGGACCGTGTCGAAGTTCGGATGCCCCAGATTGCTAGTCCGCATCTCGTCGATTTGACCCCTGGCCTCGCGCCAAGCGGTCAGTCCAAGATCTCCACCCTTCGTTTGGAAACTGCTCTGCACGACACCATTCTCCGTGTTCCGCTTGGCGATGAAATCCTTTCCGAACTCGAACGATCCGTGCATGAAGTGGATGTCGTAGTAGCCCTTGCTGCGGAGCAGACCCATAAATGGCGCGTCGAACTCGCGCTCGGACAGCGTATCAAGATAGCCTGCGACTACGTTTGCGAGCAAAGAAGTCCTCCCTCTTTCTTATCATAATCGCCTCAAACCGCGCGTCCTGCTCAGGAGTCGCTGGCGGCAATGCCTCCAGTTCCTTGACCATCCCGGGATTGATGAACATCGTCGGCATATTCGGCGTTCCATCATCATTGAATGTGATCTCTACCCCTTCGATGGCATCAAGCAAGAGATCATGGCTAAACGGCGCTCCTGCGGCATCAACCGTTTGGCCAGCGGCGTCAAGGACTGCCGCCAGATTGCGAAAGAACTGCGGCATTAGCGAACTGAGACCGCTTTCGGCAGCAGCGTCGATTGCGTTCGAGACGTCGGAGAGATCGCCGGCGATGGTTGCCTCCCTGGAAAGGGTGAACGCAGATTCCATCGTCATGGGAGCCGTCTCCACCAACTCATCTGATGCCAAGGCAACTCGATTGCGCGGGAGTTCCTCCACCTCTTCCCGAGCGATCATCCCGAAGAGGGCATCCTTGGCCGCCATCTGTTCGTTGACAGCCCTCCTGAAGAACTCTCGGCCAGCCTTGTCGTACTCCGGCACCTGAAATGGCGTAGGCATCGGCCCCTCCGTGTTGGCTCGAGCCACGGTACCTTTCCGTTGCAGCGCTTGCAGGGAAAGTGGCGGAGACCGACACGCGACGCTGGCGTTCTGTGGTCGGCGCTACCGCGACGACCTGTCGCAACGGAGCGCGCGCCAGAGCCCTGTTCAGTCCAGAGGCCTTCGAGGAGGACCAGCACCGGACAGCGTCGGCAGTGAGTGAACTCGGCGCAGCCGGCCCGGGTGGGTTGGTGAACTCGCGTACGACCCATACTGGCGTGCCAGATGCGTGCCAGATCGGGCGGAAAATGGAGGTATCTGGCGGGTAGCCAAGGATACGCTGCACTGCCCCTGAGCTGGGGATACTCTCATCAGGGGTGGTCATAGCCACCCGCCTGCCTAGTTCCCAAGCTGAGAACGCGGGTCATCCCCGTCGCTGTTCAGGAGACCCTCCCCTGGTCACGGCCTCGTCGGGTGGGTGACGACGTGAATGGGACCTACGCCCAGATGGAGCACCCCACACCTAGAAGAGGACCACCAGATCGAAGAGACTCACGTGGAGGCCGATGAAGGCGGAGAACGGAGAAGAGCACCCGACCCCGAGCAGCGTGCCGAGGGGCGATCCTCCGGGCAGGTTGGATGTGGTGTTGAGGAGGGCCGATTCGCCCGGCATGGGGTTGGGCATGTAGAGCGAGTCGACGAAGCTCTGCGGGGTGACGACGACCGTCCGCGCGTGCAGGGAGCACACCGGGCTCTCCTTGACACAGTTCGGCGGGTCCAAGAGGTAGAACCGGGCCACGAACCTGACGTGGTCTGGCGCGTCGCTAGCCAGGCTGTAGTGGAGGGACGCCCACGTGTAGGTCCCCGAGCTCTCCAGGATCTGGAGGTCCAACTGCACCCAGGAGCCCGCGTACGCAAACCGGCTCTTGATCGTCTGCTCGGGGATGGTCCAGGTGCCGGAGATCCCGTCGCCGGCGAAGTCGATGGTGAGATCCTGGCTGGGGAGCGGGGGCTTACAAGGATCGGGGTCTGTGCCGGGGATGGGGAGATCGGTCAGCGGGTTCGTGTGGATGCGGAAGGTCCCCGAGACGATGGTGCCGCTGGCGGCCGACACCGGCACCGACGTCGAGACCAACACCGCCATGGCGACAGCCAGGGCCCCCAGGGCCTTGCGTCCAGAATGCGACTGCATCGCTCTCTCCTCACGGCAGACGACGGCGCTTCGGAACATAAACCTGTCTGCATTGCCTCACACGAGCGGCCACGAAGCACCGGCGACCACCGGACAGGCCCTTGCTAGGTTCCCGGCACCGTTCGGGCCTGGGGAGACGTGCATGAGCTGGAAGCCGGTGGCCGCCCTGCTGGCGGTCGGAATGATGCTGACGACGGCGGCGTGCGCCGACGACGGTGACGACCCCGAGGAGACCTCGGCGTCCAGCACCACCACGACGGAGGCCACCGCTCCGACGTCGGCCTGCCCGGGCACCGAGGTCGGTGAGCTTCCCCTCAGGGTCGAGGTGCCCAAGGAGGCACCGTACGGCGAGGAGGAGGATCTCGAGCCACTCGGAGTCGCCACCGGGCCGGACGGCGTCGTGTACGTCAACCTGCCCTACAGCGTCTACTGCATCAGCGACGACACCCTGTACGAGGTGGCGACGCCGGAGACCTTGCCCTACCCGGAGGGCGACGAGGAGAGCTCGTACGCCGACATCGCCGTGAGCCCCGACGGCCACCCGCTCGTCGTGGACTGGCGCAACCCTCGCGTCTTCGAGATCGAGGACGGGGAGGCCACGATCGTCCCCGGCAGCGACGACCCGATGATCGGTGGCTCCCGCTCCATCGAGGTGGCGCCGGACGGCACGATCTACGTCACCGGGCTCGACGAGTCGGGAACCACCAACGTCTACGCCATCGCCGACGGTGAGGCCCGCCTCTACGCCGGCTCCGGCCCCCGCGGGGTCGCCGGCGACGGCGGGCCGGCCACCGAGTCCTCCCTCTACGAACCCGAAGGCCTCCACCTCGGCCCCGACGGCAACCTCTACATCGCCGATCGCAACAACAGCCGAGTCGCGGTGGTCGCCCCCGACGGGACGATCGACACCCTGCTCGGCGGCCAGTTCTTCGACGACCGGCCTGACTCCGATGCGCTGGAGGGCCCGAACGACGTCACCATCGACCCCTCCGGGGTGGTGCACGTCTCCGACACGGACGGCGACCCGTCGGGACTTCTGCGGATCGAGGAGGACGGCACTGCGACCCTGCTGTCGGGGGAGTCCCGCGACTGCTTCCCGCACTTCACCGCGTCGGAGTCCGTCTCGTGCGATCTCGCCCAGCTCGAGCTCGACAGCATCTTCCGCATGGCGTTCGACACGGCGGGCGTGCTCTGGATGACCGAGCGGTCCGAGCTGCTGCGCGCCGTCGACGGCCGGGTCGAGGTCGCCGTCGAGTTCACGTTCACCTGAGCACACACACGGCGTCACCGACAGCAAGGCTCGCCGAGTCCCGCAGTGCGGCGATGGACCGGCCGGCCCGTCGCCGGGAGCTCTCGGGAGGAGATGGCTCCCCCACCGCGGCGCGTGCGAGCTCGCTACAGCTGGGCGAAGGAGATCACCAGCACCGGGACCTGGCTGAGGGCGAAGACGAGGACCACGGGATGGAGCAGGCCCTGGCGCGCCGTGCGCTGGTCGGGGCGGGGGCGGGCGGCCGACGCGAGCCCGCCCGATCGGCGCAGGGCCACGAGCCCGGCCGCACCCAGGGCGAGAGCAGCCACCACCTCGATCGTCGCCGCCGTGATCGACCAGCCGTCGATGGCGTCCTCGCCCAGGAGCGGATCGCTGAACGGTCCCCACTCGGGCAGGAAGTGCACCAGCACATAGCCCGCAGCGAGGGTCAGGCCGGCCACGGCGGCGGCCAACGGGGCCAGGCGGTGCCGCTGGTAGACGAGGACGACGAGGCCCACCTCGAGGACGATCGCCGTCGTGCCCAGCCAGAACACCCCGGCGTCGAGCGAGTCGGCGCCCCGGCGCACGTGGTCGCTGTTGTGGATCACCACGGCCAGGGCGAAGAGGGCGCCCACGACCAGGAGCGCATCGGCGGCCCGGGCAGCAACCGGAGCCGAGGAGGGAGAACGGACCACGTCCACCGCCGGTCGTTCTACCGCGAGACGGGCGGCACCGGCGGGTCGGAGCGACAGGCTGCGCCCACCCGGCGGTACCGTCGGCGTCCGTGCCCCCGCCTCTACCGCACCCTCGCCCCGACCCAGGTGCCCTCCTGCGGGACGAGGGCCACGAGGTCGACGAGAATCGCCGCGTCCACCCCACGTCCGAGGCCCAGGAACCATGACCACTTCCCCGACGTCGAAGCCGGGCATGCGCCGCGCCGTCGTCACCGCCGCCACCCTCCTCCTCGTCCTCGCCGGGTGCGGCGACGACGGCGGTGAGGTGACCGCCGGCGACGACCCGCCCTCCACCTCCGCCTCCGCCGACCCCGACCAGCGCTACACGGTCACCACCACGGTGCTCGAGAGCCCGGAGCACGGCCCCCAGCTCTGCCTCGGGGGCGTGGCCGAGTCGTACCCACCCCAGTGCGGGGGGCCCGACATCAGGGGATGGGAGTGGGACGCCGTGGAGGGCGAGGAGTCCAGCAACGGCACCACCTGGGGCGACTACACCGTGGTGGGCACCTGGGACGGTGGCCGGCTCACCCTCACCGAACCGGCCACCGCCCCCGACCCGAACGCCGACCCCCCCGAGCCCGACGGCGGCATGGAGCTCTCCACCCCCTGTCCGCCCCCGTCCGGCGGGTGGGCCGTGGTCGACCCGGCCACCGCCACCCAGGAGGGCCTGGACGCCGCCATCGCCTACGCCCAGGCCCAGCCCGAGCACGCCGGGACATGGGTCGACCAGTCGATCAACCCGGCCAGCGACGACCCCGTGATCGACACTGGCGAGCCGTCGGGTGCAGCCCTGATGAACGACCCGACGCTGCTGATCCTGAACCTGCGCTTCACCGGCGACCCGAAGTCTCACGAGGAGGAGATACGCGCCGTGTGGGGCGGGTCGCTGTGCCTCAGCCCGGCCGAGCGCACCCTGGCCGAGCTGGCCCAGATCGAGGAGGAGGTCCGCGAGTCGCTGGACCCGCTCCTCACCTCCTCCTCCGAGTCGCAGGGTGTCGTGGAGGTGCACGTGGTCGTGGCCGACGACGTCGTCCAGGCCGAGCTGGACGAGCGCTATGGCGCCGGCGTCGTCGAGCTCACCGGCGCCCTCCGACCGGTCGGATAGGCGCCGAGCCGCTGGGACGGACGAGGCATAGGGTCGTGGCATGGGGAACGTGAGGGTGCGACCGTGGCCACCCTCCCCGAGGATCTGCTCGCGCCCTGACAGCGACGAGCGATGAGTTCCGCGGCGACCGTCCGTCGGAGCGAGGACGAGACGTCCACCCCACACCAGGAGAGCCCCATGCCCACCCGTGACTCCGCCCCCGACGGCGCCCCCTGCTGGATCGACCTGTTCACCTCCGACCCCGAGGCCAGCCGGGCCTTCTACGGCGAGCTGTTCGGCTGGGAGTCCGAGGCCGCCGGGGAGGAGTTCGGCGGCTACATCACCTTCACCAAGGGCGGCATCCCCGTGGCCGGGGCCATGCGCAACGACGGCACCAACGGGATGCCCGACGTGTGGTCCGTCTACCTGGCCACCCCCGATGTCGCCGCCACCGCCGAGGCCGTCGCCACCCACGGCGGCAAGGTGACGATGCCACCGATGGAGATCCCCACCCAGGGCCACATGGCCGTTTTCGAGGATCCCGCCGGGGCCACCATCTGTGCCTGGCAATCCGAGCAGCACAAGGGCTTCGGTGTGTGGGCCGAGACAGACGCCCCCTGCTGGTTCGAGCTCCACACCCGTGACCACCCCGCCGCCATCCGCTTCTACGAGGACGTCTTCGGCTGGGACACCCACGTGGTCAGCGATACCGACGAGTTCCGCTACACCACCCTCGGCGAGGGCGACGGCCAGCTCGCCGGCGTGATGGACGCCAGCGGGCACCTCCCCGAGGGCATCCCCTCGCTGTGGACCGTCTACTTCGGCAGCGACGACGCCGACGCCACCCTGGCCCGCACCGAGGAGCTGGGCGGCAAGATCGTCAGCCCGGCCGTGGACACCCCCTACGGGCGCCTGGCCGAGGCCGCCGACCCGACCGGGGCCCTGTTCAAGATCGTCCAGGACTGAGCCAAGGGCCAGACTCGGGGCATGCCCCGCCGGCCCCTCGCCGCCGTCCTCCGCACCCGCCACCCCGAGCGCGACGACCTCGACGAGGCCGTCGCCGGGGGTCGGGTGCGGGTCGACGGCGTGGTCGTCACCAACCCCCGCTCGCAGGTGCGGCCCGACGCCCGCATCGAGGTGACCGAGCCCCGCACCCTCCAGGGCACCCGCAAGCTGGGGTTCGCCCTCGACCACTTCGGCGTGGAGGCGGCGGGCCGGGTCGCCCTGGACGTCGGGGCCTGCACCGGCGGCTTCACCGTCGCCCTCCTGGAGCGGGGCGCCCGCCTCGTCCACGCCGTCGACGTCGGCTTCGGCCAGCTCCTCGGGTCGCTCCGCCAGGATCCCCGGGTCCGCAACCTGGAGCGGACGAACCTGGGCGACCTCACCTCCGCCCACCTGGACGAGCCGCCCGAGCTGATCGTCGTCGACGTGTCGAACCTGGCCCTCGCCGCGGCCGTGGCCCAGCTCACGGCCAACCTCGACCCGGCCCCCAGCACCGAGCTGGTCGGCCTGGTGAAGCCCATGTTCGAGCTGCGCCGGGCCCAGCCCCCCACCGAGGAGGCCGAGCTGGACGAGGCCGTCGCCCGGGCCCGGACCGGCATCGAGGAGCACGGCTGGGAGGTGCGGGGCTCGGTCCGCTCCTCCCTGACCGGCCATCGGGGTGCTGTCGAGCACTTGCTCCACGCCCGCCGCCACTGAGGCCTGGGCGCGACCCCGGGCTGGCCGTGCCCCTGCTGCCCGAACGAACCACGGGCCTCCGCCACTGCGGGTACTGTCCCGCCGTCATCACTGCACGGACGATCGGGTGTGCGCCATGTACCGGTACGAGTACGACACCGAGGTGAACAAGGGCAGCATCAACATGCGCTCCCTCTCCTCCAACCTGAACAAGCGGGGGTCGGAGGGCTGGCGCCTGGCCCACGCCTTCCAGGAGAGCGGCAACACCATCCTCATCTACGAGCGCCCGGTCGGCTGAGCCGACCCGAGCCGCCGGTCAGGACGGAGGCCGTCGCCCCCGCAGGGCGATGGCCCCGGCCAGCAGCAGCACCAGCACCAGGATCCCGACGATCGCGGCCTCGACGAGGCTGAGGCGGGCGAGCAGCACCCGCCCAGTGTGGCGCGCCCGCGGTCAGAGGGCGCAGCCGTCGGGACCGCAGGCGCCGGCGTCGTCGATGCCCGGCCCGGCGACCACCCGAGGACGTCGCTCGTCCCATGCCTTCCGCAGCACCCGGCCCAGCACCTCGGGGGCCTGGGCCCCGGCCAGGGCCAGGCGACCGTCGACCACGAAGAAGGGCACGCCGGTGACGTCCATGTCGTGAGCGGCCTCGATGTCGGCCCGGACGGCGTCGGCGTAGGCGTCGCCGGCCAGGACCGCGTCCACCTCCACAGGGTCGAGGCCGACCTCGCCGGCGGCGCGCCGCAGCGTGTCGTGCTCGCCGATGGGCTCCCCGTCGGTGAAGGAGGCCCGGCCCAGGCGGGCCTTCAGCTCCCGTTGGACCCCCCGCTCCCGGGCCAGGTGCAGGAGCCGGTGGGCGTCGAAGGTGTTGCCCGACCAGGCTCGGTCGAAGCGGAAGTCGATCCCCCGCTCGGCGCCGAGGCTCACCAGGTGGGCCTGGCGGGCCCGGATGGCACCGACGGTCGTGCCGTACTTCCGGGCCCGGGCCTCGACCGCCTCCTCGGGCGACCGGGTGCGGGCCCGCGGGTCGAGCTGGAACGAGTGGAGGACGACCTCGACGTCGTCCCCGAGGTCGAGGTCGGCGATGGCCGCATCGAGGTTGGCCAGGCCGACGTAGCACCACGGGCACACCACGTCGGACCACACGTCGACCTGCATCACGACCTCCTCCGGGGACCGCGACTGCAACCGGCGGACGGGTCCCCTTCTTCCCCCTCACTGAGGTGGGCGGCGGGACGGCCTCGTAGGCTGGACCCAGCCTCGTGCGGCGGACGCGAGGGATCCCGGGCCCGGCGACGGGGCCGAGCCCGTCACGAGGAGCGAGAGACCATCACCACTGACGCCGCACCCCCCGGGGACATCGCGCCCGTGCCGGCGACCGACGCACCGGTGCCCGCCGACGAAGCCGTCACCTCCTTCGCCGACCTGGGCCTGCGGGACGAGCTCGTCGCCACGCTGGCCGACCTGGGCTACGAGGAACCGACCCCCATCCAACGGGAGGCCATGGGGCCTCTCGTGGACCGGCGTGACCTGCTGGGCCAGGCAGCCACGGGGACGGGCAAGACGGCCGCCTTCGCCCTCCCGCTCCTCCAACGCCTCGCCCTCACCGGCCGCGGTCCCGCCCCGTCGTCACTGGTGCTGGTGCCCACCCGGGAGCTGGCCGTCCAGGTGTCGGAGGCCGTCCACCGCTACGGGCGGGCCCTCGGCGCCCGGGTCGTCCCCATCTACGGCGGACAGCCCATCTTCCGTCAGCTCCGAGCCCTGAGCGACGGCGTCGACGTCGTGGTGGCCACCCCGGGCCGAGCCATCGACCACCTCGAGCGGGGGTCACTCGACCTCACCGCGGTGACGGCCGTCGTCCTGGACGAGGCCGACGAGATGCTCGACATGGGCTTCGCCGAGGACATCGAGACGATCCTCGACCGGGTCCCCGGTCCCCACCAGACCGTCCTCTTCTCGGCCACCATGCCGGCCCGCATCGAGGCCATCGCCCGGCGCCGTCTCACCGATCCCGTGCGCCTGGACGTGGCCCGCGAGGCACCGACCCCGGGCGCGGCCCCACGGGTGCGCCAGGCCGCCTACCTCGTGCGCCGGCCCCACAAGGCCACGGCCCTGGGCCGCATCCTCGACGTCGAGGCCCCCGCCGCCGCCCTCGTCTTCTGTCGCACCCGGGCCGAGGTCGACCAGCTCACCGAGACCCTGAACGGCCGGGGCTACCGGGCCGAGGCCCTCCACGGCGGCATGGGCCAGGAGCAGCGCGACCGGGTGATGGGCCGCCTGCGCACCGGCACCGCCGACCTGCTCGTCGCCACCGACGTGGCCGCTCGCGGCCGGGACGTCGATCAGCTCACCCACGTCGTCAACTACGACGTGCCCTCCGCCCCCGAGGCCTACGTCCACCGCATCGGGCGGGTGGGGCGGGCCGGCCGGGAGGGCGTCGCCATCACCCTGGTCGACCCGCGGGAGCACCGCATGGTGAAGACCATCGAGCGGGTCACCGGCCAGGCCATCTCCTTCACCCCGGTGCCCACCGTGGCCGACCTGCGCACCCGGCGACTGGAGCTCACCCGTGACGCCCTGGAGGAGCGCCTGCTCGGCAGTGACCTCGACCACGTGCGGGTGGTGGTGGAGTCGCTCAGCGACGAGCACGACCTGATGGAGATCGCCCTCGCCGCCGTCGTCATGGCCCACGAGGCCACGGCCGGGACGGAAGACGACGAGGACATCCCCCACGTCACGCTGCGGCCCGAGCCCCGGCCCCGCGACAAGGACCGGAACGAGCGTCGGCCCCACGACAAGGACCGGCCCACCCGCACCCAGGCCGGCCCGGCCGAGGGCATGACCCGTCTCTTCGTCGGCGCCGGCCGGGAGGGCCGGGTCCGGCCCGGCGACCTGGTGGGCGCCATCGCCGGCGAGACCAGCCTCACCGGGCGCGACATCGGCCACATCGACATCCAGGAGCGCTTCTCCCTCGTGGAGGTGCCGACGGGCAAGGTCGACGAGGTGATCGAGGGCCTCGAGGGCACCACGCTGCGGGGCCGACGGGTGAAGGTGCGGCGCGAGCGGTACTGACCCCCGGGGGGGTATGACCAGGGTGGACGCGCGACATGACGGGCGTCACTGTGCGATGGTTGTCACACCATCGCCCGTTACTGGGAGTACGGAAATGGACCCCTCACCTTCGACCGCCCCCCGGGGACGATCCGCACCCCGTCGGTGGTTGGGCGGCTACGCCCCCCTCGTCGTGGGCCTGGCCATCGCCGCCGTCGTCGTGGTGGTGGCTCCGAGCACAGGGCCCGAGGAGGTCGACGCCGCCGACGTCGAAGCGGGCATCGAGGGCCAGGCCGCCACCGGCTGGGGCGACACCGTGACCGCCTGCGAAGGCGGCGGACTCCAGGTCCCCGACGACCCCTACTCCCCCCCCTGCTTCAGCTTCGACGGCGACAACGGCGGCGCCACCAGCAAGGGCGTCACCGCCGACACCATCACGATGAGCTACCGCAAGACGGCCGAGGGCAACGTCCTCGCCCTGCTGGCCGCGCTGATGGGCATCGAGTTCGACGAGACCTCCGAGGACTTCGAGCGGACCATGTCCGGACTCGTCGACTACTTCAACGCCAACTTCCAGATGTACGGCCGCCAGATCGAGTTCGTCCCCTACCAGGGCTCGGGTGCCATCACCGCCGAGCTGGTCGGCGGCGGGCGCGAGGCGGCCAGCGCCGATGCCCTCAAGGTCGGTGGGGAGATCGGCGCCTTCGCCGACATCACCGCCACCAGCCAGCCCTACGCCGAGGCCCTGGCGGCCCAGAAGGTCATCAACTTCGGGGCGCCGTACCTGTCCCGCGAGTGGTTCAGCCAGAACCGGCCCTACTCCTGGAGCCTGGCCAGCGACTGCTCGGTCGTCGGCGAGGCGGCCAGCGCCTACGGCCTGGCCCGGCTGATCGGCAAGGAGACCACAGGCGCCGAGGGCGACCTCCAGGGCGTGACCCGACGGATGGCCATCATCTCGCCCGACAACGCCGAGTACCAGCGCTGTGCCGACGACGGGCTGGCGGTCGTCGAGGAGGCCGGCCAGGAGTTCGAGCTGGTGACGACGTACCCCCTCGACCTCGGTCGCATCCCGTCCTTCGCCACCTCGATCGCCACCCAGATCATCCGCGGGGACATCACCACCATCTCCTGCTTCTGCGATCCGTTCATGCTCCTCAACCTGACCCAGCAGATCGATGCCCAGGGCCTCAACCCCGAGTGGATCGTGACCGGCGTCGGTTTCATCGACCTCGACCTCATCGGCCAGGGCCTGAGCAAGAGCAACGCGCAGTGGGACCGGGCCTTCGGGGCCAGCCCGCTCGGCGTCCAGCCCGAACGGGAGGACAGCCCCGGCTACAAGGCCTTCAAGTCGGTCCGGCCCGACGAGGAGCCGTCGTTGGCGGTCGACGTCTTCTACTACCAGCTCTACCAACTCGCCCTCGGCATCCAGATGGCCGGCCCCGACCTCACCCCCGAGACGCTCGAGACCGGGCTGTTCAGCTACCCGGAGCACACTGGTCCCGCGGGGACGTGGGACTACTTCCCCGAGTCCTACACGCCGATCATCGACCTGCGCGAGGTCCGCTGGGACCCCGAGGCGATCTCGCCCTTCAACGGGGAGAAGGGCTCCTACGTGGGCGTCGGCGACGGGAAGCGGTTCCGACGGGAGGACATGGAGGAGATCCTCGGCGGCGACGTCGAGATCTTCGGTACCGAGCAGCCCGAGGAGGAGCGCGAAGGTGAGTGACAGGAACCTGCGGATCGCAGGCATCATCTTCCTGGTCGCCCTGGCCCTCGGCTTCGCCGGGCTCTACGACATCGAGATCGGCGTCATCATGCAGGGCGCCGCCCTCGGCGTCGGCACCGGGCTCATGGCCGTCGGCCTCGTCCTCGTCTACCGCACGACCCGGGTCATCAACTTCGCCTACGGGGCCATGGGGACGGTGTGCGGCGCCCTCGCCGCCGGGCTCCGCCAGGGGTGGGACTGGTCGTGGTGGGTCGTCGCCCCCTTGACCATCGCTGCCGGCGTCCTCATCGGCATGGCGGTCGAGCTGTCGGTGGTCCGGCGGTTCCGCACCGCCCCCCGCCTCGTCCTCACCGTGGCCACGATCGGGCTGGCCCAGGCCCTGGGTGGCCTCGCCCTGTTCATGCCCGGCTGGTTCGACCTCCCGGCCATCATCCCGGGCTTCGACACCGAGCTGTCGACGACGACGCTGAAGGTGGGCAGCACCACCATCGACGGCAACCTCATGGCCATCGCCGTCCTGGCCCCTCTGGCCCTCGTCGGCCTCCTGTACTACCTGTTCCGCACGGAGTCGGGCACCGCGGTGCGGGGCCTGGCCGAGAACGTCGATCGTGCCCGACTGCTCGGCATCCCCGTCAACCGGCTGACGCTCCAGCTGTGGGCGATCGTCGGCGGGCTGGCCGCTCTGACCATCGTGCTCAAGGCGCCGGTCCAGGGCCTCCCCGTCGACGCCGCCGCCGGGCCCACCCTGCTGCTCGCCCCCCTGGCCGCCGCCGTGGTGGTCGGGATGCGCTCGATCTGGGGCGCCTTCCTGGCCGGCATCGCCATCGAGATCACCGACCAGCTGGTCCAGATCAACCTCGAGCCCCGCTCGTGGACCTACGTCGTCCTGCTCGCCATCGTCGTGCTCGGCCTCGTGTTCCAGGAGCAGGCCACGGGGCGGGCCGACGCCGGCGAGGGCTCGTGGTCGACGGTTGGGATCACCCACCGCCTCTCCGCCCGGCTGGCCGCCCTGCCCGAGGTCCGCGCCGCCCGGGTCGCGCTCGCCCTGGCCGTGGCCGGCGCCCTGGTGCTGATCCCCCTCGCCGGGAGTGCCAGCCAGGTGCGGGCCGGCACCGTGGCCCTCGTCTACGCCCTGGTCGCCGTGTCGCTGGTGGTGCTCACCGGGTGGGGCGGTTCGGTCAGCCTGGGGCAGATCGCCCTGGTCGGCGTGGGGGCCATCGTGGCCGCCAACCTGATCGACGATCTCGGCCTCGACCTGTTCCTGACCCTGGCCCTGGCCGCCGCGGCCGGCGGGATCGTCGCCGCCGTCATCGGCATCCCCGCCCTGCGGGTGTCGGGCCAGCTCCTGGCCGTGTCGACGCTGGCCTTCGGCGTGGCTCTCCAGCAGCACGTGATCAAGTCGGCCAACTACTCCGACATCATCGTCACCGGCCTGTCCCGACCGGAGCTGTTCGGCCGCTTCGACCTCACATCGGAGACGACGCTCTACTTCTTCACCCTGGCCCTGGTGGTGGCGGGTGCCCTGGTCGTCGCCAACCTCCGCCGCACGCGCACCGGACGGGTCATCTCGGCCACCCGCGACAACGCCCGGGCCAGTGCGGCCGTGGGGGTGAGCCGCTCGCGCACCACCATCACCGCCTTCGTCTTCTCGGGGTTGCTGGCCGGGCTGGCCGGCGGCATCCACGTCGTCACCCTCGACGGCCTCGACGACAACGCCTACCCGGCCGGGGGCAGCCTCCTGATCTTCTCCATGGCCGTGATCGGCGGCGTCTCGTCCCTGGGCGGCACCCTCGCCGGCGTGGCCCTCATCCAGTGGCTGGGCTACCTCTTCCCCCGGTACCAGCTCCTGCTCACCGGAGTGGGCCTGCTGGTGATCCTCATGGTGCTCCCCGGTGGGTTGGGCCAGGCCTTCGAGAAGGTCCGCGACCGCTTCGCCCTGGCCGTCGCCCGCCGACGCGGCGTGCCGGTGGTCGACGAGCTGGAGCTGGTCGACCTCACCGCCGAGACCCCGGAGCAGGAGGCCGCCGCCGCCGCCCTGGCGGTGGAGAAGGAGGAGCGGAGGGAGCGGGCCCGGACGGCGGGACTCGACAGCGATCGGCGACCGGTCCCCGAGGGGGCCCTGCTGGCCACGGCCGGGCTGGAGTCGGGCTATGGCTCGCTCCAGGTGCTCTTCGGTGTGGACACCGCCGTGGCCGACGGCGACGTGCTGGCCCTGCTCGGCACGAACGGCGCCGGCAAGTCGACGCTCTTCAAGGCGGTGATGGGCCTCCTGCCCGCCACCGGGGGCACGGTCACCTTCGACGGGCGCGACATCACCGGCATGCCCACCGAGCAGATCGCCCGGCTGGGGCTGTCGATGATGCCCGGGGGCAAGGGCATGTTCCCCACCCTCACCGTGGCGGAGAACATGCGCATGGCGACCTGGATGTTGCGGGACGACCGTGAACGGGCCCAGGCGCGCACCGACGAGATGCTGGCCATGTTCCCGATCCTCCAGGACCGCTGGGATCAGCCGGCCGGCAACCTGTCGGGGGGCGAGCAGCAGCAGCTCTCCATCGCCATGGCCTTCGTGACCGAGCCGCAGGTCGTCCTGATCGACGAGCTGTCGTTGGGCCTGGCCCCCACCGTCGTCGGGATGCTCGTCGAGAAGGTTCGGGCCCTCCACGACCAGGGCACCACCATCGTCCTCGTCGAGCAGTCGATCAACATCGCCCTGCTCATGTGCGAGGACGCCGTGTTCCTCGAGAAGGGCCAGGTCCGGTTCCGCGGGCCGACGGCCGGCCTGCTCGATCGCCCCGACATCCTCCGGGCCGTCTTCATCGGGGACGGCCAGGCTCCCGCCTCGACCCCGGCGGCGGCGTCAGCGGCAACCGACGACGATGCCCGTTCCGACCGCGGCCTCGCCCTCGAGTGTCATGAAGTGACGAAGCGCTTCGGCGGCATCACCGCCGTCGACGCCGTCGACCTCACCGTCACCCCGGGGCAGATCGTCGGGCTCATCGGCCACAACGGGGCGGGCAAGACCACCCTGTTCGACGTCCTCTCCGGCTTCCTCCCCCTCAACGGCGGCCGGGTCGTGCTCGACGGCGTCGACATCTCCGAGCACCCGCCGCACCGGCGGGCCATCCTCGGCATCGGCCGATCGTTCCAGGAGGCCCGGCTCTACCCGTCGCTCACGGTGCGGGAGTGCATCGAGGTCGCCCTCGAGCGCCACCTGGCCAACCGCGACCCGGTGGCCGCCGCCCTGCGCCTCCCGGCATCGGTCGACTCCGAGCGGGCGGCCGAGGCCCGGGCCGAAGAGCTGATCGACCTGCTCGGCCTGGGCGGCTTCCGCGACCGGCCGACGGGTGAGCTCTCGACGGGCACCCGGCGCATCGTGGAGCTGGCCTGCCTGCTGGCCCAGGATCCCGACGTCGTCCTCCTCGACGAGCCCACGGCCGGGGTGGCCCAGGCCGAGACGGAGGCCCTCGTGCCCCTGCTGCGCCGGGTCCAGGCCGAGACGGGGTGCTCCATGGTCGTCATCGAGCACGACATGGGCCTCCTGTCGTCCCTGTGCGACGAGTTCGTCGCCCTCGACCAGGGGCGGGTGATCGCCCGGGGCACGCCGGCCGACGTGCTGGCCGACCCCGGCGTCGTCGCCTCCTACCTGGGCACCGACGACGATGTCGTCCACCGCTCCGGCGACCGCCACCCCTCCCCCGCGCCCACCACCTGACCAGCCCGGACCGTCATGTCCCAAACCCGCCAGACTGAGGGGCGGAAAGGGGAGAGGATGGACCGGTGATCGAGGACCCCGAGCGCTGCTACCGAGCGGTCACCAGCCGTGACCCCCGCTTCGACGGGTGGTTCATCGTGGGTGTCACCTCGACGGGGATCTACTGCCGGCCGAGCTGCCCGGCCATCACGCCCAAGCGGGCCAACGTCCGCTTCTTCGCCACCGCCGCCGCCGCTCAAGGCGCCGGCCTGCGCTCGTGCAAGCGGTGCCGACCCGACGCCACCCCGGGCTCGCCGGAGTGGGACATCAGGGCCGATGTCGTGGGCCGGGCCATGCGCCTCGTCGCCGACGGCGTCGTCGACCGGGAGGGCGTCACCGGGCTGGCCGACCGGGTCGGCTACAGCCGCCGCCAGCTCCAGCGCCTGCTCGTGGCCGAGGTCGGGGCCGGCCCCCTGGCCCTGGCCCGGGCCCAGCGGGCCCACAGCGCCCGCCTCCTCGCCGAGACCACCGACCTGTCCTTCGCCGAGGTGGCCTTCGCCGCCGGCTTCGGGAGCGTCCGGCAGTTCAACGACACGGTGCGGGAGGTGTTCGCCCTCACCCCGGGCGATCTGCGCCGGTCCGGCCGCCGCCACCGCACCGGCGACCCCGCCCGCCCGGCGGCACCGGGCACCCTGGTGCTGCGGCTCGCCCACCGGCGCCCGTTCGCCGCCACCGACCTCCTCGCCTTCCTCGCCCTGCGGGCCGTGCGGAGCGTCGAGGCACCCGTGCGAGACCCGGCCGGCGCTCTCGTCGGGTTCCGCCGCACCCTCGACCTGCCCCACGCCCCGGCCACGGTCCTGCTCACCCCGGGCGACGGCCACATCCAGGCCGCGCTGCACCTGGGCGACGCCCGGGACGTCACCGCCGCCGTGGCCCGGTGCCGCCGCCTCCTCGACCTGGACGCCGACCCCGAGGCCGTCGACGCCCACCTCGGCGCCGATCCCCTGCTGGGCCCGTTGGTCGCCGCCCGGCCCGGCCTGCGGGTGCCGGGGGCGGTGGACGGCTTCGAGATCGCCGTGCGGGCCGTCGTGGGCCAGCAGGTGTCGGTGGCCGGAGCGGTCACCGTCCTGGCGCGGATGACGGCCGAGATGGGCACGCCGCTCGCCGCGCCCGACGGCGAGCTGACCCACCTGTTCCCCACCGCGGCCCAGGTGGCCGCGGCCGATCCCGACCGGCTGCCCATGCCCCGGGCCCGAGCCCGCGCCCTCGTCGGCCTGGCCAGCGCCGTGGCCGACGGGTCGCTCGTCCTCGACGCCGGCACCGACCGCGATCGCACCCGGGCCGTTCTGCTCGCCCTCCCGGGCGTCGGCCCATGGACGGTCGAGGACGTCGCCCTCCGGGCCCTCGGCGATCCCGACGCCTTCCCCGCCACCGATCTCGGCGTCCGCCGCACCCTCACCCACCTGGCCGGCCCCGACGCCGCCCGTCCCACCGCCGTCGCGGCGCGGGCCGAGCACTGGCGCCCGTGGCGGGCCTACGCGACCCTGCACCTCTGGAGCGTGACCCCATGACATCCCCCACCGCCTCGACCACCGACCGCCTGCACCGCACGACCCTGCCCTCGCCCGTCGGCGAGCTGGTGCTCGTGGCCTCCGACGACGGGGTGCGGGCCATCCTGTGGCCCGACCACGCCTCGGGTCGGGTGCCGCTGCCCGACGACATCGCCCCCGCCGCCGACCACCCCGTGCTCACCGCCGCCGCGACCCAGCTCCGTGAGTGGTTCGCCGGGGAACGGCAGAACTTCGACCTGCCCCTCGACCCCGTGGGCACCCCGTTCCAGCACGGCGTGTGGGCCGCGCTGGCCACCATCCCCTACGGCGAGACCGTGACCTACGCCGAGCTGGCCGACGCCCTGGGCGACCGACGCAAGGCCCGGGCCGTGGGGGCCGCGGTGGGACGCAACCCCCTCTCGATCGTGGTGCCCTGCCACCGTGTCGTCGGGGCCGACGGCACCCTCACCGGGTTCGCCGGGGGCCTGCTCACCAAGCGGGCCCTGCTCGACCTCGAGTCGGGCACCAGCGCCCTCTTCCGGTAGCCGCCCTCCGGGAAGCCGATGCCACACTGGGCCGGTGACAACCGACGGCTCCGAGCGACGGTCGATCCTGCTGGCCGGGGCGGCGGTGTTCGGCGCCCTTCTTGTGCTGGTGGTCGTGGCCCTGGTGTTCAGCGGCGATGCCGGCGATCCGGACCCGGCGACCACGTCCACGGAAGCGTGCGCACCGGGCGACGAGGTGTGCCTGGCCGCCCAGCAGTCGGGCGAGCGGCCCGGCATCATCCCCCACCCCGGCGACGGTCGGGCCCCCGCCGAGGCGGGCGAACCGGGGGGATGGGGACAGCTCGCCCTCCTCGGCATCATCCTGGTGGCGGTGGCCACCATCGTCGTCATGGTGGTCCGGTCCACCCGCCGGGCCCGCCGGGCCGCTGGTGATGAGACCCCGGCCGGCACCTCGCCGTAGCCTGCGCCCGTGTTCCTGGGTGAGGATCTCCTGGCCTACCTGCTCCTGGCCTTCGGCGGGGCCATGCTGGTCGGCAACGTGATGGCCCTGGCCCGGCCGCCGGAGCGCATGGCGGCCGAGGGCACCCGGGCCCCGGTGGGGCGCAGCCTGGCCATGGCCGGCCTGGGCCTGGTGGCGACGGTCTGGGCCTTGGCCAGCCTCGTCCAGGGCTGAGCATCCCGAGACCGTCGACCGCTCTCCGCAGTTGGCATCGCCACTGCCAGCACTTTCTGCGGTCAAGTCCTCACAACCCTCTCAGCAGGGTCGATGAGAAGGGCAGCGTTGCCGGGTCGGTCTCATCCCACCCCGTCGATCGTCGCCCTGCACACCGGCGGCGATCGGCTCGACCCGGCGAACGATGGGGCCGGCTCCCGGACCTCCCCTCCAGGGAGCCGGCCCCCACTCAAGGAGCGCGACGCTCGGCTCCTCTGCCTCTGCACGGTGCATCCGACGGACAAACCGATGTGCCAGGCTCCCGGGCCGTGGATGACGCTCCCGTCGGCCCCGCCGACGCTCCCTCCCCGTCACCAGCCCCGGACGAGCCCCGGCTCCTCGGCCGCATCACCCTCGGCCTGGCCACCGTGGCCCTCGCCGCCTACGCCGCCGGGGCCGTCCTCCTGGCCCTTCCCGTGCGCACCCCGGAGGTGCAGGACTGCGGCACGCCCGGGGCCTACCTGTACGACGGCCGGTTCGACGTGGTGCCCGATGCCGAGGACCGCATCGTCGACGGGGACGGCGGCGTCGTCACCCTTGATCCCGCCGTGGCCGCCGCGGCCCGGGAACGACCGTGCCGGGAACGGGTGGCGTCCCGCGCCGTCCCGGCCGCCATCGTCCTCGGCATCGCCACCCTCCTGGCGGTGGTGGCCTTCGCCGTCGAGCTGCTCATGGTCCGCCCCCGCCGCCGCGCCCTCCTGGCCGGCACCACCCCGAGCGAGGTGCCGCTTGCCACCCGTGACGACGGGCCAGACTGGTCGCCATGAAGAAGCTGCTCGGTGCCCTGCTCGTGCTGGTCGTCCTGGTCGGAGCCGGCTACTGGTTCTTCTTCCGTGAAGACGAACCTGCGGAGCTCGGCCTCGACTCCGACTCGGACACCGAGGAACCGACGGGCGAGACCCCCGACAACTTCGACGGCCGGTGGATCCTCCAGGAGGACGGCGACTCCCAGGCCGGGTTCCGCATCGACGAGGAGTTCCTCGGGGCCATCAGCCACACCGCCGTCGGGCGCAGTCCCGAGGTCACGGGTGAGATCACCATCGTCGACACCGAGGTGGTCGAGGGCACCTTCACCGTCGACCTGACGGCGCTGGAGTTCACCGACGACCCGCCCACGGGCTCGGTCGGCAGCCGAGCCGGGGCCATGGAGGACCAGGGCCTGGAGACCAACGAGTTCCCCGAGGCCACGTTCACCCTGACCGAGCCGATCGACTTCGGTGAGATCCCGGCCGACAGGGAGACCGTCACCCTCGAGGCCACCGGCGACCTCACCCTCCACGGCGTCACCAAGTCGGTCACCTTCTCGCTCGACGCCCAGGTCTCGGGGGACACCATCCGGGCCGCCAGCACCGACCCGGTGCCCGTGCTCCTGGCCGACTACGGCATCGAGGAGCCCACGGCTCCGATCATCGCCAGCGTGTCCGAGGAGGGCTCGTTCGAGTTCCTCCTGGTCTTCGCGGTGGCCTGACCTCGCCGCCGGCTCAGGCGCTGTCGCGCTCCCGCCGGGCCAGCCACTCGGCCTCGGCCTCGCCCATGGGCGTGCAGGGCGGCCCGGCGACGAAGGGCCACATCTCCTCGCAGATGCCGCGCCAGTCGGCTGTGGCCTCCAGCTCCCCCAACACGGCGTAGAGGCCCAGGTTGATGCGCTGGATGATGACGAAGGCGGGCGGCACGTTGGCCGCGTTCTGGATCTCCCGGTAGGGCCCGGTCGCGGCGAAGACGTGGCGGACCGTCTCGCTGGCGTACTCGCCGGTGATGGTGAAGGTGCCGGGCCGGTCGACCAGCTCGTAGAAGTGGCCGAAGTAGTCCATCACCTCGTCGTCGGTGAAGGGCTGGCCGGGGCGCAGCAGGCCGACCGACTCGATGACCGAGCGGAACCAGGCCGGGTCACGGCGGACCGACATCGACTCGACCATGTCGCTGAAGGCGGCCAGCTCCCGGGCGTCGAACCGCTTCACCAGGCCGAAGTCGAGAAACGTGACCCGTCCGTCAGGGCCGAAGAGGTAGTTGCCGGGGTGGGGGTCGCCGTTGAAGGCGTGCAAGTGGTAGAGGCTGCGGAACACGAAGCGGTAGATGGCCTCGCCGGCGTGGTCGCGCCGGGCCGAGTCGGAGGCCACGACGGTCTCGAACGTGTCGCCCACGGCCAGGTCGGTGGTGAGCACCCGGCCCGTCGACAGCTCCGGCACCAGGTCGGGGATGTGGACGAAGGGGTGGTCGCGGTAGAAGTCGGCGAAGAGGCGGAGGTTGTCGGCCTCGCGGCGGTAGTCGAGCTCCTCGACGAGCCGGGCCCGCAGCTCGGCGACGAGAGGTCCGGGCTCGAGGCCGGCGAAGGCCAGGCCCATGCCGTTGAAGAGGAGGCCCAGGTTGGCCAGGTCGGACCGGATGGCGGCGTCGATGCCCGGGTACTGCACCTTGACGGCCACGGCCCGGTCGTCGTGGGTGAGGGCCCGGTGGACCTGGCCGATGGACGCGGCGGCGATGGGCGTGGGGTCCCATTCGGCGAAGAGGCGGTCGGGGGCCTGGCCCAGCTCGGCCTCGATCACCCGGGCGGCCAGCTCGGGGGCCATGGGCGGGGCGTCGGTGCGGAGCTGGGCCAGGGCGTCGCGCACGGGCTCGGGCAGGCCCTGGTCGAGGTAGGAGGCCATCTGGCCCAGCTTCATGAGGGCGCCCTTCATGTTGCCGAGGGCGGCGGCCACGTCCTCGGCCGTGCGGAGCTGGAACTCGGCGTCGAGGGCTTCCCGCCGCTCGGCGGCGGCAAAGGTGCGCCGGGCCCGGTGGGCGGCGTAGCGGGTGGCCGACCGGGCCCCCACCGCCCCGAGCTGGGCGTTGCGGGTCAGGGCCGTGGCCCCCCGCACCGGCGTCGGGTGGGTCGCGCCCTCTCCGTCGGCGGCCGCCCGACGGGATCGGGCCACCACCACCCCGGCGGCTCCGGCCATCCCGACGGCGGCCAGGCCCAGGGTCCGACGTCGGCGGGCGGTCTGACGTCGACTGGGGCTCACGGGGGCGTCCTCTCGGCAGCGGGCGGCCCGATTCCAGCCCACGACCTCGGCCGACGCCCATTCGGAGCAGTGCTGATCTGTACCCCCCGGGGGTACCCTGGGCTGGCGATCGCCCGGCCCGAGGAGGAGCGATGCGCGGCTACTCCATGGACAAGGACGACTACGCCCGGCGCCTGCGCCGCATCGAGGGCCAGGTCCGGGGCCTGCAGCGCATGGTGGAGGAGGACGCCTATTGCATCGACGTCCTCACCCAGATCAGCGCCGTGAGCTCCGCCCTGCAGAGCGTGGCCCTCGGCCTGCTCGACCAGCACATCCGTCACTGCGTGGCTGGTGCCGCCCACGATGCCGACGCGGCCGAGGGCGGCGGCACCGCCGATCCGGAAGCAGCCCGAGCGGAGGCCGACCGCATGGTGGCCGAGGCCACGGCGGCCATCGCCCGCCTCATCCGCAGCTGACGGCCTCCCTCCGCATCGCTCCCGGCGGGGGCCCCGCCGTAGCCTTCCCCCATGGCCACCGGTCCCGCCCCGGACATCGACGAGCCCACCGGTGACACGGCGGAGGAAGCGCCCGTCCGGCCGCGCCGCCCCCTCGATGCCCGCACCGTCATGATCTGCGCCCTGGTGGCCCTGGCGGCCGCCATCCTGGCCGGACTGCTGGTGAGCCGACTCACCGGCGACGACAGCAACGACGAGGCCGGCACCCTCATCTCCGCCACCGAGGTGCCCGACCTCCTCCTCGACCGCCTCGACGGGGAGGGACAGGGTCGCCTCACCGACTACCGGGGCCAACCCCTGGTGGTGAACTTCTGGGGGAGCTGGTGCGGCCCCTGCGTGGAGGAGATGCCTGACCTCCAGCGGGTCCACACCTCCCTCGGCGACGACGTCGCCTTCGTGGGCGTCAACATCCGGGACGAGGAGGACAAGGCCCTCGAGATGGTCGAGAGCACCGGGGTCACCTACGACCTCCTCGTCGACACCGACGGCGCCCTCACCCGCGCCCTCGACGTCCTCACCGCCCCCATCACCCTGATCGTGCTGCCCGACGGCACCATCGCCGACGTGATCCAACGGCAGGTCTCGGCCGAGCGCCTGTGCGAGAAGCTCAACCAGACCGTGTTCGCCGGCGGCCTGGAGACGTGCGGGTGACCAGCGCCCGGCCCCGGACGACCTGATGGGCGACCTGGGCCTGGCCGCCGCCTTCACCTTCGGGATGGTCGCCACCGTCAACCCCTGCGCCCTGCCCATGCTGCCCGCCTACCTGGGCTGGTTCGTCAGCGGCGACGAGGCCACCCGGCCCACGCCCGTGGCCGTCACCCGGGCCGTGATCGTGGGCCTCACGGTGTCGGCCGGGTTCGTGGCCGTGTTCGGCACGTTCGGCGCCCTGGTCACCGCGGCGTCGGCCGAGGTCGAGCGGATCACGCCGTGGGTCACGCCCGTCGTGGGCCTGGTCCTGGCGGGCATGGGCGTCGCCCTCCTCGCCGGGAAGGCCATCCGCCTCCCCGTCCCCCGCCTCGACCGCACCGGCGGCGGGCGGGGCCTGGCCGCCATGTTCCTCTACGGCGTGTCCTACGCCGTGGTGTCGGTGTCGTGCTCCATCCAGCTCTACGTCGCCCACGTGGCCACGTCGTTCGGCACCGACTGGGGCACGGGCCTGGCCCGGCTGGGGGCCTTCGCCGTCGGCTTCACCCTCGTGATCGTGGCCCTGTCCATGGCGGTCACGGTGGCGCGGGGCTCGGCCACCACCCTCGTGCGCCGGGCCTCCCAGCACATCGGTCGGGTGTCGGGCGCCCTGTTCCTCCTCACGGGCCTCTACCTCGCCTGGTACGGGCTGAGTGAGCTGGCCAGCGACGGGGTGAAGCCGTCCGACCCGGTGACGTCACGGGTGTGGGGGTGGTCGAGCGACATCTCGGCCCGGGTGCAGTCCATCGGCGGGGTCGAGGTCGGACTGGTGCTGGCCCTGGTGGTGGCCACCATCGCCCTGGTCGTCATCCTCCGGGGAGGACGCTCCCGCTCCACGCCCTGACCCGACCCCTACGGCATGAGGCGCTGGAGGTCCCACCCGGGGCCGGCCCGGGTGTAGAGGAAGCGGTCGTGGAGGCGGTCGGCCCGGCCCTGCCACACCTCCACCTCCTTGGGCACCAGGCGGTAGCCGCCCCACCCCTCGGGCCGGGGCACCTCGTCGTCCCGGACCGAGGCCGCCACCTCGTCGCGCCGCCGTTCGAGCTCGGCCCGACTGGCCACCGGCTGGCTCTGGGCCGACGCCAGGGCCGAGAGGCGACTGCCGACGGGTCGGGCCTGCCAGTAGGCGTCGACCTCGACCGCCGGGAGGGCCTCGACCGACCCCACGCACCGCACCTGGCGGCTCAGCGCGATCCATCCGAAGCACAGGGCCGCCTGCGGGTTGGCGGCCAGCTCGACGCCCTTGCGGCTGGTGGTGTCGGTGAAGAAGCAGAACCCGTGGTCGACCCGGCGCACGAGCACGAACCGCACCGACGGGCGCCCGTCGGGCGTGGCCGTGGCCAGGGCGACGGCGGCCGGGTCGTAGGGGTCGACAGCCTCCCACTCGGCGTACCAGGCCCGGAACTGGTCAAGCGGGTCGGCGGCCAGGTCGGCCCGGTGCAGCCCCTCGCGGAGGTACTGCTCCCGGACGGCGGAGAGGTCGAGCACAGAGCCCGACCTCTCCGGCGGGCGCGGGGTGTCGGCGTTCACCCCGCCAGTCTGGCGAGCCCGCCCCGTGCCCTGGTGGTGGGGTCGGGGGGACGGGCCATGATGGGGACGTGACGGGGGACGATGCCGAGCTGCCCGAGCCGGGGCCGGACGATGCCCTCGACCTGACGGCGGTGCGCGAGCACTACCTGGCCGAGGGGCTGCACCGGGCCGACCTGGCCGCCGATCCCCTCGAGCAGTTCCGGGCCTGGTACGCCGAGTGGGCCGCCACCGGTCCCTACGACCCGGCGGCGGTGGCCCTGGCCACGGCCACGCCCGACGGCCGCCCGTCGGTCCGCTTCGTGCTCGTCCGCCGGGTGGACGAGGGCTTCTGCTTCTTCACCGACACCACCAGCCGCAAGGGCGACGAGCTGGCGGCCAACCCCCAGGCCGCGCTGTGCTTCGGGTGGATCGCGCTCAG
>CAZXRA010000169.1:0-4918 GCA_964643485.1 uncultured Iamiaceae bacterium | reverse complement strand
GTCGGGTTCGCCGACCGGCACCGCACGGCCGTGACCGACCAGGGACGCGTGCAGGCGGGCCACGTCGTCCTGGCCACCCTGCTGCCCATCAGCGACCGCGGCCTCTTCTTCGCCCGGGCCGAGCCCGCCATGTCCCACGGGGTGGCCCTGGTGGCCACCGGGCCTGCGCCCCCCTCCATGAGCTACGGCGCCGATGAGCCCACCCGCTCCCTCCGCACCAGCACCGACGGCGATCGGACCCTGCTGCTGGTGGGCGGCGAGGGCCACCCCGTGGGGCGCGAGACCGACACCCCCGCCGCCCAACGGCGCCTCGTCGAGTGGGCCCGCCGCTGGTTCCCCGTCGGCGACGTCGTCCACCGCTGGGCCGCCCACGACCTGCGCCCGGTCGACGTTCTCCCCTGGGCCGGACGAGCCGACCACCTCCCGGGCAGCCCGTGGATCACCACCGGCTTCGGCAAGTGGGGCCTGACCAACGGCACCGCCGCGGCCATGACCCTCGCCAGCAGCATCACCGGCGGCGATCCCCACCCCTGGGACGCCATCTTCTCCCCCCACCGGAACCCCGGCTGGCCCGGCGCCCGCTCCCTGGTCGGGCTCAACCTCGGGGTCGCCCGGGAGATGGCCACCGGGTGGCTGGCCCCGGGCACGGCCACGAGCGGATCTGCCTCGTCGACTCCGATCGGTGTGACCCTCGCCGAGAGGGGTAGAGCGGCCGGGTGACGACTCTTCCTCCTGCCCCCCGTCGCCGCCCCACGTCGCTCTCGGACCTCGAGGACGGAGAAGCGATCGCCGTGGCCACCGGCATCCTGATGGTTCGCTACCAGCTCACCCACGAGCAGGCCCGCACGGCCCTGATCACGCGAGCGGAGCGGGCCCACCTCGACCTCCGCACCCAAGCGGAGCAGATCATCACCTCCCAGGATGCGTCGATCCGCCGCTGGGCCTCCGGGCCCGACGTCGGCGTGTTCGACCTGTTGGATCAGAGGCGGGGCAGCACCTCGTCCCGGTAGAAGCGGAAGGCCGGGGCCTGCTCCCGCCCGATCTGCTGGATGTGGACCTCGTCCGCTCCCGCCTCGAAGTACTCCCGGAGGGCGGCGGCGTGGCGCTCGGGATCCGGGCCCATCGGCGACGCCCCGACCGCGGCCTCCTCGTCCACCAGCTCGCACGCCTGTTCGAAGTGGGCGGGGGTGCGCAGCTCCTGGGCCAGCTCCCCGGGGAGGCCGCTGTTGGGCCACAGCTGATGGACCAGGGCCCGGGCCTCCTTCTCGTCCGGCGCCCAGCAGGCCTTGGCGCAGGCCATGACCGGGCCCTCGCCCCCCTCCTTGCGGTACGTGCGGATGGTGTCGGCGTCGGGCGAGGTGGTGACCATCCCGTCACCGATGCGAGCGGCGACACCGGCCGCCTTGGGCCCGAAGGCCGACACCAGAACCGCCGGTGGCTCGTCCGGCACCGAGTACAGCCGGGCGTTCTCGACCCGATAGCGCTCCCCGACCTGGGTGACCTCCTCCCCGGTCCACAGTCGTCGCATCAGGTCCACGGCCTCCTCCAGGGCGGCGAGGCGCTCGTCGGCCGGCGGCCAGCGGAGCCCGGTGACGTGCTCGTTCAGGTTCTCCCCGGAGCCCACCCCGATGAAGAAGCCGCCCCCTGCCATGAGCGAGGCGGTGGCCGCGGCCTGGGCCACGATGGCCGGGTGGATGCGCATGGTGGGGCAGGTCACGCCGGTGCCCAACCGGGCCGTCGGCACGGCGGCGGCGAGCCCGCCCAGCACCCCCCAGACGAACGGACTGTTCCCCTGGGCGTCGATCCACGGATGGAAGTGGTCCGAGACACTGATGTCGGTGAAGCCGTGCTCGGCCGCGGCGGCCCCGTAGGTGACCAGGTCTCGAGGCCCGTGCTCCTCACTCGACAGGAAGACACCGATGCGAGCAGCAGGAGAGGTCATGGCGCCGGGCTTCCCCCCGGCTCTCCCGGGAAACCTCCAGGGTCCGTTCGACAGGGTCGATGACCTGGGGCAGGATGGTGCGTCGGCGAGCGGTCCCCCGGCCGTGCCGCCGCAGGGTTCAACCTCGAGCTCTCCCTCGTCACCCCCTTCGAGAGAAGCCCGTCATGGAACATCCCTCACCCCCCGCCGCCCGTGGCGGCCTGGACGTGGCCGTGCTCGCCACGGGTCCCTCCACCCTCGCCCGCCTGGAGGGGGAGCTCGATGCCGCGTCGGCCTCCATCCTCATCGGCGCCATCGAACCCTCCATCAAACAGGGGACGTCCTCGATCGTGCTCGACTGCAGCGGCCTGCGCTTCTGCGACTCCTCGGGCCTCCGCGCCCTCGTGACGCTGCGCAAGATGCTCCCCGACACGGGCAGCCTCTCGCTCGTGCGCACCAGCGATCTCGTACGGGAGGTTCTGCGCGTCACCGCTCTCGACACCATCTTCGAGGTGTCCTGACCCTCGTCCGACCTCTCGCTCGACCAGGAAGTCCGGCAGGACGGACCAACTGGCGCTGGCCCTTCCCATGACGCCAACGGTGTGCTTAGGTGGTGGGCCTGGCCTTCAACACCGAGTGCCTCTCCCGCCACCCCCGGCCCCCGGTCGGGAGGAGGAGATCGGATGATGGTGTCCGAGCACCCGCCGGGTCCCGCCGCCTCGGCCTCGTCCTCCGGGACGTTTGCCGAGCTTCAATCCCGCTGCGCCCAGGGGCGGGCCGAGCTACGCGCGCACCTCGACGAACTGGCCGCCCACCTGGACGTGGGGCGGGCCTGGCGCACCGTGCCGCTGGGCTCTGACGCCCGCGACCCCCGCCGCACCCCCGGCGTCGACTTCGACGTCTGGGTCCTCCACGTCCGCCACCAGCGCACCGGGGGCGTCCACGAGATGGCGGCCCTGGTCGAGGAGTACACCCCCTACGCCCGTTCCCTGGCCCGCCGCTTCCTCCGCCACAGCGAGGCGGCCGAGGACATCGAGCAGGTGGCCATGGAGGCCCTCGTGGCCGCCCTCCGGCGGTTCGACGTCACCCGCCAAATCCCGTTCCCAGCCTTCGCCACCCCCACCATCACCGGCGCCATCAAGCGCCACTACCGCGACCGGGGCTGGAGCGTGCGGACGCCGCGGTCGGTGCACGACCTGGCCCCCGCCGTCCAGCAGACCGAGGAGCGGCTCACTGCCGTCCTGGAACGGAAGCCCACCACCGAGGAGCTGGCCGGCGAGCTCGGAGTCGGGTTCGAGGCCGTCGACGCCGTCCAGGTCGCCCGCCGAGCCCGTACCGTCGCCTCGCTGGACGGTCCCGGTGCCGTCGAGGGCAGCGCCCTCGCCGACACCGTGGGGGCACCCGACCCCGAGCTGGCGAAAGCCGAAAACCACATGGCGCTGGCGTCGGCCCTGGTCCACCTGCCCGCCCGCGACCGGGAGCTGATCCGGCTCTACTACTTCGAGGAGCTGTCGCAGCGGGAGATGGCGACGCGCTACGGCGTCAGCCAGATGCAGATCTCACGCTGGCTGGCGAGCATCGTCGCCCGGCTCCGGGGCCATATCGTCGTCGACGCCTGAGGCCCCGGCCGTCGGCCGGTCGAACACCACCACCACCGCCTCGGTCGCCTCGGCGCGCCCGGGCACGGGGTGGCACGAGAAGGGGACGTCGCCGCTCGATGCTCGCCCGGCCAACGCGTCACGCGCCGCGGCAGCGATGCGCCCGGCGGGCAGGCCGGCGCAGCGCAGCGACACCAGCCGGCGCCCGACCACCCGATCGGCGGCCGGGCCGAAACGCTCCACCGCTCCCCCACTCCATCCCCGCACGACGAGGTGAGCGTCGAGCACCAGGAGGGCCTGGGCGCTACGGGCCAGCGTCGCCTCGAAGAGGTCGTGCAGACCGTCCAGCTCGGCCGTGCGAACGGCCATCTCGGCCCCGAATGCCCGGGCCTCGTCGATGGCCTCGACCAACTGGGCGTTGGCCCGCTCCAGATCGCCGGCCAGATCCTCCAGCTCTCCCCGGGTCGCCTCGTCCTCGAACCCGGACCGGCGGAGGTCGATCACCTCCGACTCACCGCTCGATATGTCGGTCGCGTGCTCTCCCACTCCGCAGCGCTCTCCCCCGGGCGGCGCCGCAAACAACCAGCCCGAGTGGGTCAGGCCCTCGGGGGGTGGGGGAGGCTCCGCGTCCGCCCGGCGGCGATCAGGGCCAGACCCAGACCGATCATGCCCGCCGCCAACCCCAGGTGGAGCCAGTCGTCCGCGGTGTTGACGGGCACGAAGTTGGCGTCGTGGTCGTGGTCCACGGCGGCGCCGTAGGCGGCCAGCACCACGTAGACGGCCCCGCCGATCAGGAGGTACAGCACGGCGGTGCGACCCCGACGGGCGGCCCAGAGCCCGACGACGCCGAAGGCCAGATGGACGAGGTTGTGGAGGACGGACACCTGGAAGAGGCCCAGGAGCTCGGCGCCCGATTCGTGGCCGGCGAACTCGATCTCGTCGAGGTTCGACGTGATGCCGGGGACGAAGCCGAGGATCCCGACGAGGAGGAAGGTGACGGCGACCCCCGTGGTGACCCGGCGGGCGAGGCGCGGGTCGTGCGGCTCGACGCTGGAGCCCTCGGGGCGGGGGCGCCGGGCAGAGTTGGGAGGAGTGGGGTTGCGGGCCATGGTGGGACCTCCTCGGTCGGGGATGCTCCCCTCTCACCGGCGAGGGCGGAGCCAAACGTCACTCCGTCCGGTCGGGGCGGGAACCCAGGGATCTGGTTCGTCCTCTCCCTCCTGGGAGGCGGACGGTTCGCGTCCCCGCTCGCAGGAGAGACCCATGGGCTTCAACCCGCTCGACCACGAGGGCATCCCCCTCGAGGACCAGTTCCGGAACTGGAGGGAGCTGAGCGTCGAACCCCTCGCCCCCCGGCCCGACGACCCCTACACCCTCACCCGCGTCATCCTCATGAACG
>CAZXRA010000168.1:0-4242 GCA_964643485.1 uncultured Iamiaceae bacterium | reverse complement strand
CTCGGGCTGCTGCCTCCGGACGTCGACCCGGAGGAGGCGATCGTCGGCCTGCTGCGCTCCTCCGTCCAGGGCTTCTACGACCCCGAGACGGGCGAGCTCGTCGTCCGGGGTGACGTCATCACCCCGTACGTGCAGACGGTGATCGCCCACGAGCTCACCCACGCCCTCGACGACCAGGTCTTCGACCTCACCCGCCTCGACGGGCTGGCCGCCAGGCCGGACGAGTCGGCCTTCGCCTTCCAGGCCCTCGTCGAGGGTTCGGCCCGCGTGATCGAGCAGGCCTACGAAGCCGAGGCGCTCGACCCCGAGGAGCAGGCCGCCGTCAACGTCGAGAAGCTCGCTCCCGCGCTGGAGGAGCCCACCGATCCGACGCAGGTCGACCTGGTCGCCCTGAGCCTGGTGCTGTCCATCCCCTACGGCAACGGGGAGCACTTCGTCGGCGCCCTGGACGCCCCGGCCCTCGACGCCGCCTTCCGAGATCCGCCCACCACGAGCGAGCAGGTGCTCGACACCGACATCTACGACGCGCGGGAGCCGGCGGTGCCCGTCGAGGCCCCCGAGGCGGACGGGCCCGAGGTGGGACGGGGGGCCTTCGGCGCCGTCGACGTGCGGATCCTCGAGCTGGTGGCCGATCCCCTCGGGGCGGCCACGGAGGTCGACCCCGAGCTCCTCGTCGACGGGATCATCGCCGTGGAAGAGCTCGACAGCTTCGGGGGCGGGGAGTACGTGACGTGGGAGGTCGACGGGGTGGCCTGCATCCGGGCCAACCTGGCCGGTGACGACGCCGACGGCGCCGACGCCATCATCGAGATCGTCGAGGCGTGGGCCGAGGTGGTGGGAGGCGAGGTGACCTCGACCGGGCCGACCACCCTCTCCTTCACCTCCTGTCCGGGAGCGAGCGCGTCGCCGGCCTGATCGGCAGCTCGGCCCGGATCGCCCCGACGAGGTGACGCCTAGGGTGCCGTCCCATGGCCGCCTCGTCCCTCGACGCCCTCCCGGATCCTGCTGCCCTGTTCGGGTTGGACGGGCGCGTCGCCGTCGTCACCGGGGCCTCGTCCGGGCTCGGTGACCGCTTCGCCCGGGTGCTGCACGCGGCCGGGGCCACGGTCGTGGTCGCGGCCCGGCGGGTCGAGCGCCTCGACGCCCTGGCCGCCGACCTGGGGGACCGGGTCCACGCCGTGGCCTGCGACGTCACCTCCGAGGCCGACCTGGCCCGGCTGGCCGGGCTGGGGGCCGAGGTGGGCGGGGGCGCCGTCGACGTGCTGGTCAACAACGCCGGCATCGGCGCCCCGCAGCCGGCCGAGACCGAGCCGATGGGCACGTTCCGCGACGTCGTCGAGGTGAACCTCACCGCCCTGTTCCGCCTCACCCAGCTCGTGGCCGGGCCCATGCTGGAGGCCGGGCGGGGGAGCGTGGTGAACGTGGCGTCCATGCTCGGACTGGTGGCGGCCACGCCCATCAAGCAGGCGTCGTACTGCGCCTCGAAGGGGGCGGTGGTCAACCTCACCCGGGAGCTGGGCTGCCAGTGGGCCCGCAAGGGGGTGCGGGTGAACGCCCTGGCCCCCGGGTGGTTCCCCAGCGAGATGACCGAGGGCATGTGGGGTGACGAGGCCTCGGAGCGCTTCGTGGCCCAGCAGTGCCCCATGGGGCGCCGAGGCGAGGTGGCCGAGCTGGACGGCGCCCTCCTGTTCCTCGCCTCCGACGCCTCGTCCTACGTCACCGGCCAGATCCTCACCGTGGACGGGGGTTGGACGGCGCGCTGACGGTCCCCGCCGGGCCGGGGCCGTGGCTACCGTGCGGCCCATGAAGGTGCCCCTCACCCTGCGCGACTTCCTGGACCGGGCCGAGGCCGTCTACCCCGACCGGGTCGCCGTCGTCGACGAGCCCGACCAGCCGGCCCCGTCCCTCGGCTCCCTGACCTTCCGGCAGCTGGCCGACCGGGCCCGGGCCCAGGCCGCCGGGCTCGACCGGCTGGGGGTGGGGCCGGGCGAGCGGGTGGCCGTCGTCTCCCAGAACGCGGCCCGGCTCCTCGCCGGCTTCTGGGGCGTGTCGGGCTGGGGGCGCATCTACGTCCCCGTGAACTTCCGCCTGGCTCGGGACGAGATCGCCTACATCGTGGAGCACTGCGGGGCCTCCGTCCTGCTCTACGACCCGGAGGTGGCCGGCGCCGTCGAGGGCATCGACTGCGCCCACCGCTTCGAGATCGGCACCGAGGCCGACGAGGCCCTCCTCGCCCCCGGGGTCGACCCGGTGCCGTGGGAGCCCGACGAGGACGTCACCGCCACCATCAACTACACGTCGGGGACGACGGCCCGGCCCAAGGGCGTGCAGCAGACGCACCGCAGCCTGTGGCTCAACGCCACCGTGTTCGGCTGGCAGGCCGGCGTCAGCGACCGGGACGTCTACCTCCACACCCTTCCCATGTTCCACTGCAACGGCTGGGGCATGCCCTTCGCCACGGCGGGGATGGGCGTCCCCCAGGTGGTGCTGCGCAAGGTCGACGGGGCCGAGATCCTGCGCCGGGTCGACGAGCACGGCGTCACCCTCCTCTGCGGGGCGCCGGCGGTGGTCAACGCCGTCCTCGACGCCGCCTCGGGCCTCGACGCCGTGCCCGGGGCCGGGCGCACCCGCATCGTCGTGGCCGGGGCCCCGCCGCCCACCCGCACCATCGAGCGGGTGGAGACCGAGCTGGGCTGGGAGCTCATCCAGATCTACGGCCTCACCGAGACGGCGCCCCTCCTCACCATGAACCGGGGCCGGGCCGAGTGGGACGAGCTGGCCCCGCCGGAGCGGGCCCGGCGCCTGGGCCGGGCCGGCGCCCCCGCCCTCGGTGTGCGGGTGGCGCTGACGCCCGAGGGGGAGATCACTGCTCGGACCAACAACGTCATGGACGGGTACTGGGACCAGCCCGACGCCACGGCCGCCGCCATCGTCGACGGCTGGTTCCGCACCGGCGACGGGGGCACCGTCGACGACGAGGGCTACGTCGCCATCTCCGACCGCAAGAAGGACGTGATCATCTCCGGCGGCGAGAACGTCTCCTCCATCGAGGTGGAGGACGCTCTCTTCAGCCACCCGGCCGTGGCCGAGGTGGCCGTCATCGGCGTGCCCGACGAGAAGTGGGGGGAGATGGTGCTGGGGCTGGTGGTCCTGGCCGCCGGGCAGGCGGCCACCGAGGAGGAGCTGCGGGAGCACTGCCGCGACCGGCTGGCCGGTTACAAGATCCCCAAGCGCATCGAGGTGCGCGACGAGCTGGCCCGCACGGCCACGGGCAAGCTCCAGAAGTTCAAGCTGCGCGAGCCCTACTGGGAGGGGCGGGAGCGCCAGGTGAACTGACCCGCGGGTCACCCCGTCAGCCCGGCGGGATCTCCACCCGGACGGCGAAGGTGTCGTCGCCCCACACGTTGGTGCGCCCCCCGGGCGTCACGGCGAGCTGTTCCTGGGCCACCACGACGCCGGGGTGCTTCGGCGGGGGTCCCTTGGAGCTGATCACGTGGACCACCACCTCACCCTCGGCCGGGGGCCGGGTGCGGTGCTCGCCGTAGCCCGGGGCCTGGAAGGGATCGACGTGGACCTCGTGGCCGGCGTCCTCCAGGATCACGGCCACGGCCGGGCCCACCGACAGGTAGGCAGCGCCACCGGTGGTGAGGAGCCGCACCGGCCGGCCCGGGGGGAGGGCGTCGGCGGCGGCCTCGCCCGCCCGCCGGTCGAAGGGGAAGAGCTCCTGGTCGCGGCGGACGTCGCCCTCGGCCGGGGAGGCGGCGGCCACGACGGCGGGAACGAGCAGGGCGACGAGGGCCACGGCCACCCCTGCTGGGGCCAGGGGGAGGGGGCGCCGGTCGCGGAGATGGGCCAGTCGGGGGGCCAGGGCTCGACCCACGGTCCAGGCCACCGCACCCCAGGCCGTCAGGGCGAAGGCCCACACCCACCGGTAGAAGTTGATGCGCAGCGATTCGACCGAGTTGGGGATCTGGGCCGCGGTGAGGGTGCCGGCGACGAGGATCACCCCGGCCGTGGCGAACAGGGCCACGCGGGCGGTGGCGCCGGACGTCGAACCGACGTCGAATCGAGGTCCGACGTCGGCACCTTCCGGGTCGGAGACGGCCTCGCCGTCGGGTTCGGCGACCCGTCGCCCGCCCGGGCGCCGCACCTCCCGGAGGGTCACGGTCGCGGCCAGGAGGACGACGGCGCCACCCACCACACCCCACACCCAGTCGGCGGCGTCGGCCCGGGCCGCCATCA
>CAZXRA010000167.1:0-7447 GCA_964643485.1 uncultured Iamiaceae bacterium | reverse complement strand
CGAGGGACGGGGCCAGCCGGCACAGCTGGACGGCGTCGACGAAGCGACGCCCGGCCTCCAGCCCGCCGGGCACGTCGAAGCTCAGGTTGGACCCGCCGGCTGCCATCTGGCGCTTGGCCAGGTCCCGCTGGGGGTGGCTGTCGAGGCCCGGGTAGTTCACCCGCTCGACCCCAGGGTGGCCCTCGAGCACCTCGGCCAGGCGCTGGGCCGTCTCCCCGGCGTGGCGGACCCGCACCCCGAGGGTCCGGATGCCCCGCAGGCCGTTGAGGGCGTCGAAGGGCGAGGCCACCGCGCCCTGGAGGACGGCGAAGCCGGTGAGCCACTGGATCAGCTCGGCCGAGGCCGCCACCACGCCCAGGGTGGCGTCGTTGTGGCCGGCCATGGCCTTGGTGGCCGAGTGGACGACGAGGTCGACGCCGTGGTCGAGGGGGCGCTGGCCCAGGGGGGTGGCGAAGGTGGAGTCGACGACGGTCATGGGGCCGGCGATGGCGCCCACCTCGTCCAGGTCGACGAGGTCGAGACGGGGGTTGGCCGGGGTCTCGGTCCACACGAGCACCGTCTTGCCCGGGCGCACGGCGGCGGCCAGGGCGCCGGGTTCGGTGCCGTCGACGAAGGTGACGTCGATGCCGAAGCGGGGACAGGCGGCCTGGAGGACGAGCTGGGTGCCGGCGTAGAGCTGGCGGGCGGCGACGATGTGGTCGCCCTGGGAGCAGAGGCCGAGGATGACGGCGGTGACGGCCCCCATGCCCGACCCGAAGGCCCGGGCCGCCTCCGCCCCCTCGAGGTCGGCCACGGCCCGCTCGAAGTCGGCGACGGTGGGGTTGCCGTAGCGGGAGTAGAAGCGGTCGCTGCCGATGGAGGTGGCTGCGGCCTGGGCCTCCTCCACCGTGGCCGACACGAAGGTGGAGCTGGCCCAGATCACCGGGGCCAGGGCGGGGGCGCAACTCGACCGTCCTCCTCGCACGGCCCGGGTGTCGGGGTGGAGGGGGGCGGCTCCGGCGGTGGGCTCGGGCGCGGCGTCGGTCACGGGGCCTCCAGGGCGGAGAGGACGGGGGCGAGCAGGTCGGCCACCTGGTCCTCCTCCAGGAGGAAGGCGTCGTGGCCGTGGGGGCTGTCGATCTCGGCGTAGGTCGCGGGCAGGCCCCGGGCGGCCAGGATGTCGACCAGCTCCTGGGACTGGTAGGGCGGGTAGAGGACGTCGCTGGAGATGCCGATGGCGTGCACCGGCGCCTGGATGCGGGCCAGGGCCGCGGCCAGGCCGCCCCGTCCCCGTCCCAGGTCGTGGAGGTCCATGGCCTTGGTGAGCAGGAGGTAGGAGTTGGCGTCGAAGCGGCGGACCAGCTTGTCGCCGTGGTACTCGAGGTAGCGCTCGACCTGGAAGCGCTGCCACAGGTCGTACCGGCCCGACAGGGGCTCCACCTCGGCCCGGCCGAACCGGGTGGTGAACACCTCGTCGGTGCGGAACGTGATCTGGGAGATGCTGCGGGCCAGGGCCAGGCCGGCGTGGGGGCCGTCGCCCGGGGGGGCGTCGTAGTAGTCGCCGTCCCGCCATCCCGGGTCGAGGGCGATGGCCCGCCGGCCCGTGCTCCAGTAGGCGATCTGCTGGGCCGTGGCCGCCGGGCAGGTGGCGATGGGCACCAGGGCCCGGACCCGCTCGGGGAACATCACGCCCCACTCCAGCACCTGCATGCCGCCCATCGATCCGCCGATCACCGCAGCCCAGCGGGCGATGCCGAGGGTGTCGGCCAGGCGGGCCTGGGTGCGGACCGTGTCCCGGATGGTGACCACGGGGAAGCTCGACCCGTAGCGGCCCCGCCGGTCGGGCCGGGGGGAGGCGGGGCCGGTCGACCCCTGGCACCCGCCGAGGACGTTGGCGCACACCACGAACCACCGGTCGGTGTCGAGCAGGCGGCCGGGGCCGATCAGCTCGTCCCACCAGCCCGGGGTGGGCTGGCCCGGTCCGGCGGGGCCGGCGGCGTGGGCGTCGCCGGTGAGGGCATGGCAGAGGAGGACGGCGTTGTCCCCGCCGGGGGTGAGGGTGCCCCAGGTCTCGAAGGCGACGGTGACGTCCTGGAGCTGGCCCCCGCCTTCCAAGACGAAGGGCCGGTCGACGAAGGCCCGCAGGAACTGACGGTCGCCCGGGGGATCGCTGGGACGCCAGGCCCCGGAGGCGGGGAGGGTGCTGGCGTGGGCCCGGGTCCAGGACGGGGGGGTGAGGCCGGTGGGATCGTCGTCGTCGGCCACGGGGGTCTCGCCTCCTCGGTGGTGCTCGGGGGGCGGAGCCCGGTGCCTGCGCCGGGCCGGGCCCGGACACTTCGTTGCCGGCGCACCGGCCACATCCCCGCCCGGAGGCAGGAGGCACCTTGGGTGTCCGTCCCAGGTTGCCGGACCCGGGGGAACCCGGGCCGCTCGTGATGACGCCGGCAGCGTAGGGCCTGGCCTCCGGTCCGGCCAACCGATACGGCGCCGGTAGCCTCGCCCGGCGTGGAGTCGAGGAACGTGTCGGGCCGGGAGTACCTGGGGTGTGGCCTGTGGATGGCGGCCTTCCTGGTGCTGGTCGTCCTCAGCTTCACCATCGGGCTCATGCTCCGCTCCGACGGGGGGCCGGACCAGGCGACGCTCACCACCGGGGGCGCCGGCGACAGTGCCTGGGTCCTCGTCGGGGGGGACGACGAGGACGGCGAACCCTGTGTCCGCCTGTTCCGCCCGGGTGAGGAGGACGAGGAGGGGGCGGAGATCACCGGGCAGTGCGGCTTCACCGACGCCTTCGACGGGGGGGCGGGGCGTGAGGAGGAAGAGCAGCGGCCTTACCTCGTCACCTCGGCCGAGCTGGCCGACGGGACGACCGTGGTGTTCGCCCCGGTGCCCGACGGTGCGACGTCGGTGCGTCTCCACCTGGCCGACGGCAGCCGCCCGACGGTGGACGTGCGGCGGGACGACGACGCCGATCTGAGCTGGTTCCTCTACGAGGCGGCGGCCGCCGTCGACGGTCCGGCCCAGCTCCTCGACCGAGCCGGGGAGGTCATCGAGCCCCCGTGACGCGGGTGCGGGCCTCGGCCCGGCGCAGGCGGCTAGCCCACCAGGCGGTCACGGGGTGGTCCGGGTCGAGGCCGTAGGCCTCGGTGAGGTCGGGGCCCAGCTCGGCCAAGGGCCGTCCGGCGTGCAGGGCGGCCGCCGCCGCCGCCCACCGGGCATCGTCGACGGGCAAGGGGACGTCCCGCACCTGGCGGGCGGCCAGCTTCACGGCGTCGCCGTTGCGGGCCGTCCCCGCCGCCTCGTACAGGGCCCAGGCCGACACCGGAGGGGCGGAGAGGGCGGCGGCGAGGAGCCAGAGCACCCATTCCTCCGGGGGCGGGCCACCCCGAGGGGCTCGGGGGAGGCTCCGGGGCGCGCCGGGCGTGGGCTCGACGGCGACGAGGGGCACGCCGGGCACGGCCCGTCCCGTCACGTCGGGGGCGGCCTCCACCACTCGGGTCTGGGGGGCGACGAGCACCTTGGGGACGAGGCGGGCCCGGACCCACCGGGCCACCTCGGGCTCGTCGGTGGTGAGGGCGGCCAGGTCGACCACGGGCCGGGACCAGTGCTTGCTGGCGATGCGGGTGGGGCGCCGGCCCCAGAGCACGGCGAGGGGGTCGACGGTACCCACCGTCACCAGCGGCACCAGCTCGCTCTCGTCCTCGCCAGGGGCGGGCACCAGGAACGGCGAGGGCGCGTCGTCGGGCAGCTCCCGGAGGTGGGGCACCAGGCCGTAGAAGTGCTGGCGGAAGCCGGCGGTGGAAGAGGCCACGTCGCCCAGGCGGCGGCTCCGATCGAGGGCGACCTCGGGCACGCCCCGAGCCCCGGCCAGCAGCGGCGCCCACGAGCGGGAGGTGGGGGCGGTCGAGGGGGGGTGGTCGTCCACCGTGATCCCCCAGGCCCGGCGCACCTCGGGCTCAGGAGAGCTCGCAGGGCCCCGCAGCTCGAGGACAGGGACGCACACGTCGACGTCGGCGGCGAAGGCGGGCTCGCCCGCCACCCAGAGGCCCACCACGTCGGCCCGGGCCGCCACCGTGGCCCGGGCCCCCCGGCCGTCCCGGGCTCCGAGCACCGACTCGGGCTGGACGAGCACGACGCGGCCGCCGGGGCGGACGGCCTCGCATCCGGCCACGAGGAACAGGGCGGCGGTGTCGGTGTAGGGGCCGGCCGCCGTCCCGAAGCGGGCCCGGAGGCGCTCGGCCTCCTCGGGGGAGCGGGCTGTGGCCCGGGAGAGCTGGCCCAGGAAGGGCGGGTTGCCGACCACCAGGTCGACGGGGGGCGGGGGGCGGTGGTCGAGGCCGTCGCCGACCTGCACGTCGGGGGGGCCCGTGGCGGCGACGTCGACGCCGTGCTCGAGGGCCCACAGCACCAGGGCGGCCTCGGCCGTGGCGACGGCCACCGGGTCGAGGTCGGTGCCGATCAGGCCGGGCAGGACGGCGGCCGGATCGATGCCGGCCCGCACCTGCCAGCGGGCGGCGGCGAGGAGGAAGGCCCCGCCCCCCACCGCCGCGTCGAGCACCCGCAATCCCGCCTCGTCGGCCGTCGAATCGACAGCGAATCGCTGTCCGACGGCGGGATCCCAGTCGTCGAGGGCCCAGTCGAGGAGGGCCAGGGCCAGGTCCGGTGAGGTGTAGTGGGCGCCGCGCGCTCGGCGGTCGGCGGGGTCGAGGAGGTGCTGATCCACGGCGCCCAGCACGTCGGGTCCGACCAGCTCGGCGGGGAGGGCGGGCAGGGCGAGAGCAGCCCCGGCGGCGATCGGCAGCTGCAACGGCAACCCCGCGAGGGTCACCCCCCCGGCCCGGGCCACCTGCTCGGCCACGGCGGCCAACACGACGGCCCGGTCGACACCACCGCCGACCTCGGCCATCGCCGCCGCCCACTCCGGCCACGACGGCCGGTCCGACGGGTCGAGGGTCAGGAGGGAACCGACCCCGGGTCCCACGCCGCCAGGTCGGCCAGCCGGGGATCGTTGGAGAAGATCTCGACGATGGGCTGGTCGATGCCGATGCGCTTCTGGAGCCGCCGCACCTCCAGCTCCTCGTTCCAGAGAGCCAGGGTGACAACCAGGCCGTGCTCCCCGGCCCGGGCCGTGCGCCCCGAGCGGTGGAGGTAGGCCTTGTGGTCCTCGGGTGGATCGCCGTGGATGACGACGTCGACGTCGTCGACGTGGATGCCCCGGGCGGCCACGTCGGTGGCCACCAGCACCGGCAGCTTGCCGGCGGTGAAGTCGGCCAGGGCCCGCTCCCGGAGGCGCTGGGGCAGGTCGCCGTGGATGGCTCCCGCGTTCACACCCTCCTCCCGCAGGTCGGCCACCAGGCGGTCGGCGTAGCGCTTGGTCCGGCAGAAGACGATGGTACGGGCGGCGGACCGGCCGATGGCGGCGATGACCTTCGACTTGTCCATCTGGTGGACCGACAGGAAGCGGTGGGTCATCTCCTCGACCGTCACCATGGTCGACTCCACCTCGTGGCGCACCGGGTCGGTCTGGTAGCGGGTGACGAGGGTCTTCACCGCCCCGTCGAGGGTGGCCGAGAACAGCAGGGTCTGGTGCGTGCCCTCGATGTGGCGCAGCAGCCACTCCACCTGGGGCAGGAACCCCATGTCGGCCATGCGGTCGGCCTCGTCGACGACCACGATGTCCACGTCGTCGAGCCAGGCCTCGCCCCGCTCGATCAGGTCGATCATGCGCCCCGGCGTGGCCACGACCACGTCGGACCCCTTGGCCAGTTGCTTGATCTGGCCCCCCATGTTGGCCCCGCCGTACACGGCGGAGACCCGCACCCCGATGGCCTCGCCCAGCGGCGCCAGCTCCTCGGAGACCTGGGTGGCCAGCTCGCGGGTGGGCACCAGCACCAGGGCCCGGGGCCGTCGGGGCTCGGCGCGGGTGACGCGCTGGAGGGTGGGCAGCCCGAAGGCGAGGGTCTTGCCCGACCCGGTCTTGGCCTTGCCGCAGACGTCCCTGCCAGCCAGGGCGTCGCTGATGGTGAGCTCCTGGATCGGGAACGCCTGGTCGATGCCCTTTTCGGACAGCGCCTTGACCAGGACGGAATCGACCCCGAGCTGTTCGAAGCTCGTCGTCATGTTGCCGGCCAGCCTACGGGCGGGTGACGGCGAAACCCCAAGTCAGGCCGGCAGGGCCGCCTCGATGGCCCCGACCACCTGGGGATCCTCGGGCTCGACCTGGGGGGCGAACCGGGCCCGCACCGCGCCGTCCGGGCCGATCAGGAACTTCTCGAAGTTCCAGCGGATGTCGCCGTCGACACCCTCGCCGTCGGCCACCTGGGTGAGCTCGGTGTAGAGGGAGTGGCGATCGTCGCCGTTGACGTCGACCTTCTCGTAGAGGGGGAACGTCACCCCGTAGGTGGTGGAGCAGAACGTCTGGATCTCCTCGGCCGAACCCGGCTCCTGCCCCATGAACTGGTTGCAGGGGAAGCCGGCCACGGTGAAGCCCCGGTCCTCGTACGCCTTCTGGAGCCGCTCCAGCCCCTCGTACTGCGGGGTGAGCCCGCACTTGGACGCCACGTTGACCACGAGGACGGCCTTGCCCTCCAGGTCGTGCAGGTCGGCGGGGCTGCCGTCGAGCGCCTTCACGTCATGGTCGTAGATCGCCACGGGGGCCTCCTGGGGTGGGGTTGCCGGGGTGACAGGTCGTCATCGGGCCGACGACCCAGTGTGCCGGACGCGGGACCCCGTCACGTCCACCCCCTCGGCCCGCAGCCGCCGGGCCTGCTCCTCCTCGTGGCCGGGGACGAGCCGACCGGCGGCGTTCACCACCCGCCACCACGGATGGTCCCCACCGGAGGTGGCCAGGAGGCGCCCCACGGCCCGGGACCGGCCCGGCCACCCCGCCTCGTGGGCCACCTCGCCGTAGGCCACGACCTCTCCGGGCCGCAGGCCCTGGAGCACGGCCGCCACCGCCTTCTCCAGATCGGGCTCGGGGCCGTCGGCCCGGTGCCGGGCCACGGCTGCCGCGACCTGCCGCCGGTTCACGAGTGCTCCGGCGGGAGGCGCACCAGCACCTCGTCGGCCTCGGCGGGGTCGGGGGCGAAGGCCAGGCGCAGCAGGTGATCGGCCACGAACACGGGGCTGCTCGCCGTCCCCGCCTCCTTGATCGCCACGAACTCGGCGTGGCGGGGGAAGGCGTCGGGGCCGGCCGCCCGGATGGCCTCCTGCATGGTCGTCTCGATGATGCCGGGGGCGACGGCGTGGGCCCGGAGCCCGGCGTCGGCCTCTTCCTCGGCCACCACCCGGGTGAGCATGTCGACCGCAGCCTTCCCCGCGGCGTAGGGCGCCCAGCCCCGGGTCGGCTTCCGCCCCGCACCCGACGAGACGGTGAGCAGCACACCGCCGCCGGGGCGAGAGCGCACGTGGCGGGCGTAGGCGGCCACAGTGTGGGCCACCCCCTCGACGTTCACCCGCAGGGCGTCGGCCA
>CAZXRA010000166.1:0-3015 GCA_964643485.1 uncultured Iamiaceae bacterium | reverse complement strand
CTGTGCCGGTGCACCGGTCGGGCCCAGGTTCGTTACCGCCGCCGGACCTGCGGCTCACACCCCGGCCGTCCGCACCCTTCCCCCCGGGTGCGGGCGGCCGTCGTGACCATCCCACGGCTCATCCCGGCCTCGTCGGTTGGGTGGGGCCGAGTGGGCCGACTAGCTTTGTCCGTCGGCCCGCGGGCCATCGAGACCGACCTCCACCCCTGAGACGAGCCATGGACGCAGTCATCAAGACCGGCGGCAAGCAGTACCGCGTGAGCGAGGGCCAGCGGCTCGACGTCGAGCGCCTGGGCGCCCTCGACACCGAGGTCACCCTCACCCCCGTCCTGCTGGTCGACGGCGACACCGTGCTGGCCACCCCGGACGCCCTGGCCAAGGCCACCGTCACCGCCAAGGTCGTCGGCGAGGCCAAGGGTCCCAAGATCACGGGCTTCACCTACAAGAACAAGTCCAACCAGCGGAAGCGGTGGGGCCACCGCCAGAAGTACTCCACCGTCGAGATCACCGGCATCAAGAAGGGCTGAGGCGCCATGTCGAAGACCAAGGGCGGCGGTTCCACCCGGAACGGTCGCGATTCGCAGAGCAAGCGCCTGGGCGTGAAGGCCTACGACGGCACCCTCGTGCCCGCCGGCTCGATCATCGTCCGCCAGCGGGGCACCCGCTTCCACCCCGGTGAGAACGTGGGCCGCGGCGGCGACGACACCCTCTTCGCCACGGCCACGGGCCGGGTCCAGTTCGGTCGCCGCGGTGGCCGCAAGCTGGTCGACATCCTGCCCGACGAAGGCTGAGCTCCTTCTAACCGACGGCGGCGGCGGCGTTGTCGAACCGGCGCTGGTAGGCGGCGGCGACGGAGACCAGCGGGGCCTCGACCGGCCATGAACCGAGCGTCGCGACCACAGCCGGATCGGTGCCGGTGAGGGGGAGGATGCGGGCCAGGAGCTGGTGCCCCAGGCGCCCGCGCGCTTCGGGGGGCAGGCTGCCGGCCCGCAGGAGGAACGAGCGGACGAGGCGGTAGTCCTCGTCGGTGAGGCGGGTGGCGTCGAGACGGGCGGCCCATGCCTCCCAGCCCGGGTAGGGCACGAAGCGGCGCGGGAAGGCGAGGCCGGCGCCGGCTCCCCGCTCACGCACGACGACGGTGCCGGCCAGGTGGTCGCCGAGGCGACGGAACCGCTTGCTGCCCAGGGCGACGCAGACGGCGAGCACGCCGAGGGTGAGGAGGATCTCGACCAGTCCGACGAGCCCGCGCACCGCGGCCTGGCGCAGGGAGATGGGCGCTCCCTCCACCGTGACCACCCGGAGCCCGAGGGCCATCTTCCCGGGGGAGCGGCCCTTGGTGGCCACCTCCCAGGCGATGGGCCACACCAGGAGGACGGCGAAGGTGCCGACGAGGCCGATGACCACTCCGGCGACGGAGCCCTCGGTGGACCCGCCGCTCAGCTCGGATCCCGCCCCGGCGACGACGGCGGCGACGGTGCCCACCGCGTAGAGCAGGAAGAACATGACGCCCACGTCGAGGAGGGCGGCGAGGAACCGGCTGGCCAGGCCGGCCGAGTCGAGGTCGAGCTCCACCGCCTCGGGGGTGACCACGCGGAAGTCCGAGGTGCGCACCGCCCGGTACGGTACCGGCTCGGTGGACATCGACCGCTTCATGGCCCGGCACGAGGACTCCTGGCAGCGCACGGCTGAGCTGGCCCGTCGGGCGGGACGGCGCCGCGACCTGGACGGGGCCGAGGTGGACGAGTTGCTGCGGCGCTACCAGGAGGTGAGCCTCCACCTCTCCCAGGCCCGCACGACCTACCGCGACCCCGCCCTCACCCGCCGCCTGTCGACGGTGGTGGCGGCCAGCCACGCCGCCGTCCACGGGGCCCGGGTGGCCCGGCTGGCCACGGTCCGCCGCTTCCTGGGGTCGACGTTCCCCGCCGCGGTGTGGACGTGCCGCCGCCAGGTCCTCGTGGCCACCCTGCTGCTGTGGGGGACGGCCGTCCTCATGGCCCTCGTGTTCTGGGCCGCCCCCGACCGGGTCGACCTGGTGATGCCGGAGGACTACCAGGAGGCCTACGTCGAGGAGGACTTCGTCGCCTACTACTCCGAGAACCCGTCGCTCGTCTTCTTCAGCGCCGTGACCACCAACAACATCCAGGTCTCGGTGCTGGCCTATGCCTTCGGCGTCCTCGCCGTCGTGCCCGGCACCCTCGTGCTCTTCGAGAACGGCGCCTACCTCGGGCTGGTGGCCGGGCTGTTCCTCCACCGGGGCGAGTTCTGGTCGACCTTCGCCGTCTACATCGTCCCCCACGGCCTGCTGGAGCTCACCGCCATCACCCTGGCCGGGGCGGCCGGCCTCCGCATCGGGTGGGCCCTCTTCTCGCCCGGCGACCGCACCCGCCCCACGGCCCTGGGCGACGAAGGGCGGCGCAGCGTCACCATCGTCCTCGGGACGATCCTGGCCTTCGTCGGAGCCGGGCTGATCGAGGGCTTCGTCACCGGGAGCCCGGCTGTCCCCGCCGGGATCAAGATCGTGGTCGGCGTGCTGGCCTGGGCCGGCTTCCTCGCCTGGGTGCTGGGCCGGGGCCGAGCCGCGGTAGCCGAGGGGTGGACCGGGGCCCTCGAGGAGCTGCGGCCCACCTGGGTGCCCATCGACCCGCTCGTGCCGGTGGCGACGCCGCGCCGCCCGACGGTGCCCGCCGCCCTGGCCGATCCCCTCTGAGCTCTCAGCGGCTCTCCAGGTAGCTGTCGACGAGACGGCCGGAGAGGACGCCGGGCGGGGCGTCGATCACGGTCACGCCCAGGCCCCGGAGCCGGGCGGCCAGCCGGGCCCGCTCGTCGAGGGCGGAGGCGGCCGCGGCCCGCCGGTAGGCGGCCTCGTCATCGCCGGATGGTGTCGCCGCCCACCCCTCCACCTCCGGGTCGGACACGGCGACCACGGTGACGGCGTTGTCCCGCAGCACGAGGGGCAGGGCGGGGAGGAGGGTCTGGGCGACGGTCGCCTCGGTGAGATCGGTGGCGATCACCACC
>CAZXRA010000165.1:0-11156 GCA_964643485.1 uncultured Iamiaceae bacterium | reverse complement strand
TCCCCCACGCCGGCGCCGATGGCCGAGATCAGGGCCTGCACCTCGAGGTTGCGCAGCATCTTGTCGAGGCGGGCCCGCTCCACGTTGAGGATCTTGCCGCGGATGGGCAGGATCGCCTGGCGCAGTGGGTCGCGGGCGTCGACCGCCGAGCCGCCGGCCGAGTCGCCCTCGACGATGAACAGCTCGCGCTGGGTGCGGTCCTTCGACGAGCAGTCCTTGAGCTTGTCGGGCATCCCCGCCCCGTCGAGCAGGGTCTTCGAGCGGATGACGTCGCGGGCCTTCTTGGCCGCCATGCGGGCCTGGCTGGCGGCGACGGCCTTCTTCACGACCTTGTTGGCCTCGGTGGGGTTCTCCTCGAACCACTGGCCGAGCCGGTCGTGGGTGGCCCGCTGCACGAGCGTCTTGATCGATGTGTTGCCGAGCTTGCTCTTGGTCTGGCCCTCGAACTGGGGATCGCGCAACCGCACCGAGACGATGCAGGTGAGGCCCTCGCGGATGTCCTCACCGAGGAGGTTGTCGTCCTTCTCCTTCAGGACGTTCCGGGCCCGGGCGTACTTGTTCACCGCCGTGGTGAGAGCGGCCCGGAAGCCCTCGACGTGGGTCCCGCCCTCGGGCGTGTTGATGCCGTTGGCGAAGGAGTGGATGCCGTCGGTGTTGTAGCCGCTGCTCCACTGGAAGGCGACCTCGACCTCGGCGTCGTCAGTGCCGTCCTCATAGGAGCCGACCTTGGAGAACAGGGCGTCCTTGGTCTTGTTGATGTGCTTGACGAAGTCGACGATGCCGCCGGCATAGCGGTAGGTGACGGGGGCGTTGTCGTGGCCGGGGCGCTCGTCACGGAAGCGGATCTCCAGGCCCCGGTTGAGGAAGGCCATCATCTGCAGCCGCTCCAGGATGGTGCGGGAGCTGAACTCCACCGTCTCGAAGATGGTGGGGTCGGGCCAGAAGGTGACGGTGGTGCCGGTGCGGCCCCGAGGGGACTCGCCGGTGACGGTGAGCTTGCCCTGGGGCGTGCCTCCGTCGGCGAAGGTGATGTGGTGGCGCTTCCCGTCGCGGTCGACCTCGACCTCGACCCGCCGCGACAGGGCGTTGACCACCGAGACGCCCACGCCGTGGAGGCCGCCGGAGACCTTGTAGCCCTCGCCCCCGAACTTGCCCCCGCCGTGGAGCTTGGTGAGGGCGATCTCCACCCCGGAGATCTTGTGCTGGGGGTGGATGTCGGTGGGGATGCCCCGACCGTCGTCGACGACGCGGCAGCCGCCGTCGGCGAGCAGGGTGATGTCGATGCGGGTGGCGTGGCCGGCCATGGCCTCGTCGACCGAGTTGTCGACCACCTCCCACACGCAGTGGTGCAGGCCGGTGGGGCCGGTGCTGCCGATGTACATGCCGGGGCGCTTGCGCACGGGGTCGAGGCCCTCGAGCACCGTCATGTCCTTGGCCCCGTAGGAGCCGTCGTTTTGCGCCACGGCGCGACCTCTCAGGAGAACAAGGTGAGCACACCGCCCACGTGAAGGTTTCGGGGCCCGGGAAGGGCCGATCTGATCGCTGTCTGCGGGGCTCGATCGGCGGGCGAGGCCTTGCTGAGACCGGCGATCACGATGTCAGCAGCCTACCAGGGGGGTGCGACGCCGAGGTGCATCCGAGGGGCGCGACCGACACCGGGCTCAGGGGCGACGAGGGGACCCCGACGGGGCCGTCCGGGCCGTCAGGCCAGTGACCACGCCCGGGCCCAGCAGGGGGGCGAGCCCGTCGACCACGCTGGCCTCCAGCCACCGGGCTTGGCCCGCCCACACCGGCTCGGTGGCCTGCACCACCAGGATCCCATCGCGGATGGCGGTGGGTCGCAGGGCGGCGGCCGCGGCCGGGCCGACCAGCTCGGACCAGGCCCGGGTGACGACCTCCAACGTGGTGGCGGGAGGGGCTCCCAGGCCGGCCAGCACCCGATCGAGCGTCTCTGCCAGGCGGACCACGGGTTGATCTTCGCGCACGGAGGCCGCCCCTTCAGCCTTCCGGGATGATGCGGCCCCCGACGATGCGCAGCACGTGCTCGGGGCGGCTGTCCGGCGGCAGCACCGCGGCGGTGGTGATGACGGTCTGGCCGGGAGGGAGGTGAGCGAGGAGGCCCGACGAGCGGTCGGGGTCGAGCTCCGAGAAGACGTCGTCGAGCAACAGGATGGGCGGGGTGTCGAGCACCAGGGCCAGCCGGCGCGCCGCGGCCAGGCGCAGGGCCAGGGCCAGGCTGCGCTGCTCGCCCTGGGAGGCATGGGTGCGGGCGGGCAGGCCGGCCAGGGTCACGTCCAGCTCGTCCCGGTGCGGGCCCACCAGGCTCACGCCCCGCCGCAGCTCGTCGACCCGCACCCGGGTCAGGGCGGCGCGCAGCCCCTCGACCCGCCAGGGCGGTCGGTACGTCAGGCCGACCTCGCCGGCACCGGCCAGATCCCGGTAGGCCGCGTCGACCTGCGGACCCAGATCGGCCACCAGGGCGGCGCGAGCATCGGCCAGCGCCTCGCCGGCCTCGACGAAGCGCTCATCCCACACGTCGAGCGTCGCCTCGACCTCCGGGGTCATCCGTCCCCCCGACTGCTTTAGCAAGGCCCCACGCTGGCGCAGAACCCGGTCGAGATCCGAACAGGTCGCCTCCACCCGGGGATCCAGGGCGACCAGCAGCTCGTCGAGGAACCGGCGCCGCTCCCCCGGGCCCCCCTTGACCAGCTCTAGATCGTCGGGGGCGAAGACCACGGCTCGCAGGGCATCCAGCCCGTCGCGGGCCCGGCGCACCGGCTGGCGGTTGACCAGGGTGCGGCTCCGCCCACCCGGGGCGATCTCGCACTCCACCAGGAGCGACCGCTCCCCTCGCCGCCCCTCCCCCCTCACCACAGCGCGCTCCGCCCCCACCCGTACCAGGGCCTCGGTCGGAGCGGCCCGGAACGAGCGCAGCCCCCCAAGCCAGCCGATGGCCTCCAGGAGGTTGCTCTTGCCCTGGCCGTTGGCCCCGACCACGGCCGTGAGGCCACCCGCCAGGGTGACGTCGGCCTCGGCATAGCTCCGGAAGTCGGTGAGCCAGACGCGATCGAGGTACACCTCTAGATGCGCACCGGCATCAACAGGTACAGGAAGTCGGAGCGACCGGCGGCCCGGAGGACGGCGGGCTTGTTGGCGTCGGTGGTCTCCAGGGTGACGTCGTCGCCCGGGGCCACGTCGATGCCGTCGAGCAGGTACTCAGGGTTGAAGCCCACGGTCAGCTCCGCCCCCTCGTGCGTGGCCTCGACCGCCTCGCTGGCCTGTCCCACGTCCTGGGTGACAGCGTCGAGCTCCAGTCCGTCGGGACCCATGGTGAGGCGCACCGGGGTGGCCTCACGCGCCATCAGCCGCACGCGCCGCACGGCGTCGCCCAGGGCGGCACGGGACACCACCATGCGGTTCGGATAGCTGGACGGGATGAGGCCTCGGTAGTTGGGGAACTCACCCTCGATGAGGCGGGTGGTGACCCGCGTGGCGCCCACCTCGAAGGTGGCCTCCCGCTCGCCCAGGCGCAGGGTGACGTCACCGTCGCCGAGGGCCCGCACCAGCTCCCGCAGGGCCCGGGACGGCACCAGCACGCTCTGCCCCTCGTCGAGGACAGCGCTCCCCTCCAGGTCACGTACGGCGAGGCGGTAGGAGTCGGTGGCCACGAGCCGCAGCCCCCCGCTCTCGGCCGCCATGAGGACGCCGGTGAGGATGGGCCGAGCGTCGTCGGAGCTGGCCGCCGGCACCACCTGGGAGAGCGCTTCGGCCAGGTCGCCGCCGGCCAGGGTGACGGCGTGCTCGGCCGGGGTGCCGAGGCGGGGGAACTCGTCGGCGGGCAGGAGGCGGATCGACGAGGCGAACCGGCCCGAGGTGATCTGGGCCTCGTCCCCCTCGACACTGATCTCCACCCGCCCGGAGTCGAGCGACCGCACCACATCGGACGCGATCTTGGCCGGCATGACGGCCACGCCATCAGCCTGGCCCGCCACCTCGATGCCGACCGACACGGTCAGGTCGAGGTCGCTGCCGGTGAGCCGCAGGGCATCACCTTCGAGCTCGAGGCGGACACCGGACAGGACGGGCAGGGCCCCTCCCCGGTTGGCCACGGCGCGTCCGGCGGTGCCGAGGGCCTCCACCAGCTCGTCACGCTCGCAACGGAACTTCACCGGGACTCTCCTTCGTTCACGACGGGCCAATCTCCCACAACATGGTGGAACATCAGGTCATGGGAGTAGGGGGACCTGTGGATCGTGGACAACGCGGCATCGCGCCTGGTCAGGACGAACGTCCGTCGTCCACTGCTGTCCACAGCGTTCCACAGGGGGAAGGGCAGCCCCGCGGATGGCGCGGCGTTCCTCCACCGCGAGGGGCCGTCGTCCACCGGGTGGTCCCCACGAGATCCCGAGCCACCCCACACGGTCGTCCACTGCTCACCCACAGGCCGGCCCATCAGGTCGCGCCCTTCTTCAGCTCCTGCACGATGGCCTGGACCTGGTGGAAGATCGGCTTCCGCTCGGCCATCAGGCTCTCGATCTTGCTGACGGCGTGCATGACCGTGGTGTGGTCGCGACCGCCGAACTCCCGGGCGATGGCCGGGTAGCTCAGGTCGGTGAGCTCCCGGATGACGTACATGGCGACCTGGCGGGCGGTGACCAGCGGGCGGCGGCGGCTCTTGCCGCAGATCTCCTCCACGCTGAAGCCGTAGCGCTGCGAGACCTTCTCCAGGATGAGGGCGGGGCTGACGGTGCGGCTGGCGTTGTCGCCCAGGATGTCGGACAGCACCTGTTCGGCCATGCTGACGCCCAGGTCGCGCTGGTAGAGGTTGGCGTAGGCGGTGACCCTGGTGAGGGCCCCCTCGAGTTCACGGATGTTGTCGGTGATGTTGGTGGCGATGAACTCGAGCACGTCGTCGGGCACCTCGATGGGAGCCCGTTCCGCCTTCTTGCGGAGGATGGCCAGCCGGGTCTCGATGTCCGGCGGCTGGATGTCGGTGATCAGGCCCATCTTGAACCGGCTGCGCAGGCGGTGCTCCAGGGTGGCGATGGCATCCGGGGACCGGTCGGACGTGAGCACGATCTGGCTGCGTCGCGAGTGGAGCTCGTTGAAGGTGTGGAAGAACTCCTCCTGGAAGCGCTCCGCTCCTTCGAGGAACTGGATGTCGTCGACGAGGAGGACGTCGAGCTCCCGGTAGCGGCGCTTGAACTCGTTCATCGTCTTGAGCCGGATGCACTCGATGAAGTCGTTCAGGAAGCGCTCGGTGGAGACGTACCGCACCACCTTGGTGGGGTAGTTCTGGGCCACGTAGGTGCGGATCGACTGGAGCAGGTGGGTCTTGCCCAACCCGGCGTCGCCGTAGATGAAGAGGGGGTTGTAGGCCCGGCCCGGGGTCTCGGCCACGGCCATGGATGCGGCATAGGAGAAGCGGTTGGACTGGCCGATGACGAAGTCGTCGAAGGTGTAGAGGATGTCGGTGCCGATGGTCGTCCCGGTGACGCCGGGGGCCGGGAAGGCCTCGGCCGTCTCCTGCCTCCCGTTCTCGGGCTCCTCGTCGTCGAGGGGGTCGGAGGCCGTGGGAAGCACCTCGTCTTGGGCCCGGACCTCGACGATGAGCTCCACCGGGGCCCCATTGGCTGCGGTCAGCGCTTCGTTGATGAGCGAGCGGTAGCGACCCTGGACCCGGTCGGCGACGATGCCGCTGGGCACGGCGATCACCAGACGGTCGGTGTCTGTGGAAACTGCCTGGATGCCATGGAACGTCGACTTCCACACACCGTCGGTGACCTGCTCCCGCAGGAAGTCGCAGCATGTTCCCCATAGGAGCTCGGCGTCGCCCACGACTCGGGTGTCCTTCTCTTTCTCCTCGTCCACACGGAGATCCACAGAATGTGGACAACGAGGCAGGGACCGAGGGGTCCCTGTCGGTGGGGTTCTGTCGTTCTGCCTCCGGTCGCGGCGGCGGGGCCGGCGGCAAGATGCGGGACCGTACCACCGCCGTCGGGACCTCGTCACCGTGGTGGCCGCGCCCCGTGTTGCTCCTGTTCCCGGGCGGCATCTACCGTTGTGTCGGCCTCGTGACCGCACGGGGCTGTCGCGCCCGCCCACCGGTCTGGTCGGCGCCGGGGCCGCGGTCCTGGCGGATCGTGCCGGTCCAGGATCCTCGATGCCGTCAGCCGACGGACTCGAACCCGGAGGAGTCGCGGTGTCCGAGGAGGAGAGCAGTGAAGCGCACCTATCAGCCCAACGTCCGTCGTCGCTCGAAGCGACACGGTTTCCGCAAGCGCATGGCGACTCGCGCCGGGCGGGCCGTCCTCCGGAACCGCCGCCTCAAGGGCCGGGCTCGCCTGTCCGCCTGATCACCCCGCTTCGTGGACACCGCACCATGCGCGCCGTGCGCTCGGAGGGCCGTCGGGGCCGGTCCGGGCCGGTGACGGTGCGCGCCCTCCCCCAGCCCGAGGGCGAGTGCCGGGTGGCCTTCGCCGTGGGTCGCCACGCAGGCTCCGCCGTGGTCCGCAACCGCATTCGGCGCCGCCTGCGCGCCATCCTGCGTGACCTGGCTCGTGACGGGGGGCTGCCTGCCGGATCTCTCCTGGTCACGGCGGGTGCTCCGGTGGCCACTCTGCCCGTCGCCCAGGTGCGCGCCGACCTGTGCCGGGCCCTTGCCCGGGCGCTCTCCCGGCCATGAGCACCCGTTCGGCGCCGTCGGTGCCCGTCCGGTTCCTCGTGGGAGCCGTCGGTGCGTACCAGGCCGTCCGGGCCGGGCGCCCCTCGCCGTGTCGCTTCCAGCCCACGTGCTCGACCTACGCCGCCGACGCCATCGCCACCCACGGCGCGGCCCGGGGCTCGTGGCTCGCCGTCCGGCGCGTCGGTCGTTGCCATCCCTTCGGAGGCCACGGGTGGGATCCCGTGCCCGAGGCCTCCTCGCCCGTTGATCGGACCGCTTGATGGACTTCCTGTTCGACACGATCGCCGCTGTCCTGGCCTTCTTCTACGACCTCACCTCGTCGTACGGGGGCTCGATCCTCCTCCTGACCCTGGGCGTCATGGTGGTGGTGACCCCGCTCACCCTCAAGAGCACTCGGTCGATGATCGCCATGCAGCGTCTGCAACCTGAGTTGCGCAAACTGCAAGCGAAATACAAGGACGACCGTCAGAAGCTCAACGAAGAGATGATGGCGTTCTACAAGGAGCACAACATTAACCCGTTGGGTGGATGCCTTCCCCTCCTGGTGCAGATGCCGGTCTTCTTCGTCCTGTACCAAGTCCTCAACGGCATGGTGAAGCAGCCCGGCTACGGCTACGAGATGGGGGCGGCCGCCGGGTTGGCCGCCCGCCACCCGGACGGGGGCGGCACCTTCAGCGCCTTCGGCACCTTCGATCCCGGGTACCTCGATCACGGCACCGCCCTCTACCGGGCCCTCAACGCGGCGCGCCACATGAACTCCTTCGGCCTCGATCTGGCCGACACCTTCACCAACCGCCTGTCGACGGGCGTGGTCGACGCCCTCCCCTACCTCGCCCTCGTCCTCTTGATCGGGCTGACGGCGTGGTACCAGCAGCGTCAGATCCAGGCCCGCAACTCGGGCTCCCAGGCCCAGATCAACCCCCAGCAGCAGATGCTGATGAAGATCCTGCCCTTCTTCCTGCCCATCTTCTCGCTGACGCTGCCCGCCGGCATCGTCTTGTACTTCCTGGTCTCGAACCTCTACCGCATCGGGCAGCAGGCCTTCATCACCCGCACCATGTTCGCCGACCAGAAGGGCGGCGCCGGCAAGGGCAGCGGCAAGGGCGGCACGACCAAGGGCGCCAAGGCCGACAAGGTTCCGTCACATGCTGACACGGTTCCCTCGGATCGTCGGAGCCTCCTCGGGGGGCTGATCCAGCTCCCGAACCGGGCCGACACCCCGCCGTCGTCCCCCGACGACGACGGCACTCCCCCGCCCAAGGCGGGCAAGGGCCGGACTGCGACGAGCACGCAGGCCCGCTCCCAGGCACCGGCTCGGAAGGCTCCGAGCCGCATGGCGCCTTCTAACCAAAATCGATCGAAGAAGAAGAAGAAGAGGAACTGACGCGTGGAATGGGTTGAGATCACCGGCCGGACGGTCAAAGAAGCCATTGACTTGGCGTTGGACGAGCTGGGAGTGGACGAGGCTGATGCCGAGGTCCAGATCCTGGAAGAGCCGCGAGCTGGTCTGTTCGGCCGCACCAAGGGCACAGCCCGGGTGAAGGCCCGCGTCGTCCCCCGTCAGCACCGGCCCAAGCAGGAACGACGCGACCGGAAGCGCTCCGGCGGAGGGCGGGGACGGGGGCGCAACGGATCCTCCGACACGTCCGGCACGGCCCCGGCGCGCCCGCCGAAGGAGGCCGACGAGCCCCGCGGTGCCACCGATGCCCCGCAGGCCGGCTCGGGCTCCGGCGGGGAGCGGCGACGGCGTTCCGGCTCGGGTGGAGGCGGCAACGGCCGTCGCTCGGCAAGTGCGTCGTCCCCCCGAGCGACCGATGGCCCGAAGGGCCCCCAGCAAGGAGACACCGTGGACACTCAGACCATGAGCCTCGATGAGCATGTGGCCACCGTGGAGACCTTCGTGTCGGGCTTGGTGGAGGCCTTTGGCCTCGTCGGCACCGTCGAGGTCGTCGAGATCGACGACGAGACGCGTGAGGTGCGGGTCGTCGGCGACGACCTCGGCCTCCTGATCGGGCCGCGGGGCCTCACCCTCCAGGCCGTCCATGAGCTGGCCCGCACTGTGGTCTTCCGGGCTGCGCCGGACGGGCAAGAGGGCCGGGTCCGGATCGACATCGGGGGCTATCGCGAGCGGCGTCGGGAGGCCCTGGAGCGCTTCGCTGCGACCGTGGCCGAGGCTGTGCGCGATGCGGGCCGGGCCAAGGCCCTGGAGCCCATGTCCGCCCCTGATCGCAAGATCATCCACGACGCCATCAATGCCATCGACGGGGTGCGCACCACGTCGGAGGGCGAGGAACCCCGCCGACGGGTGGTCGTCCACCCGGCCGACTGATCCGGTCCCGTGGGCGCCGACCCCCGCGGTCGACGTCCTCCGGGGCGATCTGTCGACCTGGGCCCCCTGATCAGGGCTTTGGACCAGCAACGGGCTCGTGACCTGCTGGGCCCCGACCCCATTGCCTCCCATGTGGCCCACAGCCAGGGCTTTGCCGCGGCCCTTGGAGCCATGGCGCCGGAGCGGGCTCTCGATCTGGGGAGCGGGGGCGGGGTGCCGGGCCTGGTACTGGCCGTGGCCTGCTGGCCGGAGACGGAGATGGTCCTGATCGACGCCAGCCAGCGACGTTGCACCTATCTGGAACTGGCGGTGGGGGAACTGGGGCTGGCGCCGCGGGTGACGGTGCGATGGGGACGGGCGGAGGAGCTGGGACGCCAGCGGTCCTGGCGGGCGGGAGTCGACGTGGTGGTGGCCCGCAGTTTCGGGCCGCCGGCGGTCGTCGCCGAGTGCGCGGCTCCCCTCCTGTCCCTTGGCGGCCACCTGGTGGTGAGCGATCCACCGGGGGGTGGGCCCGATCGGTGGCCGGTCGACGGGCTGGCCCAGGTCGGGCTGGAGCCCGTGGAGGCCCGCCCGCACGCTCAGGCCTCCTACATGGTTCTGCGCCAAGCCGAGACGTGTCCCGAGGCCTTTCCTCGACGTCCGGGACTCCCTGCCCGCCGCCCTCTCTTCTGAACGCCGGACAGCTCGGGATGTTCCACGTGGAACATCCCCTGCACCGAGTCTCGCCCTGTTTCACGTGAAACAGAGCCGAGGATCCTTGCCTTTCGCCGGACCAAGGACCAGGATGACGCCCGTGCCATCCACGTCTCCGAAGGAGGCCGTCGCCGATCGGGGCCGGGCCATCTTCGACCAACTGCGGGCCGCCGAGGAGGCGACGGAGACACCACCGTCCTCGGCGTCGTCTCTTCCCCAACCCGATCTCGCTCCCCCATCGGATGATCTCCCCCGCGAGGGCCTCCCCCGGGTGATCGCCGTGGCCAACCAGAAGGGAGGGGTGGGCAAGACCACCACATCGGTCAACCTGGGCGCCTGCCTGGCCGAGCTGGGCTACCGCGTCCTGGTCGTCGACCTCGACCCCCAGGGCAACGCCAGCACGGGCCTGGGCATCAACGTGCGTGAGCTCCAGACGTCGATGTACGACGTGATCCTGCACGACGCTCCGCTCGAGGACTGCATCGAGGGCACGGCCGTGCGGAACCTGCTGGTTGCGCCATCGGCCCTGGATCTGGCCGGAGCGGAGATCGAGCTCGTCCCCGCCTTCAGCCGGGAGATGCGCCTCCGCAACGCCTTGAACCAGGTTCGGGACGACTTCGACTACGTCCTCATCGACTGCCCTCCGTCGCTGGGCCTCCTCACCGTGAACGCCATGGCCGCAGCGGAGGAGGTGCTGGTGCCGATCCAGTGCGAGTACTACGCCCTGGAGGGGCTGGGCCAGCTCATCCGCAACGTCTCCCTGGTCCAGAAGAACCTGAATCGTGAACTGCGGGTCTCCACCATCGTCCTGGTGATGTACGACGCTCGGACCAAGCTCAGCGACCAGGTCGTCAAAGAGGTCCGCGAGCACTTCGGTGAGAAGGTCTGCCGGCAGATGATCCCCCGGACGGTGCGCCTCTCGGAAGCCCCGTCCTTCGGCCAGCCGATCATCACGTTCGATTCGTCCTCGCGCGGCGCCCTGGCCTACCGCGAGCTAGCCCGGGAGGTCAGCCGTGGCCCGTCGTAGTGGCCTGGGGCGGGGGTTGGACGCCCTCATTCCCGGATCGGGGGATGCGCCGACCCCTGAACCGACCCCGACGGGCGCCGGCTTGGCCGAGATCGCCGTCGATGAGATCGAGCCCAACCCCCATCAGCCGCGTGCCCACTTCGACGAGGAGAGCCTGGCCGCCTTGGCCGCCTCCGTGCGGGAGCTGGGTGTCCTCCAGCCCATCCTCGTCCGCCTGGTCGGGGAGCGCTACGAGCTCATCGCCGGGGAGCGGCGGTGGCGGGCGGCCCGCCGGGCCGGCCTGGCTCGCATCCCCGCCGTGGTGCGGACGGTGGACGACAGCGCCTCCCTGGAGCAGGCGGTGGTCGAGAACCTCCACCGCCAGGATCTGAACCCCCTGGAGGAAGCGGGGGCCTACCAGCAGCTCATCGAGGACTTCGGCT
>CAZXRA010000164.1:0-6600 GCA_964643485.1 uncultured Iamiaceae bacterium | reverse complement strand
CCATCGTCCTCCGCGGGAGCGACCTCGGCCTCGTCGTCAGAGCCCCCGCCCTCGTGGTCGGAGGGCTCGAACGAGGCGTTCTCGGCATCGCCCTCGCCCTCCGGACCGGTGGGGCCGCTGTCGCCATCGGCTGCGCCCTCGCCGCTGGGCTCCGGGCCGTCGGCCTGGTCGACCTGGTCCTCGTCCCCTCCGCCCTCGGGGCCCAGGTCGGAGCCGCCCACGGCCACACCCTCGGTGTCGACCTGAGTCGTGCCGGTGTCGGCGGAGCCGACGCCCTCAGGGAGGTGGGCGGGGTCGGAGGACGTCGTCGTGAGGGGCGCAGCCGGCAGCGGGACGACGACGCCGTCGCCGGTGGCGGCCAGCACCTCGGCGGTGATGCCGGCGTGGCTGGGGGCCACGGCCTCGATCTCGGACCAGATGTCCTCGACCGACTCCAGGCCCAGGTCGGCGCCGAGGCGCAGGGCCAGCTCGGCCGCGATCATCCAGTCGGGGCGGGCCGTGCCCGGCGGGGTGACGGCCTGGCCCAGCACGCTGATGCGGCCCTCGATGTTGGTGTGGGTGCCCACGACCTCGTCGGGCCCGGCCGCGGCCAGCACCACGTCGGCCTGGCCGCTGGAGGCGGTGAGGAAGAGATCGGTGGCGATGACGGTGCCCGCGCCGGCCAGGGCCCGGGTGACGAGCTGACGGTCGGGGTGGTCGGCCAGCGGGTCGGCCCCGATCAGGACGAGCACGTCGACCTTGCCCTCGGCCGCGGCGGTGAGGATGCCGTCGGCGTCGAGGCCCCGCTCGGCCGGGACGCGATCCCAGACGACCCGGACCCGGTCGGGATCGTCGAGGGTGACCCGACCGGGCAGCAGCCCGGGGGCCAGGCCCATGTCGAGGGCACCGTGGACGTTGCCCCGGCGCAGCAGCGACAGCACCGGCGTGCCGGGGCGGGACCGGGCCACGACGGCGGCGGCGTCGACGGTGTAGGCCGCGCTCTCGGCCACCGAGGCCCGGCCCAGGGCCACGGTGAGATCGTCGGCGGCGAGCAGGCCGCGGGCCGCCTCCAGGGCGGTGGCGTCGATGCCCTCGGGAGCGGGGCCACCCTCCAGGAGGGCGGCCACCACGGCGGCCAGGTCGCCCGGAGCGGGGTGGAACGCAGCGGCGGCCAGGCCGTCGAGCGAGGTGGCCGTGGGCGTGATGGCGACCAGGCGGGCGCCGTCCTCGACCACGGCGTGGCGGAGACGCAGGTAGAGGACGGCCAGCTCCTCGCGGGGGTCGGCCCCGATCCAGAGGATCGTGCCGCCCGGGGTGCACACGTCGTCGATGGTGGCGCGGGGCAGGCCCAGCACCACCTCGGCGGGCAGGCCGTCGCCGAGCTGGGCGTCGACGTTGTCGGTGCCCAGGACGCCCTTGGCCAGCTTGGCCCAGGCGTAGGCGTCCTCGTTGGTGAGACGGGCTCCGCCCAGGACGGCGATGGCGCCGGGGCCCTTGTCGCGAGCGGCGCGCAGGGCGGCGGCGGCCACCCCCAGGGCATCGCTCCATGTGGTCTCGGCCAGGCCGTCGCCCCGGCGCACCACGGGGGCGCCCAGGCGGGCGTCGGACTCGATGGCATCGAAGCCGAAGCGGCCCTTGTCGCAGAGCCAGCCCCAGTTCACCGGGTCGACGTCGACGCCGTTGTGGCGCAGGATCCGGTTGCGGCTGGTGTCGACCACGATGCGGCAGCCCACGGCGCAGCCCTGGCACGTCGACTCGACCTGCACCAGGTCCCACGGGCGGGCCTTGAACCGATAGGACGACGACGTGAGGGCCCCCACCGGGCAGATCTGCACGGTGTTGCCCGAGTAGTACGAGGCGAAGGGGTGGTCGGGGAAGGTGTTGACCTGGGTCTCGTTGCCCCGGTCCATGAAGTGGATCAGCGGCTCGCCCGCCACCTCCTTGGCGAAACGGGTGCACCGGTCGCAGAGGATGCAGCGCTCCCGGTCGAGGAGCACCAGGTCGCTCACCGGGATGGGCTTCTCGAAGTGGCGCTTCTCCTCGACCATGCGGGACTCGCCCGGCCCGTGGGACATGGCCTGGTCCTGCAGGGGGCACTCGCCGCCCTTGTCGCACACCGGGCAGTCGAGCGGGTGGTTGACGAGGAGCATCTCCAGCACGCCGGTCTGGGCCTTGATCGTCACCGGGGTGCCGGTCTCGACAGACATGCCGTCGCTGCACTCGATCATGCACGAGGGCTGGAGGGCGGGGCCGCGGCCGGTGTCGATCTCCACCAGGCACTGCCGGCACATCCCCACCGGCTTCATGCGGGGGTGGTAGCAGAAGCGGGGGATGTAGGTGCCGGCCCGCTCGGCCGCGTCGATGACCAGCTCGCCCTTCCGGGCCGCCACCTCGACCCCGTCCACCGTGATGGTGAGGTCGGTGTCGGAACGGGGCTCGACCGCGGTCATCGGGGCCCCTCCCCCGTGACGTCGACGGACTTTGGACGGAGTTCGGTCGTGGGGAACGAACTCCGTACAAAGTTGCGGGGGTGGGGGGTCATGAGGCGACCTCGGCGGGAGTCGCAGCGGTCGGGGCGGGGACGTAGGCACCGCCGGCCATGGCGATGGTGACGGGCACCGGGCCACCGCCCAGGCGGGCCTCGAACTCGTCGCGGAAGCGGGTGACGGCCGAGGCGATGGGCGACACGGCCGACGGGCCCAATGGGCAGATCGTGGTCTGCTTGGGGGGCCAGGCGATGCCGGGGCTGATGTTGTCGCACACGTCGAGCAGCAGGTCGAGGTCGCTGGGGCGGCCGTGGCCGTCGAGGATGCGCTCCAGGATCTTCTCCAGCCAGCTCGTGCCCTCCCGGCACGGCGTGCACTTGCCGCACGACTCGCGGGCGAAGAAGCGCACCACCCGGAGGGCGGCCTTCACCATGTCGGTGGTGTCGTCCATGACGACGATGGCCCCCGAGCCGAGCATGGAGCCGGCCTTGTCGACGGCGCCCTTCTCCAGGGGCAGGTCGAGGTGCTCCTCGTAGAACCAGGGGGCCGACGCCCCGCCGGGGATGAAGGCCTTGAGGGCGTGGTCGCCCCGGATGCCGCCGCCGTACACCGGGGCGTAGATCAGGTCGCGGAAGGTGGTGACACCGAACTCCACCTCGTACACGCCCGGGTTCCGGACGTGGCCGGACACGGCGAACATGCGGGTGCCCCGGCTGGCCTCGGCGCCCAGCTCGGCGAAGCTGGCCCCACCCTCCCGCAGGATCCACGGGAGGTTGGCCAGGGTCTCCACGTTGTTGACCACGGTGGGCTGGAGGTAGAGGCCCTTGGCCGCCGGGAAGAAGGGCGGCTTGAGGCGGGGCATGCCCCGGTTGCCCTCCAGCGACTCGATGAGCGCCGTCTCCTCACCCACGATGTAGGCGCCGGCTCCCCAGTGGAGGACGACGTCGACGGAGAAGTCGGAGCCGAGGATGCCCTGACCGACGTAGCCCTGGGCGTAGGCCTCGTTGAGGGCGGCGGCGATGCGCTCCTGGGCCAGGGCCATCTCGCCCCGGACGTAGAGGAAGGCCTGGGAGCAGCCGATGGCGTAGCAGGCGATGAGGACGCCCTCGATGAGCTGGTGGGGGTCGCGCTCCATGAGGAGGCGGTCCTTGTAGGTGCCGGGCTCGGACTCGTCGCCGTTGACGACGAGGTACCGGGGCCACACGCCGGGCGGGCAGAAGCCCCACTTCACCCCGGCGGGGAAGCCGGCGCCGCCCCGGCCCAGCAGGCTGGCCGTCTTGACCTCGCCGACCACCTCGTCGGGCCGCTTGGCCAGGGCCGCCTTCAACCCTTCGTAGCCCCCCGTGGCCTCGTAGCGCTCGATGGTGTGGGAGTCGTCGTAGCCGAAGCGGGACGTGATGATCTTGGGAGCGTCGGTGACCGTCACGAGCTCGCCTCCTTGGCCGGCGCCGGCCGCGACGCGATCCACACCGGCTCCTCGCACTCCCCCGGGCGAGCCGGACCGGCGGCCGTGGCGGCGGGGATGTGCTGGCGCACCCGGGCCAGGGTGCCGTGGGCCGGCACCTCGTCGTCGAGGCGCCCCGACCGCAGATCGTCGACGAGTGCGTCGAACTCCTCGTGGGTGATGCGGTGCCGGTACCGGTAGTTGACCTGGAGACAAGGGGCCTCGGTGCAGGCGGCGATGCACTCCACGTCCTCGACCGTGAACAGGCCATCAGGCGTGGTGGAGCCGGACCGGATGCCGAGCGTCTCCTCGGCGTGGTGCAGCAGCTCCTCGCCGCCCATGATCTGGCAGGCGATGTTGGTGCAGACGTTGATGACGTAGCGCCCCACCGGCTGGCGCTTGAACATCTCGTAGAACGAGCACGTCCCCAACACCTCGGCCGGCGTGACGCCCACCAGCTCGGCCAGGTGCTCCATCGCATCGTCGGCGACATACCCGTCCTGCTCCTGGGCCAGGTGCAGCAACGGGATCAACGCCGACTTCGGCCGGGGGTACCGCGAGATGATCTCCTCGGCAACGGCCACGTTCTCCGCAGTGAGCCTGGCCATCAGCGATCGACCTCCCCCATGATCGGGTCGACAGAGGAGATGACGGCCACGCCGTCGGCGATGAGCCCGTTGTGCATCATGTGCGGCAGCGTCTGGAGGTTCACGAACGACGGCCCTCGGACGTGCATGCGGTAGGGCTTCGCCGATCCATCGCTCACGATGTAGCAACCCAGCTCCCCGCGCGGCGATTCGACGGCGGCGTAGGCCTCGCCCGCCGGCACCTGGAAGCCCTCGGTGAAGATCTTGAAGTGGTGGATCAACGCCTCCATCGACTCGTCGATGCGGGCCCGAGGCGGCGGGGTGACCTTCTTGTCCTGCACCCGGTAGTCGCCGGCCGGGAGGCGCTCCATGATCTGGCCGATGATCCGCATCGACTCCCGCACCTCGGCCAGGCGGATGGCGTAGCGGTCGAAGCAGTCGCCGTAGGAGCCGACGATGACGTCGAAGTCGACCTCGTCGTAGGCCAGGTAGGGCATGTCGCGGCGGAGGTCCCAGGCGTAGCCGGTGGAGCGGAGGACGGGGCCGGTGGCGCCGAGGGCGATGGCCTCCTCGGCGGTGATGATCCCGACGCCCTGGAGCCGCTCCTGGTAGATCGGCTGGTTGGTGAGGAGGGTCTCGTACTCGTCGAGGCGGGCCGGGATGGTGTCGAGGAGGTTCTGGACCGCGGCCTCCCACCCGTCGGGCAGGTCGGCAGCCACGCCCCCGGGGCGGATGTAGTTGTGGTTCATCCGCAGGCCGGTGATGAGCTCCAGGACGCGGAGCGTCTCCTCCCGCTCCCGCCAGCCGTAGATCATCATCGACACGGCACCCACGTCCATGCCGTTGGTGGCGAGGAACAGCAGGTGCGAGCTCATGCGGTTGAGCTCGCAGAGGAGCATGCGGATCCACGTGGCCCGGGCGGGGATCTCGACGCCCAGCAGCTTCTCGGTGGTGAGCGAGAAGGCCAGCTCGTTGAAGAGCGGCGCGGCGTAGTCCATGCGGGTGACGTTGGTGGGGCCCTGGAGGTAGGTGAGGGTCTCACCCGTCTTCTCCATGCCGGTGTGCAGGTAGCCGACGATGGGCTTGGTGCGCAGCACTCGCTCGCCGTCGAGCTCCAGCATCAGTCGCAGCACGCCATGGGTGGAGGGGTGCTGCGGCCCCATGTTCATGATCGTGGTGGTGGCTTCGTCGGGATCGGGCTCGGCGTCGCCCATGGCCGCCACCTCGGCCTCGGAGAGGCGGAGGACGCTGCCCATCTCGCGCAGGACCTCGACGCCGCCGGCAACGGCGCGGGGCGCCATCTCCTGGGCCCCTTCTCCGGTGGCGGCGGGGGGGGTGGGATCCGTGGTCGTCATCGTCTACCGGGGTCCCGGGTCGCCCTTGAACTGCACGGGGATGCGGCCCACGGCGTAGTCCTTGCGCAGCGGATGGCCGTCCCAGTCCTCGGGCATGAGGATCCGGGTGAGATCGGGGTGGCCGTCGAAGGCGATGCCGAACATGTCGAACACTTCGCGCTCCAGGGCCTCGGTGCCGGGGTGCACGGCGAACAGGGAGGGCACGGTGGGGTCGTCCTCGGGCACCTGCACCCTGAGGCGGAGGCGGGCCCGCTCGGCATGGTTGATGAGGAGGACGACCACCTCGAAGCGCTCGGGGGCGAGGCCCTCGGGGAGGAGACGGGGGGCGGCGTTGGCCAGGTGGTCGACGGCGGTGACGTCGAGGCACATGAGCCAGCCCTCGTCGCGCAGGGCCCGCACCACGTCCGCCAACTGCTGGCGCGGGGGATGGACGGTGGTCTCACCCCGGTCGACGGTCACCGGGCAGCCGTGCACGTCTGGAGGCGCTACCGCGGTGTCGGTCGGCGTGGCATCGGCGTCGGTGGCGCCATCAGACGGGGCCATGCTCAGCTCCGCCCGGACAGGAGGACGGGGGCGGCCTGGCCGTCGCGCTGGTCGACGGTGAGCCCGGCGCCGGCCCCGGTGGCCTGGCGGCGGCGCAGGATGTCGCCGTCGAGGATCTTCTCGTGCAGGGTGTTGATGGCGTGGATGAGGGTCTCGGGCCCGGGCGGGCAGCCGGGGGCGTAGACGTCGACGGGCACGATCTGGTC
>CAZXRA010000163.1:0-2734 GCA_964643485.1 uncultured Iamiaceae bacterium | reverse complement strand
GGGAAGTCACCGCGTGACGAGTGAGAACCCCGAGGACCAGTACCAGGCGCTGGAGCGCTTCGGCCGCGACCTCACCGAAGAGGCGCGCAAGGGCAAGCTCGACCCCGTCATCGGGCGCGACGAGGAGATCCGGCGCGTCATCCAGGTGCTCTCGCGCCGGACCAAGAACAACCCCGTCCTCATCGGCGAACCCGGCGTGGGCAAGACCGCCGCCGTCGAGGGGCTCGCCCGCCGCATCGTCGAGGGCGACGTGCCCGAGGGGCTCAAGAACCGCCGGGTCATCAGCCTCGACCTGGGCGGCATGGTCGCCGGAGCCAAGTACCGGGGCGAGTTCGAGGAGCGGCTCAAGGCCGTGTTGAAGGAGATCACCGACGCCGAGGGCGAGGTCATCACCTTCATCGACGAGCTCCACACCATCGTCGGCGCCGGCAAGGCCGAGGGGGCCATGGACGCCGGCCAGATGATCAAGCCCATGCTGGCCCGCGGCGAGCTGCGGCTGGTGGGCGCCACGACGCTGGACGAGTACCGCAAGTTCATCGAGACCGACGCCGCCCTCGAGCGCCGCTTCCAGCAGGTCTTCGTGGGCCAGCCCTCGGTCGAGGACACCATCGCCATCCTGCGGGGCCTGAAGGAGCGCTACGAGGTGCACCACGGCGTGCGCATCCAAGACGCCGCCCTCGTCGCGGCGGCCACGCTGTCCGACCGCTACCTCACCGGTCGCTTCCTGCCCGACAAGGCCATCGACCTGGTCGACGAGTCGGCCTCCAAGCTCCGCATCGAGATCGACTCCCTGCCCACCGAGATCGACGTGGTCGAGCGGCGCATCCGCCAGCTGGAGATCGAGCGGGTGGCCCTGGCCAAGGAGACCGATGCCGCCTCCGAGGAGCGGCTGGAGACCCTCGACCGGGAGCTGGCCGACCTCACCGAGCAGGCCAGCGGCATGAAGGCCCACTGGCAGGCCGAGAAGGAGGCCATCGAGGACATCCGGGAGCTCAAGGAGGCCCTGGAGGCCCGGCGTTCCGAGCTGGAGCGGGAACCCGACCTGGAGAAGGCGTCGGAGATCCGCTACGGCCAGATCCCCGCCCTGGAGAAGCAGGTCGACGCGGCCACCGAGCGCCTGGCCGACCTCCAGTCCACCCAGCGGATGCTGAAGGAGGAGGTCGACGAGGAGGACGTCGCCGGCATCGTCAGCGCGTGGACGGGCGTCCCCGTCACCCGGATGATGGAGGGCGAGATGGCCAAGCTCGTCCGCATGGAGGACGTGCTCCACGCCCGGGTCGTCGGTCAGGACGAGGCTGTCACCGCCGTGGCCAACGCCATCCGCCGCAGCCGGGCCGGCCTGTCCGACCCCGACCGGCCCATCGGGTCGTTCCTGTTCCTCGGCCCCACCGGCGTGGGCAAGACCGAGCTGGCCCGGACGCTCGCCGACTTCCTGTTCGACGACGCCAAGGCCATGGTCCGCATCGACATGAGCGAGTACATGGAGAAGCACACCGTCTCGCGGCTGATCGGTGCCCCGCCCGGCTACGTGGGCTACGGCGAGGGCGGCCAGCTCACCGAGGCCATTCGCCGCCGGCCCTACTCCGTGGTGTTGCTGGACGAGATCGAGAAGGCCCACCCCGACGTGTTCAACGTGCTGCTCCAGGTGTTCGACGACGGGCGCCTCACCGACGGCCAGGGCCGCACGGTCGACTTCACCAACACGGTGCTGATCATGACGTCGAACCTGCCGGGAGACCCCCGAGAGTTCTTCAAGCCCGAGTTCATCAACCGCATCGACGACATCGTCCGCTTCCGGGCCCTCACCGAGGACGACCTGGGCCACATCGTCGGGATCCAGCTGGAGGCCCTGCGGCACCGGCTGGAGGAGCGGCGCATCACCCTCGAGGTCTCCGACGGCGCCCTCGTCGCCCTGGCCCGGGAGGGCTTCGACCCCGCCTTCGGCGCCCGGCCCCTCAAGCGGGTGATCCAGCGGGAGGTGGGCGACCGCCTGGCCGTGTCCATCCTCGAGGGCAAGGTCGCCGACGGCGACACCGTGAAGGTCGACGTCACCGCCGACGGCGAGATCACCGTGGCTTCCTGAGCGGCCGATGTGACGGGGAGGTGGCGTTTCGTCACGTCACTGTCACATCTCGGGCTCGTGTGGCAGCCTGGTCCGGTCGCGGGCGGCGACCGACGAGGGAGATCCGAGCGTGCGCACACGATGGCTGACGGCGCTGGCCTGCACCCTGGCGGCGGTCGCCGCTGCCGTCCCGACGACAGCCGGTGCCGCCCCGCAGCCCGTCCCCCGGGCGACCGAGGTGACCACCACGACCACACCCGGTGGACAGCTGCGGTCCGAGACGATCTCGCTCCCGGAGGAACCGAGCCGGGCCCGGGGCGCAGCGGCCGAGATCGCCGTCAGCCCCGGCACCCAGATGGTCGGCGTGTCGTGGACGGGGTCCGACGCCGTCGAGGTGGAGCTGCGGGGCCGCACCGGCACGGGGCCCTGGAGCGAGTGGGTCGATCTCCATGCCGACCTCCCCGACGCCGAGGGGAGCGGACGACTCGGGGCCGGGCCGGCCTGGCTGGGGAGCGACGGCGTCGACGCTGTCGCCGTCCGGGTGGCCTCCGGATCGCCCACCGACCTGCAGGTCGTCGCCATGTCCTTCACACCCAGCGCGGCGGGATCGGCCCGGGCCGCCCTCGACGTCTCGGCCACGGCGGCCGGCGGGCCGCCCATCCACACCCGGGC
>CAZXRA010000162.1:0-3587 GCA_964643485.1 uncultured Iamiaceae bacterium | reverse complement strand
GTTGGCGTCGATGCGCGCCTCGATCTCCTGGCGGTGGGCAGCGGCGTAGTTGAGGGCGATCAGGATCTGACGCTCGTGGACGCCAAACTGCTCGGCCAGCGCGGCCACCCGTTCAGCCTCGGAGCCCGGGACGTGGCGGAGCGCAGCGAGGATCTCCCACACGTCCGGCCCTCCCGCCAGTGCCGCGCGCCGTCCTGACGGGCCCGGCTGGAACACGATGCCGGGGTGGGTCGCGCCCGCCAGCCCCTCGCGCACAAACCGTTCGATCAGCTCGGTGACCGTCGTGCCTTCGGCAACCGCTGCGGCCGCCAGATCCTCTCGGAGCTCGTCCTCGAATCGGACGCTCGTCGTCGTACGGGCCATGACTCGCTCCCACTCCTTCGCAATAGGATGCAATGCATCCTAACACGCACCTACCGGCGCCCAGCACGCTTCGTGGCTCAGATGTCGTAGTAGAGGGTGAACTCGTAGGGGTGGGGGCGGAGGCGGAGGGCGTCGACCTCGTGGGTGCGCTTGTACCTCACCCAGGTGTCGAGGAGGTCGTCGGTGAAGACATCGCCGGCGCGGAGGAAGTCGGAGTCGGCCTCCAGGGCGTCGAGGGCGGCCTCCAGCGACGCCGGCACCTGGGGCACGCCGGCCAGCTCCTCGGGGGGGAGGTCGTAGAGGTCCTTGTCCACCGGCTCGGGCGGCTCGATGCGCTTCTCGATGCCGTCGAGGCCGGCCAGCAGCATGGCGCTGAAGGCCAGGTAGGGGTTGCAGGTGGAGTCGGGGCAGCGGAACTCGACCCGCTTGGCCTTGGGCGACAGGTTGGCCAGCGGGATCCGGCACGACGCCGAGCGGTTGCGCTGGCTGTAGACGAGGTTCACCGGCGCCTCGTAGCCGGGGACGAGGCGCTTGAAGCTGTTCGTCGTCGGGTTGGTGAAGGCCAGCAGGGCCGGGGCGTGGTGGAGCAGGCCGCCGATGTACCAGCGGGCCAGGTCGGACAGCCCGGCGTAGCCCGTCTCGTCGTAGAACAGCGGCTCGCCGCCCTTCCAGAGCGACTGGTGGGTGTGCATGCCCGAGCCGTTGTCCTCGAACACCGGCTTGGGCATGAACGTGAGGCTCTTGCCCGCCTCCCACGCCGTCGACTTGAGGACGTACTTGAACGTCATCAGCTTGTCGGCCATGGCGAGGAGCGTGTCGAACTGGATGCCGATCTCGCCCTGGCCGCCGGAGGCGACCTCGTGGTGGTGGAGCTCGACGGGCACCCCGACGTTCTCCAGGTTGAGCGTCATCTCCGACCGCAGGTCGTGGAGGTGGTCCATGGGCGGCACCGGGAAGTACCCCTGCTTGGTGCGGGGCTTGTAGCCCAGGTTGGGCCGCTCGTCCCGGCCCGTGTTCCACTGCCCCTCCACCGAGTCGACCTCGTAGAACGCGCCGTTGGACCGGGTCTCGAAGCGCACGTCGTCGAACACGAAGAACTCGGGCTCCGGACCGAAGTAGGCGGTGTCGGCCAACCCGGTCGAGAAGAGGTGCTGCTCGGCCTTGCGGGCGATGTGGCGGGGGTCGCGGGAGTAGCTCTCGCCGGTGACCGGGTCGGCCACGAAGCAGTGCAGCACGTAGGTCGGGTGGGGGCGGAACGGGTCGAGGTAGCCCGTGTCGGGGTCGGGCACGAGGATCATGTCCGACTCCTGGATCTGCTGGAACCCACGCACCGACGAGCCGTCGAAGGGGTGACCGGTCTCGAAGTGCGCCTCGTTGAGGACGTGGGCCGGGATGGTGACGTGCTGCATCACGCCCGGCAGGTCCGAGAAGCGGAAGTCGACGAAGGCCACCTCGTGCTGGGCGATGACGTCGAGCACCTCAGCCGGCGTGCGCTGCTCCACGATTCCTCCAATAAACCGCGATCAGAGCGATCGGGGCCATACCCGAACCTACCGTCCCACCAGGACCGGCCCGGAGAACGGCGAAGGGCCGGCCCCGCGAGGCCGGCCCTTCGTCAGACGTGCGGCGCGTTCAGAGGGCGGCGGAGCCGAGCCGGTCCATGTCAGAGGGCGACGGAGCACACCGTGTTGGTGATCAGCCGGGTGACGATGTACGGATCCATGTTGGCGTTGGGACGCCGGTCCTCGATGTAGCCCTTCTTGTCCTGGGCCACCTGCCACGGGATGCGCACCGAGGCGCCACGGTTGGAGACGCCGTAGCTGTACTCGTTCCACGGAGCCGTCTCGTGCAGGCCGGTGAGGCGATGCTCGATGTCGGCGCCGTAGCCGGCGACGTGCTCCTCGACCTTGCCGGGAGCACCCAGCGACTCGCAGGCGGCGATGATGGCGTCGTAGCCCTCGCGCATGGCCTTGGTGGAGAAGTTGGTGTGGGCCCCGGCACCGTTCCAGTCGCCCTTCACCGGCTTCGGGTCGAGGGTGGCGGCCACGTCGAAGTCCTCGGCGATGCGGTAGAGCAGGTAGCGGGCGAGCCACATCTGGTCGGAGACCTCGAGCGGCGACAGGGGGCCGACCTGGAACTCCCACTGGCCGGGCATGACCTCGGCGTTGATGCCCGAGAGGGTGAGGCCGGCGTCGAGGCAGGCCTCGAGGTGGGTCTCCACGATCTCCCGGCCGTAGACCTCGTCGGCGCCGATGCCGCAGTAGTAGAAGCCCTGCGGGGCCGGGAAGCCGCCCTTGGGGAAGCCGAGCGGGTGACCGTCGGAGAAGAACGTGTACTCCTGCTCGATGCCGAACAGGGGCTCCTGGTCGGCGAACTTGTCGTCGATGGCCCGCAGCGCGGCCCGGGTGTTGGTGACGTGCGGGGTCATGTCGATGTAGAGGACCTCGCAGAGCACCAGCACGTCGTCACCACCCCGGATGGGATCGGGTACGACCTTGACGGGCTGGAGCACGCAGTCGGACGAGTCGCCCGGGGCCTGGTTGGTGCTGGAGCCGTCGAAGCCCCAGATCGGCCACTCGCTCGGGGCCTCGGCGACGACCTTGGTCTTCGAGCGGAGGCGCGCCGTCGGCTCGGTGCCGTCGATCCAGATGTACTCGGCCTTGATCGCCACGGGCGATCTCCTTCACTTCAGAGTGGTGGACTGTGACGGCGGAACCATGCCAGCAGGCGATTGCCCGGCCGTTTCCCGATTGTGAACGTCGTGTGAACGGCCTCGGGGACCCCGTCGAGGGTAGTCAGCCCGGTCCGCGCCGTCCTCAGCGCCCATGAACGCAATGTGAACGGGGGCGCTACCGGGTTGCGGCCCCCGGCGCCGGCGACGACGATGCCGTCGTGGATCCCCAGCAGGCCTACGTCATGCGCACCGTCGAGGAGCGGGGTGTCCGCCTTATCCGGCTGTGGTTCACCGATGTCGTCGGTCAGCTCAAGTCCTTCGCCATCTCACCGGCCGAGCTGGAGTCGGCCTTCCAGGAGGGGATGCAGTTCGACGGCTCGGCCATCGACGGCTTCAGCCGCATCCAGGAGTCCGACGTCCTGGCCAAGCCCGATCCCAGCACCTTCGAGCTGCTGCCGTGGGGCCAGTCCGACGAGACAGCGGCCCGCATGTTCTGCGACATCTCCAACCTCGACGGCACGCCCTTCGAGGGCGATCCCCGCAACGTCCT
>CAZXRA010000161.1:0-11790 GCA_964643485.1 uncultured Iamiaceae bacterium | reverse complement strand
TCCAGTGGCCCCGGCGGTGGTGGAACCCCCCGGGGCCCGGCCAGAACCTGAGAACGAGGTCCTGACATGAGTCTCGCTACTCACCCCTGCCCGCCCCCCTCCCCGGTCTCCCGCCCCCTCCGGGTCACCGTCGACGAGGCCACCGGCGAGCTGCGCCTGTCCCGGGCCGAGGCCATCCGCCTCGTCCTCGCCCTCAAGCACCTCGCCTCGTTCGTCCACTGGTCCGACGGGGCCCAGCCCTACGACGACGCCATCGCCGAGGAAGCCGAGTGGATGGCCGAGACCCTCGGCGACTTCGCCCTCACGGCCCCGCCTGCGACCTGACCGACGTAGGCGTTTCGCCCCTACTGGGGATGGGCACGCCGGGCTGGCCGGGCGCGGCCACGAGGGGCTTCAACGATGGCATCCCGACGCGACCAGCGACCCGCTCGCCACACGGACAACGACGTCCGCAACGTGGTGAAGGCGGCGTTGCGGGCGGGCTGGTACGTCGAGCACCCGGGCAGCCATGCCTGGGGGATGGCTCGTTTGCGGTGGCCCAGATCCCTGCCCCGGTGAATGTCGCATCGTCGTCTTCTCGACTCCGCGAGGGGGCGCGCAAGCGAAGATCCTGCGACGGCGTGTCTCCCGGTGCCCCCACGGCCGAGCCGTGATACTTTGACTTGTCAGTTGTCAAGTCAGGCTGCTGTGAAGGAGCGTCATGGAGCCGTACACGTTCGCTCTCGTCGTCGACGGCATCGACGTGTCGGACGAGGCCCATGTCGAGGCCTTGAGCACCAACGACCAAGTCCTCGCCGTCTCGTCGATCGACGACCTGGTGGCGGTCGACGTGGCCGTTGGGGCCCGGGCAGCTGACGCGGCCATCCGAGCGGGGGTGCGCCTGGTCGAGCTGGCCGTGAAGGGAGCGGTGGTCCGCCGGGTCGATCTCGATCTCGTTGCCGCAACGGACATCGCGGCTCGGGTGGGGGTCTCCCGCCAGGCGGTGAGCCAGTGGGTGGGGGGTGGGCGGGAGGGGACGCTCCTTCCCGCCGCGGTGGGCCATGTCGCCGGCGGCACTCGGGTGTGGTCGTGGAGCGCCGTGGTCCCCTGGCTCCACCAGCACGGTTACGCCATCGATGAACGGCCCCTCGACCACGATGCCATCGTCACCGCCAACGCCCTGTTGCTTCTGCCCCGCCGTAGGGGTCGCCTCGCCGCCGCGCTCGCGGCCTGACGATCGGTTTCGGCGGGGGGCACGGTGGGCATGCCGGGGCGGTCCGGATCGCTGCTCCCGGACGGGCGAGCCTCGTGAGGTCGATCACCCCGGGCGGGGGTGATCGGGGCCGAGGGCGTGACGAGCGGCCGTTGGCCCGTCACACTGAGGAGATGCCGTCCGTGCCCGCTGTCGTGACCGATGCCGAGGTGGAGCGTCGTCGCCGCCTGGGCATCGACAAGCGGGACGAACGGTGGGAAGGCGAATGGCACCTTGTGAACCCGCCCAAGAACTGGCACGCCGATGTCGTCGACGGCTTGATCTTTGCCCTCCACCCCTCGGCCGAGGCACGGGGCCTCCGGGTGACCACGGTGCGCGGGCTCTTCGCCGCTGACGACGACTGGCGCGTCCCCGACCTGATGGTCGTCCGGCCCGGGCGCACCTATGGCGAGGCCGGGCTGGCCGCGGCTGAGCTCGTCATCGAGGTTCGCTCCCCGGGTGACGACTCGTACAAGAAGCTGCCGTTCTACGCCGGCCGGCGGGTGCGGGAGGTGTGGATCGTCCATCAGGATCGGCGGGTCGAGCTCCACCGCCTCAGTCCTCTCGGAGAGCTGGCCCTCGCGGTGCCGGCCGCCGACGGCAGCGTGCGGAGCGATGTCCTCGGCGTCACGCTCACCACGGTCGACGGCCCTCGCCTCCGCATCGCCGGCGAGGGCGAGACAGCCGAGGTCTGACGGTCCACTCCTGTCCCCATGGTTGGGGTGATGCCGATCGGGGGAGGGACGGGCATGTCCGTGGGGGCTCGTAGCATGGGGCGAGTGGAGACCGGCCGGCTGACCTCGCAGGGGCCGGGACGGGCCGGGCCGGGGATCGGACGTGAGCCCAACGCCGCCTTCCAGGTGTCGCCCTTCATGCGCCTGGCCCGGGTGCACGCCGGGTCGGCCGCCGGCGACGCCATGGTGGCCGCCTCCCTGGCCGGCACCATCTTCTTCAGCGCCGCCACCTCCGACGCCCGCGACAAGACCTTCCTCTACCTCATCCTCACCATGGCCCCCTTCGCCGTGGTCGCCCCCCTCATCGGCCCCGCCCTCGACCGGGCCAAGAGCGGCCGGCGCTGGATCGTCATCGGCACGGCCATCCTTCGGGCCCTGCTCTGCCTGGTGCTCATCGGCCGGGCCGACAGCCTCCTGCTCTACCCGGTCGCCTTCGCCATCCTCGTCACCCAGAAGGGTTACGGCATCGCCCGCTCCTCGCTGGTCCCGGCCGTGGTGCAGAGCGATGCCGAGCTGGTCGAGGCCAACTCCAAGCTCCAGCTCCTCTCCGGGATCATGGGCTTCGTCGGCGTCGCCCCCGCCGCCCTGTTGTTCAAGTTGTTCGACGACAACCCCAGCGCCTCTCTCGCCCTGGCCGTCCTCACCTTCGCCGCCACCGCCGGCATGGCCCTGCGCCTCCCCAAGGTGGCGGTGGCCACCGCGCCCGCCGGCCCCGAGGAGAAGGCCGAGCTGCGCACCGTCGGGGTCCTCCTGGCTGCTGCATCGATGGGGCTCCTCCGGGGCATCGTCGGCTTCCTCACCCTCTACTTCGCCTTCCACTTCCGGGACGCCGACCAGCTCGGCGCCTTCGCCATCGTCGCCGCCGTCAGCGTGGGGGGCACCCTGTTGGGGTCGGTGGTCGCCCCCCGCCTCCGCCAGGTGTGGCCCGAGGAGCGCATGCTCATCTCGGTTCTGGTGCTCACGTTCACCGCCGGCCTGCTCGCCCTGTTCACCGGGGGGGTGCCGGGGGCGGCCCTGCTGGGCTTCGTCGTCGGCGTCTCCTCGACGGCCGGCAAGCTGGCCTTCGACTCCATCGTCCAGCGCGATGCCCCCGACGCCAACCGGGGCCGCCTCTTCGCCCGGTTCGAGACCCGCTTCCAGCTCATCTGGGTGGTGGGGGCCATCTTCGGGCTGGTCCCCGTGGGCGCCCTGCGGGTGCCCTTCGCCGCCGTGGCCATGGTGGCCGGCTTCGCCACCTTCACCTATGTGGTGGGCCTGGCCGCCTGGCGCCACCGCACCGGGGCCACCAGCTCCTCCTTCGGCCGTCAGGCCGTGCTGATCGACCAGGCCATGACCGACGCCCAGGACAAGGCCAAGCGCCGGGTCCGCGACTCCACCCGCACCCTCGTCCTCCGGATGCGGACCCGGGGGGAGGAGTCGCCGACGACGCCGCCCCGGACACCGGCCCCGGGCCGACGAGCGGCCGGTCCCGGCGTCGGCCAAGCCCTGCCCATCCCGCCCGCCCCCCCTGCTGCACCGCCGTCGGGGCCCGAGGAACGGGAGCCTCCCGCTGGCGACGACCTGGCCTGGGCGACACCGCCCCCGTCGCCGCCGCCCCCTCCTCCCCCTCCGGTCGACCCCACCGTCTTCGCCCCCGCCCCGCCTCCTCCTCGCCCGCCCGAATCCTGACGCCGGCTGGGGCGGCCTACAGGTCGATACGGGCCAGCCAGAGGCCGGGGGCGGCCAGCTCGGCCGGGGTGGGCAGGTTCTCGGGTTGCGCCCACAGACGGGCCAGGCCCCCCTCGCCGGCCCGCTCCACGATGCCCTCCACGAAGGTGGCGCCCAGGTCGATGCGGGCCTGGGTGAGGTTGAGGCCGAACAGGCGCTCCACGAAGCGGTCGGCCTGGCTGGTCTGCACCCGGCGCCGGCGCATGGCCTCGGTGACCTGGGTGTAGCTGCCGACCAGGCCGGCGCCCACGGTGTCCATGACGTGGTCGACCCAGCCCACGAGGGCGGTGACCAGCGAGTCGAGCCGGGGCCGGAGCTCCTCCTGGAGCGGTGACGTGGCCGCCCCGAGGAGAACCTCGGGATCGGTGAAGAACCGCTGCATGGCCTCCAGGCCGGAGGGATCGCTGGGGTCGATGTCAGCCAGGGACCGCTCGAACCCGTCGGGGTCGGGGCGGAAGCCGGCCACGAAGCTCTCCACGAGGTCGCGCAGCTCCTGGTGGATGTGGGGGACGCCCAGCACGGCGTGGTGAGCCACCTCGTGGAGGCACACCCAGAGGCGGACGTCGTCGACCCCGAGGCTCCACTCGGCGGCGAAGGCGTCGACGGCGGGCAGGACGACCAGGATCTCGTCGCCGCGAGTGCGGGGGATGGGCAGGTCGTACTGGCCCAGAGATCGGGTGGACAGGTGCCCGATCATCGACCCGGCCGCCATGCCCAGGGTCATCGGCTGGAGCATTCCCATGAGCTGGCCGATCCAGGCCGCCGTCGGGTCGGCGTCGAGAGGATCGAGGGGGTCGGCCCCGCTCGTCGCCGGGTGGGCCTCGGGGCCGGTGGCCTCCGACTCGGGCGGCCCCGCCGTCCCGGTGGAGCCCAGCGAGCGGGCCAGCCGCTCGAACAGGGGCTTGTGGTCCTCCAGGGTGCGGGCCACCCACTGGGTGCGGGTGACGGGGACGATGGTGATCCCTCTGCCCTGGTGCGAGGGCTCGAGGCCGGTCGCCCCCGCCACCTGGAGCTCGGCCACGCGGGCCAACTGCTCGAGCTGGAGGCGGGCCATGGGGTCGACGTTGGGTTCGGGGCCGTCCTCGGCCGCGATGTTGTGGGCGATCTGGCGGGCCGCGTCCCAGGCCACGGGCCCCTGGCGCCCCAGCATGCGGCCCAGGTCGCCGAAGAAGGGCATGCCCCCGAAGGGATCGGCGCCACTCATCGGTGGCGGCGGTGGGGGGCGCGATGTGGCAGAGGAGAACCCACGACGGCATCGTATGCGGATGGCACCTGCCTCACTCCGCGGCTCGTCCGAGTCCCCCGCCGACGGGGGGATCGTCGTGACCGGGGCCTCTGGCGCCCTGGGCCAGGCCGTGCGGGCCCGCCTCGAGTCCGATCCCGAGGGAGGCCGGGTGCTCGCCCTCGGCGACGACGTCGACCTCCTCACCGCCGAGCTGAAGCCTCTCCTGGAGGGGGCCCGCACCCTCGTCCACCTGGCCTCGGTGTTCGGCCCTGCCCTCGACGACGATCCGGCGGTCGAGCGGGCCGACGACGTCACCGCGGCCCAGCGCCTCCTGGAGGCGGCGGGGGACGGGGGCGTGCAGCACGTCGTCCTGCTGTCGTCGGCCACCGTCTACGGCGCCTGGGCCAACAACGCCCTGCCCCTCGCCGAGGACGCCACCTTGCGGCCCTGCCCGGAGATGGCCTTCGCCGTGCAGCGGGCCGAGATCGAACGGCGCCTGGCCGAGTGGCGCCACGACCACCCGGGGACGACGGCCACCGTCCTCCGCCCCTCCCCCGTGGTCGGCGACGACGGCCCCGGCGGGTGGCTGGCCCGGGCCCTCCACGAGGCCCGCCGGGTCGCCGACATCGAGGGCGACGCCCCGGCCCAGTTCCTCCACCTGGACGACCTGGCATCGGCCGTCGTCCTCGCCGTCACCGCTCGGCTGGATGGAGCTCGCAACGTCGCTCCCGACGGGTGGCTGCGCGGGGCCGAGTACACGGCCCTCGATGCCGGCACCCCGAAGGTGCGGGTCCCCCGCCGGGTGGGCGACCGTTTGTCCCGCCTGCGGTGGACGCTGCGCCTGGCACCCACCCCGCCCGGCCTGCAGCCCTACGCCCGCCACCCGTGGGTCGTGGCCAACGATGCCCTCCGGGCCGACGGCTGGGTGCCGACTCGGGCCAACGACGAGGCCTTCGTCGACGGCACGCCGGCCACCGTCCTGGCCACCCTGAGCCCGCGCCGCCGCCAGGAGATCGCCCTGGGGGTCACCGGCGGGGCGCTCGTCGCCGCGGTGGGCGGTGCGGCCTTCGCCCTGATCCGCCGGGCCCGGGTGGCGCGTCGCGGGACCTGACCGTCCCGGCTACGACGTGGCCGGCGGGGGGTCGAGGACGACGAGGACGGTGGCGATCTGCCCGGCGCGCGCCCGCTCGACCTGCACCACCTGGCCGGGCCGGGTGAGGGTGAGGGCGGCTTGGATGTCGGCGAGGGAGCGCACCCGGTCCTGGTCGACGGCGATGACGACGTCGCCGGGCAGGATCCCGGCCACCGCGGCCGGTGAACCGAGCGTCACGTTCTCGACCGACATCCCGGCGGGCACCGAGCCGTCGGGGTCGGACGACGAGCCCCGGATCCCCAACCACCCCCGGTCGACCCGACCGAGCTGGTCGAGATCGGTGGCGACGCGGAGGGCGACCTCGGCGGGGACGGCGAAGCCGGTGGCCTCGCCCTGCTCCAGGGACAGGCACACGCCGCGCACCCGCCCCTGATCGTCGAGGAGAGCGCCGCCATCGGCCCACTCGGGGACGGGGTTGTCGGTCTCGATCAGGCCGAGGAGGCGCCCGGCATCGGGATCGGCATGGGTGCCGGTGGCGCTGATCACCCCCTGGGTGAGGGTGGGCCCCGCCGCCCCCGACCAGGCGGCGACGGTGATGGCCCGCTCGCCCGGCTCGGGTGGCGTGGTGTCGAGGGAGACGGTGGGATAGCCCGAGCCTCCGACGTCGATGGCCGCCAACCCGGTGAGCTCGTCACTGCCGACGATGTCGGCCCGATCGGACCGACCTGACGGCCAGGTGACCACCACGCTGGTGGCCCCGGCGACCAGCTGGGCGCTGGTGAGGATCAGCCCGTCCTCGCGCATCACGACGCCCGAGCCTCTCTGGCGCGCCTCGCCGACGGCGACGGTGATCTCGACCACCGCGGGGGCGGCCGATGCGGCGACCGAACGGGCCGTGCGGACGGCGGTGGTCGCCGTGGCGCTGGCCACGGGCTGCCGTTCGACTCGCTCCACGACTCGGGGGGAGAGGGTGCCGAGGGCCAGCAGCGAGGTGAGGGTGGCGGCGGCCCCGGTGATCCCCGACAGGACGGCCACGGCGACGAAGGCCCGCCTGCGAGGGCTGGGCGCCCCACCACCCGTGAGCCGCGGAGCCGGGAAGGCCAGCTCCGAGGGGTGACGCCAGAGGCGGTCCTCAGGGGGGAGGGGCGCTCCGGGTCCCGACCCATCGTCGGCTTCGTCGCGCACGAGCGGGCAGGTTACCGACGTCCGCCGCCGATGGGGCCGCGGCCCGCCCGTCAGCCGCTGACCACGGACGGCGGGGGCGCAGGCCAATACGATGGGTCGGTGCCCTCCGGGACGCCCGTCCGCACCCAACCCCCTGCATCACCCGCCGCCTCCTCCGAGGGGCCCGGCGCGCCCGCCCCGCTCCCCGTCCCTCCCGACGGGGCCACATGGGTCGAGATCACCTCCGCCCCGCTGCCCGTGGGCGCCGTGGCCGCCTGGGCGGGCACCCCCGAGGCCGGGGCCGTCGTCACCTTCAGCGGCACCGTGCGCGATCGCTCGGAAGGCAGGGAGGGCGTGACCTCCCTCAGCTACGAGGCCTACGTGGAGGGGGCCCGGGCCCGGCTGGCCGAGGTGGCCGCCGACGTGCGCCGCCGCTGGCCCGACGCCTGCCGCGTCGCCGCCCTCCACCGCACGGGCCGGCTGGCCGTGGGCGACGTGGCCGTCGTCGTGGCCGTGTCCGCCCCCCATCGGGAGTCGGCCTTCGCCGCCGCCACCCACGGCATCGACGTCCTCAAGGCCACCGTCCCCCTCTGGAAGCGGGAGGCCTGGGCCGATGGTGACGACTGGAGCGCCGCCGCCACCTCCCTCGCCGACCCCACCCTTCCGCCGGAGTCCGTCACCCGCTCATGAGCCCCTTCGTCTTCCTCCTCATCCCCGTCGTCATCATCCTGCTGGCGTCGCTGGTCATGTGGGTCCGGGGGCGCCAGCCCCAGACCCTCCACTCCGGCATCCACGGCTTCCAGCGGGAGATGCAGGCCCTCTCGCCCGAGGCCAAGGCCCCTCGCATGCGGCGCTTCGACTCCGACGGGCCCGGCGAGCCCCCGAGCCGGGACGCCTGACCCGTGGCCCGCGACCTGGCCATCGACCTGGGCACGGCGAACACGCTCGTCTACGCCCGCGGCCAGGGCATCGTGCTCAACGAGCCGTCGGTGATCGCCCTCAACCAGAACACGGGCGACGTCCTGGCCATGGGCCACGAGGCGTGGCAGATGATCGGCCGCACCCCCGGGTCGATCGTCGCCGTCCGCCCGCTGCGCCAGGGCGCCATCACCGACTTCGACATCACCCAGCGGATGATCCGCCTCCTGCTCCACCGGGCCGGGGTGAGCCGCTTCAACCGGCCCCGCGTGGTGATCTGCGTGCCGTCGGCCATCACCGAGGTGGAGCGGCGGGCGGTCACCGAGGCGGCCCGGCGCGCCGGCGCGGCCGAGGCCCAGCTCATCGAGCAGCCCATGGCTGCCGCCCTCGGCGCCGACCTCACCATCAACCAGCCCGTCGCCAACATGGTCGTCGACGTGGGGGGCGGCACCTCGGAGACGGCACTGATCTCCCTCGGAGGGGTGGTGGCCCTGCAGGCCGTGCGGGTCGGCTCCTTCGACATCGACGCCGCCATCCAGACCTTCATCCGCCGGGAGTACGGCATCGCCATCGGGGAGCGCACCGCCGAGGACATCAAGGTCTCGATCGGCTCCGCCTTCCCCGTGCGCGACGAAGTGAAGGCCGAGGTGCGGGGCCGCGACCTGATGACGGGCCTGCCCAAGACGGTGATCCTCTCGCCGGCCGAGGTGCGCCTCGCCATCGACGAGCCCGTCACCGCCATCGTCGACTCGGTGATCGCCTGCCTGGGCGAGGCCCCACCCGAGCTGGCCCACGACCTCATCGTCCGGGGCATGCACCTGGTCGGCGGGGGCGGCATGCTCGCCGGCCTGGGCCAGCGCATCGCCAACGAGACCGAGATCCCGGTGTACCTGGTCGATGCCCCCCTGGAGTGCGTGGTCCTCGGGGCCGGCCGCTGCATCGAGCACTACGACCAGCTCAAGGTCATGTTCATGGGCGCCCGGATGTAGGCCCGCCCGGAGGGCGTACTCCGGGCAGTGGTCTCCCGTCCGTGGTTAGATGAACCGGTCATGACCGGCCCGTTGCTCGACGTGGACGATGTGGGCGTGCGCTTCGGTGGCGTGGTCGCCCTCGACGGCCTCAGCTTCACCCTCCAGGAGGGCGCCATCTGCGCTCTCATCGGGCCCAACGGCGCCGGCAAGACGACGCTGTTCAACGTCATCAGCCGCATCTACGACGCCACCACCGGGCACGTCACCTTCGCCGGGCGCGACCTGCTCCGCGTCCCGCCCCACGGCATCGCCCGGGTCGGCATCGCCCGCACCTTCCAGAACGTGGCCCTCTTCCCCGGGCTCTCCGTCCTCGACAACGTGCGGGTCGGGGCCCACACCGAGGGCCGCGTCGGGTTCGTGGGCGGCCTGCTGGGCTGGGGCCGGGCCGAGGGGCGGCGTCAGGCCGACGCGGCCATGGAGATCCTCGACCGGCTGGAGCTGGGCCACCTCGCCCACCGCCCCGCCGCCGGGCTGCCCTTCGGCACCCTCAAGCGCATCGAGCTGGCCCGGGCCCTGGCCTCCCGGCCCCGGCTGCTGATGCTGGACGAGCCGGCCAACGGGCTCACCCACGGCGAGGTCGACGAGCTGGCCGAGACCATCCGCGACCTGCGGGACGAGCAGAACCTGTCGATCCTGCTCGTCGAGCACCACATGGCCATGGTGATGGCCATCTCCGACCACATCGTCGTGCTCGACTTCGGCCGCAAGATCGCCGAGGGCGAGCCCGATGTCGTCCGCAACGACCCCAAGGTCATCGAGGCCTACCTGGGGACCACGGAAGGCGCGGGCCAATGAGCGCGCTCCTGGAGCTGCGCGGCGTCGAGGGTGGTTACGGCCCCGTCACCGTGCTGCGGGGCATCGACCTCACCGTCGACGAGGGCCAGGTCGTGGTGGTGCTGGGGGCCAACGGGGCCGGCAAGACCACGATGCTCCGAGCCATCTGCGGCACCATCGCCACCCGCGGGGGCATCACCTTCGGCGGCGCCGCCGTGCCCCGCAACCGGCCCGAGCGGGTGGCCGCCCTCGGCATCGCCCACGTCCCCCAGGGTCGGGGCACGTTCGTCGACATGACCGTCCACGAGAACCTGATGCTCGGCGCCTACCGGCGGACGGGCAGCGTGGCCGACGACCTCGACCGCTGGTACACGACCTTCCCCCGGCTGGCCGAGCGCAAGGACCAGGCGGCCGGCAGCATGAGCGGCGGCGAGCAGCAGATGCTGGCCATCGCCCGGGCCATGATGGGCCGGCCCCACCTCCTCCTCCTCGACGAGCCGTCGCTGGGCCTGGCCCCGATCATCACCCAGGAGCTGTTCCGCCGGCTCGGGGAGATCAACGCCGAGGAGGGCATGACGATCCTCGTGGTCGAGCAGAACGCCAACCTGGCCCTCGACATCGGCCACCACGGCTACGTGCTGGAGACGGGGCGCATCGTGGTCAGCGGGGCCGCCGCCGACCTGAAGTCCGACGACGCCGTCCGTCGCGCCTACCTGGGGTTCTGATGGAGCTCTTCCTCAACCAGCTCTTCAACGGCATCGAGGCCGGGGCGGTCTACGCCTCGGTGGCCCTGGCCCTCGTGCTCATCTTCCGCACCACCGGCCTGTTCAACTTCGCCCAGGGCGAGATGGCCATGCTCTCCACCTTCGTCACCTGGCAGCTCGCCCAGGCCATGCCCGTCGTCGTCGCCATCCTCCTGGGGGCGACCATCTCCTTCGCCGGCGGTGCCGTCTTCGAGCGGGTGCTGATCCGCCCCATGGAGGCCCGGGGCAACCCCCTGGGCACCATCATCCTCACCATCGGCCTCTTCATCGGCCTCAACGGCCTGATCCAGCTCATCTGGCCCCCGAGTCGGGCCCAGTCCGAGCCCTTCCAGATGCCCCGGCCCTTCCCCGACGCCTACAACACCTTCTCGGTGGGCGGGGCCACCCTCCGGGCCTTCACCGTGTGGTTCGTGGCCGTCCTCCTGGCCGAGTGCGCCCTGCTGTGGTTCCTGCTCCAACGCACGAAGCTGGGCCTCGGCCTGCGGGCCTCCTCCTCCAACCAGGAGTCGGCTCGGATGGTCGGCGTGCCGGTGGGGCAGATGCTCATGGTCGGCTGGGGCCTGTCCGCCGCCATCGGTGCCGTCGCCGGCTCGATCATCGCCAGCAAGGAGGGTCAGTTCGACGTGGCCACCCTCCAGTTCGTGCTGGCCTACGCCTTCGCCGCTGCCGCCCTGGGCGGGTTCGACAGCCCCCTGGGGGCGGTGATCGCCGGCTTCGCCGTGGGCATCGCCGACGCCATGGCCACCACCTACATCGACGCCATCGAGGGCATCCAGATCGTGGTGCCCCTGACGCTCACCTTCGTCGTCCTGCTCGTGCGGCCTCAGGGGCTGTTCGGGCGCAAGATCGTCGAGAGGGTCTGACGTGGCCGACACCACCGCTCCCGACCCCGGCCCCCCCGCCGCCGACATCCCGGTGACCGACGTCGGCCCGGCCGCCATCACCCCCGTCGTCGCCGCCGCGGCGGGGAAGGCGCGGGGCATCGGCCTGGTCGGGCCGCTCGCCGTCTTCGCCGTGGCCCTCGTCCTGCCCTTCGTCTACGACGACTCCAGCCACCTCCGCACCCTGTCGCTGGGCTTCGTGCTGGCCATCGGGGCCGTGGGGCTCAACGTCCTCACCGGCTTCACCGGCCAGATCTCCATCGGCCAC
>CAZXRA010000160.1:0-2709 GCA_964643485.1 uncultured Iamiaceae bacterium | reverse complement strand
GTCGAGCACCGTGCCCTTGCGCCGGTCCATCTGGGACACCTTGCCCCCGACGCACTGGGCCAGATCCTTGTCGGGCGTGCAGATCCACACGTGCTCCACCCGCTCGTCGGCGGCGGCCACGGTGGCCATGGCGGCCAGGGCGTCGTCGGCCTCGTACTCGACCATGGCCATCACGGCCACCCCGGCGGCAGCGAGGGCGTCTTCCAGCAGGCCGAACTGCGACAGGAGCGTGGGGTCGATCCCCGACCCGTCCTTGTAGCCGGGCCACAGGTCGTTGCGGAACGACTCGATGACGTGGTCGGTGGCCACGGCCACGTGGGTGCCCCCCTCCTCGAGGATGCGCAGCACCGAGCCGACCACGGCCCGGGTCGCCCCCACCTCCTGGCCCGACGCGTTGACGTGCGACGGGACGGCGAAGAAGTGACGGAACAGCTCGTAGGTGCCGTCGACGAGGTGGACGTCCATGGCCAGAGCCTGCCACCGCACCGCCCTTGCCGTGGCCATCGCCGACGACCTCATCGAGCCTTGAGCGATGTGCCGCCACCACGGTGGCCCATCGCTCAAAGGTTCAGTGTCCGGCCGACCCCTGGGTGGAGGCGAGCTACGCTGCCGCGGTGCCGTCGCGCACCAGTTCCGACGACCCTGGGAGTCCGAGGCCGGGCCGCTCCTCCGTGAGCAGTGCCCGGCGCCTCCTCCCCCCGCCCCGTCCCAGGAGAGCGCGTGTCTGAAGCCCTGCCCCAGTTGGGGCTGGTCGCCGTCCTCGTCATCCTCAACGCTGCCTTCGCCGGCAGCGAGATGGCCCTGGTGTCACTCCGAGAGAGCCAGCTCCAGCGCCTGGAGGCCAAGGGCCGCCGGGGCCGGGCCCTCGTCGCCCTGGCCCGCGACCCCAACCGCTTCCTGGCCACCATCCAGATCGGCATCACCCTGGCCGGGTTCCTGGCCTCGGCCGCGGCCGCCGTCTCTCTCGCCGAGCCGCTGGAGGAGCCCCTCGGGTTCCTCGGCGATGCCAACCGGCCCGCGGCCATCGTCCTCGTCACCCTGGTGCTGGCCTACATCACCCTCGTGTTCGGCGAGCTGGCCCCCAAGCGCATCGCCATGCAGCGAGCCGAGGGCTGGGGCCTGCTCGCTGCCCGCCCCCTGGCCTTCGTGGCCGTCCTCACCCGCCCGGCCGTCTGGGTCCTCAGCCGCAGCACCGACCTGGCCGTCCGCCTCTTCGGCGGCGACCCGAACCGCCACGGCGAGGACGTCACCGAGGAGGAGCTGCGCGACATGGTGGCGGCCCAGCCCGGGTTCACCGAGCAGCACCGCATCATCCTCTCGGGGGCCTTCGAGATCGCCGGGCGCACCCTCGCCGAGATCGTGGTGCCCCGGCGCGACGTGTTCGTCCTCCCCCCCGGCCTGGCCAGCGGCGACGCCCTCGGCCCGCTCGCCGCCTCCAACCACACCCGGGCCCCGGTGGCCGAGGACGGCAACCTCGACGAGTTCCTCGGCGTGGTCCACCTCCGCGACCTGGTCGCCGCCCACGGGGAGACGGTGGGTGACCTCACCCAGCCCGCCCCCGCCTTCCCCGAGACGGCCAGCGTGCTCGACGCCCTGCGCACCATGCAGGCCGGCCACCACCAGATGGCCATCGTCATCAACGAGCACGGCGGCACCGAGGGGATCGTCACCGTCGAGGATCTGCTCGAGGAGCTGGTCGGCGAGATCTACGACGAGACCGACCAGGACATCCTGTCGGTGCGCCACGAGCCCGACGGCGCCCGAGTGCTCCCCGGTCGCTTCCCCGTGCACGACCTGCCCGACATCGACGTCGACCTGCCCGAGGGGCCGTACTCCACCGTGGCCGGCCTGGTGCTCCACCAGCTCGGGCGCATCCCCGACGCACCGGGCGACGTGGTCGCCGTCGGTGGGTGGGAGCTGGAGGTGCTGGCCGTCGACGGGCGGGCCATCACCGAGGTGCGCCTGTGCCCCGTCGCCCCCGAGCCCGAGGTCACCCCCTCCCCGGCCACCCCCGCCTCTCCGGCCTGACGCGTTCTCGGCCCAGAGGGGCGGGCGCTATCCGGCCAGGTCGTAGGTCACGCCGGTCACCTGCTCGGAGGCTTCCCACAGCCGGCGACCATCGGCCTCGCGCCGGGCGCGGCGGGCCGACGCCACCCGCTGGGGATGACCCCGCATCTCGAAGAACCGGTCGGGACCGAAGAACTCACCGCTCCGCACGTCGGGCATGGTCGCCGCGTAGAGCTGGGGCAGGGCCCCGTCGTCGGCCGACTGGGCCAGGGTGGCATTGGCCGCCTCCCAGATCTTGCCGGCCACGGCCCGCCCGCTCGCCTCGGGCCCGACGGCCTGGAGGTGGGTGGCGGCGTACCCGGGGTGGGCGGCGACGGACACCAGCGGCACGCCCGCCGCCGCGACCCGTCGGTCGAGCTCGTAGGCGAAGAGGAGGTTGGCCAGCTTCGACTGGCCGTACGCCAACCACTTGCTGTAGCGCCGCTGCCAGTGGAGGTCGTCCCAGCGCATGCGGCCCGCCCGGTGGAAGCCCGACGAGGTGGTGACCACCCGCGGGGCCTCGGCGGCAAGGAGGGTCGGCAGGAGCAACCCGGTGAGGGCGAAGGGGCCGAAGTGGTTGGTGCCCATCTGGAGCTCGAAGCCCTGGGCCGTGCGCGTCCGGGGGACGGCCATCACCCCGGCGTTGTTCATCAGCACGTCGAG
>CAZXRA010000159.1:0-3955 GCA_964643485.1 uncultured Iamiaceae bacterium | reverse complement strand
GGGGGAGACCCTGCCCTCGATGATGTTGACCCGGCAGATGGCCCGCATGGCGGCCGGTTGGGACCGGGAGGCGGTGCGCCAGGCCGGCCGGGTGGTGGCCGAGCGCCTGATCGACGACGTGCTGCCCTTCGCCCGGGTGCTCATCGACCAGCACCACGCCGAGGGCCGCCTGGTGGTGATGGCCACCACGTCCCCCTTCGACCTGGTCGAGCCCTTGGCCCTGTCCCTCGGCTGCGACGACGTGATCGCCACCCGCTACGGCGAGCGGGAAGGGGCCTACGACGGCACGGTGGACGGCCACTTCGTGTGGGGCCCGGGCAAGCTGGCCGCGGTGCGGGACTGGGCCGCCGACCACGGCGTCGACGTCGGGGCCAGCTTCGCCTACTCCGACAGCGTCTACGACGTGCCCCTCCTCTCGGCCGTGGCCCACCCCGTGGCCGTCAACCCCGACCCCCGCCTGCGGGTGGTGGCCGCGGTGCGGCGGTGGCCCAGCCAGCACTTCGACGTGCCCGCCGGCGTGCCCAAGCTGGCGGGGGTGGAGCCCCAGCGGGCCGTGCAGGTGCTGGCCCGTCCCCAGCTCTTCCCCTGGGTGCGATGGGACATCGACGGCCTGGAGAACATCCCGGCCGACGGGCCGGCCATCGTGGTCGGCAACCACCGCAGCTACCTCGATCCCCTGGCCATGGGCTTCGCCCTGGCCCGGGTGGGGCGGCCCCTGCGCTTCCTGGGCAAGAAGGAGGTGTTCGACGCGCCGGTCGTGGGTCAGCTCGTCAGCGCCCTGGGCGGCATCCGGGTCGACCGGGGGAGCGGCTCCGACGAGCCCCTCGCCGCCGCAGCCGAGGCCCTGGCCGCCGGGGAGCTGGTGGCGATCATGCCCCAGGGCACCATCCCCCGGGGCCGGGCTTTCTTCGACCCCGAGCTGAAGGGGCGGTGGGGGGCGGCCCGGCTGGCCGCCCTGGCCAAGGTGCCCGTCATCCCCATCGGTCTCTGGGGCACGGAGCGGGTGTGGCCTCGCAACGCCCGGCTCCCCAACGTCACCGCCATCACCGACCCGCCGACGGTGCGCATCCGGGTGGGGCCGCCCGTCGACCTGAAGCACCGCAGCCCCGACGCCGACACCAAACGGATCATGGCCGCCCTGGTCGACCTGCTCCCCGCTGCGGCCCGACGACCCCACGACCCGACGCCCGAGGAGGTGGCCCGGGCCCTGCCGGCGGGGGCGCAGGACGAGGGCACGCCCGAGGACGAGCGCCGCCCCGGTCAGGACTGATCGATGGCGCCGATAGAGTCGCCCGAGATCCACCAGAAAGGACGTGCCTCATGGCGTTCTCCCTTCCCGAGCTCCCGTACGCCGTCGACGCCCTCGCCGACCGGGGCATGTCGGCCGAGACCCTCGAGTTCCACCACGGCAAGCACCACAAGGCCTACGTCGACAAGCTCAACGAGCTGATCGCTGGCACCGAGCACGAGAACGCCTCGCTCGAGGAGATCATCAAGGCCTCCGATGGCGTCCTCTTCAACCAGGCCGGCCAGCACTGGAACCACTCCTTCTTCTGGAACTGCCTCAGTCCCACCGGCGGCGGCGAGCCCACGGGCGAGTTGGCCGACAAGATCGGCTCTGCCTTCGGCAGCTACGCCACGTTCCGGGAGCAGTTCGTGGCCGCCGGCATGGGCCAGTTCGGCTCGGGCTGGGCCTGGCTGGCCGACGACGGCGAGGGCGGTCTCCAGATCATGAAGACCCCCAACGCCGATCTGCCCCTGGCCCACGACGTGAAGGCCCTGCTCACCGTCGACGTCTGGGAGCACGCTTACTACATCGACTTCCGCAACCGGCGTCCCGACTTCCTCAACGCCTTCCTCGACTCCCTCGTCAACTGGGACTTCGTGGCCAGCAACCTCTGACCCTTTGCCTTGACGGAGCCCCGTCCCCTCCAAGGGGCGGGGCTCCGTCGCGTCTACCGTCGATCCGGCATGACCGACACCACCCCCACCCGCCGGGGCGAGGTTCTCTGGACCCCTCCGGAGGATGCCTGGACGACGACCGCCGCCGGGCGCTTCGCCACCGCCCACGGCCACGCCACCTACGCCGACCTGCACGCCTGGTCGGTCGCTGACCTCGACGGGTTCTGGAGTGCGGTGGCCGCCGACCTGGGCGTTCGCTGGCACGACGCCCCCACCGCCGTGTTGGGCGACCGGGCCATGCCCGGGGCCCGGTGGTTCCCCGGGGGCACCCTCAACTACGCCGAGCACGCTCTGGCTGCCGCATCCGAGCGGCCCGACGAGGTGGCGGTGGTGGCCCGGAGCCAGACCCGCCCCGGGTCCGAGCTGACCTGGGGTGAGCTGGCCGAGCACGTAGCTCGCGCCGCGGCCGGGCTGCGTCGCCTCGGCGTGGGGCCGGGTGACCGGGTAGCGGCCTACACCCCCAACATCCCCGAGACGCTCGTCGCCTTCCTGGCCACGGCGTCGATCGGGGCGGTGTGGTCGAGCTGCGCCCCCGAGTTCGGCACCCGGTCGGTGATCGACCGCTTCTCCCAGATCGAGCCTGTGGTCCTCCTGGCCGTTGACGGCTACCGCTACGGCGCCAAGGAGGTCGACCGTCGGGCTGAGGTCGCCGCCCTGCGGGCCGCCCTACCCTCGGTTCGCCACGTCGTCTCGATCCCCTACCTCGACCCGGCGGGGGAGGACGGCTGGTCCGCCCTTCTGGCCGGGGACGACCCCGGCCCGACCTCGTTCACCTCCGTCCCCTTCGACCATCCCCTCTACGTGCTCTTCAGCTCGGGGACGACGGGCCTGCCCAAGGCCATCGTCCACGGCCACGGCGGCATCACCGTCGAGCACCTGAAGGTGCTCACGCTCCACCAGGATCTCACCCCGGCCGACCGCTTCTGCTGGTTCACCACCACGGGCTGGATGATGTGGAACTACCTCGTCTCCGGCCTGCTGGTCGGGTCGACCATCGTCCTCTTCGACGGCGATCCCGCCTCGCCCGACCTCGGCACCTTGTGGGCCGTGGCCGAGGAGACCGGGTGCACTGTCTTCGGCACGTCGGCCCCGTTCCTCATGGCCTGTCGCAAGGAGGGCATCACTCCCTCTCAGGGCGCCCTGCGCTGGGTGGGGTCCACGGGGGCACCGTTGCCGGCCGAGGGGTTCCGGTGGGTCCACGACGTGGTCGGCGTGCCCGTGTCGTCCATCAGCGGCGGCACCGACGTGTGCACCGCCTTCCTCGGCTCGTCGCCCCTCGTGCCCGTGCGGGCGGGGGAGATCTCCTGTGCCCTGCTCGGCTGCGCCGTGGAGGCCTACCGCCCCGACGGCACGCCGTGCCCGCCCGGTGAGCTGGGTGAGCTGGTGGTGACGGCACCGATGCCGTCCATGCCCGTGAGCTTCTGGGGCGACGCCGACGGCTCCCGCTACCGGGCCGCCTACTTCGAGGATCACCCCGGGATCTGGCGCCACGGCGACTGGATCACCTTCACCGCCGACGGGGCCGCCGTCATCACCGGCCGATCGGACGCCACCCTCAACCGGGGCGGTGTGCGGCTGGGCACGGCCGACTTCTACACCGTGGTCGAGGGGTTCCCCGAGGTGGCCGACAGCCTCGTCGTCCACCTGGAGGACGGCAGCGGGGGAGCGGGGGAGCTGCTGCTGTTCGTGGCCCTGGCCCCCGGGGCCGACGCCGGCGACGACCTGTCGGCCCGCATCGGCCGGGCCCTGCGCACCGAGCTGTCGCCCCGGCACGTCCCCGACCGGCTGGAGGTGGTGCCGGCCATCCCCCGCACCCTGTCGGGCAAGAAGCTGGAGGTGCCGGTCAAGCGCATCCTCACCGGCACCCCGGTGGAGCAGGCCGTCTCGCCCGACGCCCTCACCGACCCGTCCAGCGTGGAGCCCTTCGCCCGCCTGGCCGAGGGCTACCGTCGGAGCGATGGCGAGCAGCGCTGATCAGCCGTCCCGGAGGATC
>CAZXRA010000158.1:0-15314 GCA_964643485.1 uncultured Iamiaceae bacterium | reverse complement strand
GCGGGTCGGCTCCACATCCTCGGCGTTCATTGAGCCGGAGACGTCCATGACGAGGATGACGGTGGCCTGTTCGCGGGGGATCTCGATGTTGCGTTCGGGTCGTGCGACGGCAGCCAGCAAGAAGGCGAGGGCGATGAGGAGCAACGCCGGGGGCACGTGACGTTTCCAGCGCGGTGATTCGGAGACGACGGTGCCGAGGAGGTCGAGGTTGGTGAAGCGGACGGCGTAGTTCCGCCGCCGGGCCTGGAGGACGACGTAGGCACCGGCCAGGACCACGACCACGACGAACAGCCACAGCCGGTTCGGGGCCAGGTAGGTGAGGGCGAGGGTCATGCCGGTGTCCGGTGGGCGCGGGCGGCGACGCGGTCGCGGCGGCGGGCGACGAAGCCCACGATGTCGAGCAGCCAGTCGCGGTCGGTGCGGAGCTGGAGGTGGTCGGCTCCGGCGGTGCGGACGGCGTCGGCGATGGCCTTCCGCTGGGCGGCGGCGGCCTCGGCGTAGCGCTCACGCACCTGGGCCTGGGCCGTCTGGATCTCCAGCAGCTCTCCGGTGCGGGGGTCGACGAGGGACAACACGCCGACCGGGGGGAGCTCCACCTCGCGGGGGTCGACGATCTCGATGCAGAGGGTCTCGTGACGGACGGCGAGCTGGGCCAGGGCCTGCTGCCAGGTCTCCGGAGGAGAGAGGAAGTCGGACACGACCACGACCAGCCCCCGGCGCCGGGTGATGCCCCCGAGGGTGCGGAGGGCCCGTCCCAGGTCGGTGCGGCCCGTCGGCGGATGCGATGACGTGACGAGGTGGTGGAGCACGGCGAGGAGGTGGTCCTTGCCGCCGCGGGCGGGGACGATCCGGGTGTCGTCCGGCCCGGCCAGCACCGCCCCGATCCGGTTGCCGGTGCGGTGGGTGAGGAAGCCGACGGCGGCCGCGGCCGACACGGCCAGGTCGCGCTTCTCGCACCAAGCGGTGCCGAAGTCGAGGCTGGGGGAGTCGTCGGCCAGGATCCAGCACTCCAGCTCGCGGTCGGCGACGGTCTCCCGGATGTACGGCTCGCTCATGCGGGCGGTGACGTTCCAGTCGATGCGCCGCACGTCGTCGCCGGGGGCGTAGAGGCGGGTCTCGCCCTGCTCCGACCCGTGCCCGGGCACCAGGCCCATGTACTCGCCGTGGAGGAGGCCGTCGAGGCGGCGCCGCACGACCAGGTCGAGGTGGCGGAGCACCTCGGACGGGTCGCTCTGGCGCACCCGGGGGGCGGTGTGGCGAGGGGGAGGAGGGGTGGGCACGAGGAAGGGTCAGGTGGGACGGGAGGGGTCGGACGGGGCCCATGGCGTGGGGCCGGGGCCGGGAGGCCACGCGCCGGGGTTCGGGGCGACGGGGGGCGGACCATCGGTGCCGGTGGCCGCCGGGGCGTAGGGGGGCAGTGGAGTGGGACCGGGGGCGACGCCGACGCCGGGAGGCTGACCCCCGACGGGGCCGGAACCGACCCACGGGCCCTGCGCCGGGCCCGGCGGCGGAGGGACGGCGGACATGCCCGGGCGGGGCGCGGGCACCGTGGCCAGCACCCGGGCCAGCACCTGGTCGGGGGTGACGCCCTGGGCCAGGGCCTCGTAGGAGAGGACCAGGCGGTGGCGGAGCACGTCGGGAGCGACGTCGAAGATGTCCTGGGGGATCACGTGGTCGCGGCCCCGGAGGAGGGCGAGGGCCCGTCCCGCTCGCACCAGGCCGAGGCTGGCCCGGGGGGAGCCGCCGTAGGTGACCATGGGCTCGATGTCGGAGAGGGCGTAGTTGGCCGGATAGCGGGTGGCGAAGACGACGGTGACGGCGTAGTCGGCGACGGCCCGGTCGATGCGCACGGCGTCGACGGCGTGCTGGAGGCCGCGCAGCTCGTCCAGGCTGAGGACGGCCTCGGCCTCGGGAGGACGCACGCCCATCCGGTAGACGATGTCGACCTCCTCGCCGGCGGTCGGATAGTCGATGACGACCTTCATGAGGAAGCGGTCGCGCTGGGCCTCGGGCAGGGGGTAGACGCCCTCGGACTCGATGGGGTTCTGGGTGGCGAGCACGAGGAACGGCTCGGGCACGGGGAAGGTCTGGCCGCCGATCGACACCTGGCGCTCGGCCATGACCTCGAGCAGGGCCGACTGCACCTTGGCCGGCGCCCGGTTGATCTCGTCGGCCAGCAGGAAGTTGACGAACACCGGGCCCAGCTCGATGTCGAAGGCCTCCTGGCTGGCCCGGAAGATGCGGGTGCCCATGACGTCGGCGGGGAGCAGGTCAGGGGTGAACTGGATGCGGGCGAAGGTGCCGCTCACGGTGCGGGAGAGGGTCTCGGCCGCCAGGGTCTTGGCCAGGCCGGGCACCCCTTCGAGCAGGCAGTGCCCCTGGGCGAGGAGGCAGACGATGAGGCGCTCGACGGGCTTGTCCTGGCCGACGATCACCCGGCGGATCTCCGACTGCACCCGGTCGAGCTGGTGGGCCGCCTCCGAAGGCGACGGCGTCGACGGCGGGCTCGGCTCGGCGGGAGTGTCGGGCATCGGGCCAGGCTAGAGCGCCGTCGGCCTCTCCCGGCCGCCGCCCCTCGGTCGGCCTCCCGCTCCTGCGGGCCGCCGTCGCCGCCGACGCCGTACCCTGCGGTCATGCGCGTGCTGGTCGTGGAGGACGAGGTCGACCTGGCCGAGGCCCTGGCCCGGGGCCTGCGCCGGGAGGGCTACGCCGTCGACGTGGCCAACGACGGAGGCGAGGCGGTGAGCCGCCTCCGGGTCACGGCGTACGACCTGGTGTGCCTCGACCTGAACCTGCCGGACACCGACGGCCTCACCCTGTGCCGGCGCCTGCGCACCGAGACGGCCCTGGCCCCCGACCCCGAGGTGCCCCCGCCGCGGGTCCTGATGCTCACCGCCCGTGACTCGATCGACGACAAGGTGGCGGGCCTGGACGAGGGAGCCGACGACTACCTGGTCAAGCCCTTCTCCTTCGCCGAGGTGTCGGCCCGGGTGCGCTCGCTGCTGCGCCGGGACGCCGGCCGCACCGGATCGGAGGTGCGGGTCGGGCCGCTGCGCCTCGACGCCGCCCGGTTCGAGGCGTGGCGTGGTGACCGGCGCCTCGACCTGACGGCCAAGGAGTTCGCCCTGCTGCGCTACTTCATGGCCCACCCGGGCCACGTCCTGTCCCAGGAGCGCCTGCTGGAGCACGTGTGGGACGAGCACGCCGACCCCTTCACCAACACGGTGCGGGTCACGGTGGGCACCCTGCGCCGGAAGCTGCACGCCGATGAGGAGCCGGCCCTGATCGAGACGGTTGTGGGTCGGGGCTACCGCCTGTTCGACGGGGAGCCTGGGGAGGCCGCGCCGGAGGCCGACCCGTCGTGACCGGGGCGGCGGTGCCGGCCCGGGACGGGGGCGGGGCGTCGGGGACGACCTCGAACCGGATCACCACGGCCCGCATGGAGCGCTGGGCCCTCCGGCTGCCCGACTGGATGGGGTCGATCCGCTTCCGGCTCACCGCCCTCTACTCGCTGGTGCTGTTCGGCCTGGCCGCCACCCTGGTGGCCGGCATCTACCTCGCCCTGGCGGCCCGGCTCGACGACACGCCGGTGTCGCGGGACGTGCCGGTGGTGCGGGTCCAGACGGTGCCGGGGGGCACGATCGTGCAGGAGGGCACGCTGCCGGTCTTCGACCTGGAGGGCTTCGAGCAGAGCGTCAACCGCCGGTCCCTCCAGCTCCTCCGCACCTACACGTTCTCGGCCCTGGCCCTGCTGTTCGTGACCAGCCTGGTGGTGGGGTGGCTGGTGGCCGGGCGGGTGCTCGCCCCCATCGACCGCATCACGGCCGTGGCCCGGGAGATCCAGGCCACCGACCTGTCGCGCCGCATCGACCTGCGAGGCCCGCCCGACGAGCTGAAGGGCCTGGCCGACACGTTCGACGGCATGTTGGGCCGGCTGGACGAAGCCTTCGGCCAGCAGCGGCGCTTCATCCAGGAGGCGTCGCACGAGCTGCGGAACCCGCTGGCTGTGATCCGCACCAACCTGGACGTGGCCCTGGCCGACCCCGATGCCACGCCCGAGGATCTACGGGCCACGGCCGAGGTGGTGAACCGCTCGGTGGCCCGCATGTCGGTGCTGGTCGACGACCTCCTGAGCTACGCCCGGGAGGGGGCGCCGGTGCGGGAGCGGGTGCGGGTGGAGCTGGGCGAGGTGGTCGACGACACGGTGGCCGAGTTCGAGGCCAGCGCCGCCGCCCGTCACCTCGCGCTCGAGGCCCAGGTGGGCCTGCCGGCGGTGGTGGACGGCGATCGGGTGGCCCTGCGGCAGGTGGTGGCCAACCTGGTGGCCAACGCCGTGCGCCTGGCCCCGGAGGGGACGGCGGTGCGGGTGGCCAGCGGGGCTGAAGGCCCGTGGGCGTGGATCGCGGTGGATGACGCCGGGCCGGGCATCCCCGAGGCCCATCGGGCGGCCGTCTTCGAGCGCTTCTGGCGGGGGGACGTGCACCGGGCCCGGGTCGAGGGGCGCAGCGGGCTGGGCCTGGCCATCGTCCGCCAGACCGCCGAGGCCCACGGCGGGGAGGTGCGGCTGGCGGCCAACGCCCGGGGGGGCTCGACGTTCACGGTGTGGCTGCCGGCGGCGTCGGGCCCGCCTCCGCCGCCACCCCCGCTCCGGCCCTCGGGGTCCGACGGCGGGACGTCCTCTTCGTCCGCCGGGGCGAGCGAGGTCTACCGTCGCCCCGACCCCACCGGACCAGGAGCCGATCTGTGAGCATCGTCATCATCAACGCCATCACCGTCCCGTCCGACAGCGGCGACGAGCTGGCGCACCGCTTCGCCGCTCGGGCCGGCGCCGTCGACGGCCAGGACGGCTTCGAGGGCTTCGAGCTGCTCCAGCCCACCGACGGGCGCGACCAGTGGCTGGTGGTCACCCGGTGGCGCGACCAGGAGGCGTTCGAAGCGTGGATGAGCTCGCCCGCCTTCGCCCACGGGCACCGGGGCGTGGCCGCCAGCCAGACGGGCGACGGTCCGCCGCCGGTGTCGGTGGCCAGTGAGGTGTGGGCCTACAAGCCGGCCCTCAACGCCGAGCCCAAGGCCTGACTTGGTCGTCGCCGCCTCGGCCCTGGCCGGGCTCCACGATGCGGGGGCGTGGGTGGTGGTCGTGGGCAACGGGTTGGCCGGGGCCTGGGCCCTGGCCGCCCACCGCTGGCCCGTCCTGCGGGTGCGGCCGCTGTGGTGGTTCACCATCGCCGTGGAGGTGGCCATCTTCGGGCAGGTGGCCCTGGGGGTGGCCTACCAGAACGCCGAGGACATCGAGCCCACGCAGTTCCACACCCTCTACGGCTTCGCCTCGCTGTTCGCGGTGGGGATCATCTACTCGTACCGGCACCAGCTCCGGGACAAGACCTACCTGCTCTACGGCTTGGGCGGCCTGTTCCTGATGGGCATGGGCATCCGGGCCATGGTCCTCCATCGCTGACCCCGTCGGGGTCGGCTACAGGTGGACGACGGGGCAGGTGAGGGTGCGGGTGATGCCCGGGATCATCTGCACCCGGGAGACCACCATCTTCCCCAGGGCGTCGACGGAGTCGGCCTCGGCCCGGGCGATCACGTCGTAGGGGCCGGTCACGTCCTCGGCCGACACCACGCCCTGGATGGCGTCCACCTCCTCGGCGACCTGGGCGGCCTTGCCCACCTCGGTCTGGATGAGGATGTACGCGCTGACGGCCATCGGTCAGTCCGCCAGGCGCTTCTCGAGCTCGCGCAGCTCGTCGGCCAGCTCGTCGGGCAGGCGCTCGCCGATGAAGCTGAAGTGCTCCTCGATGAGGGGGATCTCGCCCCGCCATGCCTCGTTGTCGACCTTCAGCAGCTCGGTCACCGTCGCCTCGTCGACGTCGAGGCCCGAGGTGTCGAGCGCCTCCGGCGTCGGCACCCGGCCGATGGCCGTCTCCACGGCCTCGGCGGTGCCGTCGAGCCGCTCGAACACCCACTTGAGCACCCGACTGTTCTCACCGAACCCGGGCCACAGGAACGAGCCGTCGTCGCCCTTGCGGAACCAGTTCACCCAGTAGAGACGGGGCAGCTTGTCGGCGTCGGTGGCCTGGCCGATCTCCAGCCAGTGCTTCATGTAGTCGCCGGCGTTGTAGCCCATGAACGGCAGCATGGCGAAGGGGTCGAAGCGCACCTCGCCGATGGTGCCGGCGGCGGCGGCCGTCTTCTCCGAGCTCATGATCGAGCCGAGGAACGTGCCCTGCTGCCAGTTGAAGGCCTCGGTCACCAGCGGCACGTTGGTGGCCCGGCGCCCGCCGAAGAGGATGGCCGAGATGGGCACGCCCTTCGGGTCCTCCCACTCGGGGGCGATGGACGGGCACTGCGCCGCCGGGGCGGTGAAGCGGGCGTTGGGATGGGCCGCGGGGGAGCCCGACGCGGGCGTCCAGTCGTTGCCCTTCCAGTCGGTGAGGTGGGCCGGGGTCTCCTCGGTGAGGCCCTCCCACCAGATGTCACCGTCGTCGGTGAGGGCCACGTTGGTGAAGATGCAGTTCTCGGTGAGGGTGGCCACGGCGTTGCGGTTGGTCTTGTCGCCGGTGCCGGGGGCCACGCCGAAGAAGCCGGCCTCCGGGTTGATGGCGTAGAGGCGGCCGTCGTCGCCGAACTTCATCCAGGCGATGTCGTCGCCCACCGTCTCGCACGTCCAGCCCGGGAGGGTGGGGATCAGCATGGCCATGTTGGTCTTGCCGCAGGCCGAGGGGAAGGCGGCGGCGACGTAGCGCTTCACGCCCTCGGGGTTGGTGATGCCCACGATGAGCATGTGCTCGGCCATCCACCCCTGGTCGCGGGCCATGGTGGAGGCGATGCGCAGGGCGAAGCACTTCTTGCCCAGCAGGGCGTTGCCGCCGTAGCCCGAGCCGTAGGACCAGATCTCCCGGGTCTCGGGGAAGTGGCTGATGTACTTGTTCTCGGCGTCGCAGGGCCAGGCCACGTCGGGCCGCTCGTTGCCGTCGGCGTCGACCAGCGGGTAGCCCACGGAGTGGAGACAGCGCACCCACTCGCCGTCGCCCAGCACGTCGAGGGCGCCCTGACCCATGCGGGTCATGATCCGCATGCTCACGGCGACGTAGGGGGAGTCGGTGAGCTGCACGCCGATGTGGGCGATGGGCGAGCCGAGGGGACCCATGGAGAAGGGCACCACGTAGAGGGTGCGGCCCTGCATGCACCCCTGGTAGAGCTCCCGCATCTCGGCCTTCATCTCGGCCGGGGCCCGCCAGTTGTTGGTGGGGCCGGCGTCGATCTCGTTCTCACAGCAGATGAAGGTGCGGTCCTCCACTCGGGCCACGTCGCCGGGGTCGGACAGGGCCAGGTAGCTGTTGGGCCGCTTGGCCTCGGCCAGGGTCTGGAACGTGCCCCCCTCCACCAGCAGGGCGCAGAGCCGGTCGTACTCCTCGGCCGAACCGTCGCACCAGTGGACGTCGGCGGGCTGGAAGATCTCCGCCCACTCCTCGACCCAGTCCTTCAGCTTCTGGTTTCCGGTGGTGGCGCTCATCTCAGTTCTCCGGGAGGGTGTCGTGGGGTTCGCCGGTCAGGCCGGGTCGGCCGGGGCAGTCGTGCTGGTGTCGGCGGCAGGGAAGCCAGGGGTGCCCATGTCGGCCTCGGAACCGAGGCGGAGGCGGGTGGCCCTGCCCTCGTCGTCGGTGACGAAAACGACACGCTGGCCCTGGCGCAGCATGCGGAAGACGGAGCCGTCCAGGGCGCCACGGGCCAGGTCGAGCTCGGCCAGGTCGGTGTCGCGGACGACGACACCATCGCCGGTGCCGGGGTCATAGGACTTGATCACGCCTTGCACGTGGGGGCTACCTCGTGGTCACGAAGGGGACGTCTGCGGGAAGCCTAGGAGGGCACGGCCAACCCTGCCCCAATGGACGTCAAGCGCGCCTTCCCCACCGATCGGGAGGCGTCGGGTCGACACGACTCGACCCCGAGCGTCAGGCCTCGACCGGGCGACGGACGCGGGACGCCTTCTGGACCTTGCCGGCCCGGATGCAGCTGGTGCAGACGTCGATGCGGCGGGTGGTGCCCCCCACCACGGCGCGGATGCGCTGGATGTTGGGGTTCCAGCGCCGCTTGGTGCGGCGGTGGGAGTGGCTGACGCTCATGCCGAACGACGGCTTCTTGCCGCAGACCTCACACGTCGATGCCATCGTTTCCAGACCTCATTGCTCGTCACGTCACTGCCGGGCCGACCGGGGATCGGACAACGCTACGGCGTGGCGTCCCACCCCACAAACCCCGCGCCGGTGATCCCCCGACGGACCGATCGGTAGCATGCGCCGCCATGACGACCGAGCGGCTCGGGGCCGAGGAGATCCGTCGGGTGATCACCGCCTTCCGGGACGCCCTGCGGAGCCACCAGGCCCTCGTCAACCGGCTCAACGTCTACCCGGTGCCCGACGGCGACACCGGCACCAACATGGCCCTCACGTTGGAGTCGGTCGTGGCCGAGCTCGACGCGGCCGGCGACGACGTGTCGGCCACGTGCAAGGCCATCAGCCACGGGTCGCTCATGGGCGCCCGGGGCAACAGCGGCGTGCTCCTCTCCGGCATCCTCCGGGGCGTCGCCGTCACCGTCGACGAGGCCGGCGGCCTGGACGGGCCGGCTCTGGCCCGGGCCCTGCGCGCCGCCTCCGACGGGGCCTACGCCGCCGTGCCCCGTCCCGTCGAGGGCACGATCCTCACCGTCATCCGCGAGGCGGCCGAGGGGGCCGAGGCCACCGTCGAGGCCGACCCCGCCGCCCCGCTCGTCACCGTGGGCGACGCCGCCCTGCGCCAGGGCCGGGACGCCCTGGCCCGCACCCCCGAGATGCTCCCCGTGCTGGCCGAGGCCGGTGTGGTCGACTCGGGTGGCACCGGCCTGCTGCTCCTCCTCGATGCCCTCCTCCACGTGGTCGACGGCCGGCCCCTGCCCACCCCGCCGGGTGAGGACGAGGTGGCCGGGGCCGACCTCGACGCCCTGCGCGACCACGCCGACGCCGGCGACCACGACGGGCACGACGTCGGCGACCTCCGCTACGAGGTGATGTACCTCCTCGAAGCGCCGGACGAGACCATCCCGGAGTTCAAGCGGATCTGGTCCACCGTCGGCGACTCCATCGTGGTCGTGGGGGGCGACGGGCTGTGGAACTGCCACATCCACACCGACGACATCGGCTCCGCCGTCGAGGCCGCCGTCGACATCGGCCGGCCCCGCAAGATCCGGGTCACCGACCTGTTGGAGCAGGTCGAGGAGGAGCGTTGGGTGCGAGAAGGGGCCGACGCGGCCGAGGCCGAGCCCCCGCCCCAGCCCGTGCCCACCGCCGTGGTGGCCGTCGCCACCGGTGACGGGGTGGGCCGCCTCTTCCGGGCCCTGCACGTCCAGCAGGTGGTGGCGGGGGGGCAGTCCATGAACCCCTCCACCCAGGAGCTGGTCGCCGCCGTCGAGGCCACGGCGGCCGACGAGGTCGTGCTCCTCCCCAACAACAAGAACATCATCCCCGTGGCCGAGCAGGTCGCGGCCCTGGCCTCCAAGCCGGTGCGGGTCGTGCCCACCCGGGGCGTGGCCGAGGGGCTGGCCGCCCTCGTGGCCTACGACCCCGAGGCGCCGGCCGACGCCAACGCCGACCAGATGGGGGCGGCGGCTGCGGCCGTGGCCGCTGGCGAGGTCACCCGGGCCGTGCGCGACAGCACGTGCGACGTCGGCGCCATCAGCGAGGGCGACTGGCTGGGCATCGCCCGGGACGGCATCCGGGCGGTCGAAGCCGAGCTCCCCGCCGCCGCCTGTGCGCTGCTCGAGGCCCTCATCTCCGACGAGCACGAGATCGTCACCATCATCGAGGGGGAGGGGGCGTCGGCGGCCAGCACCCGGCGCATCACCGAGTGGCTCTCCGATGCCCACCCCGACCTGGAGCACGAGGTGCACCACGGCGGGCAGCCCCTCTACCCCTACTACCTGGGCGTCGAGTAGGCCGGTGGCCACGCCGGCGCCGGACGACCACCTGGCCCGGGTGCAGCGCCGCCTGGCTCAGTTCGCCGCCGGTTACTCGGAGCTGCGGCTCTACGGCCGCATCACCGCGGCGGCGGCCGGCGACGACGAGGTGGCGGGGCTGCTCACCGCGGCGGCGCCGGGCCAGGACCGGCCCGTCCTCCTGCTCGCCGCCCTCCACGAGCTGGTGCTGCGCCGGCCCGACGGGCCCGCGGCCCACTGGTACCCGAGCGTCACCGGTCGTCCCGTCCCCGACGGCGACCCCTGGCCCGACGTGCGGGCGACGGCCCTGGCCCACGCCGACGAGCTGCGGTCGGTGATCGCCTCCCGCTCGACCCAGACCAACGAGGTGAACCGGGCCGTCTACCTGGCCCCGATGGTGGCTCGGGCCGGGGCTGACGCCCCCGGTGGACCGGTGGCCCTGGTCGAGCTGGGCTGCAGCGCCGGGCTCCTCCTCGGCCTCGATCGCTACCGGATCGAGCTGCGGACGGGAGACGGTGCGCCGGCGGTGCTGGGTGACCCGACATCGACCGTGGTGTGCGCCGGCGAGGTCCGGGAGGGTGATGCGTCCCTGTGGGACCTGCGGCTGCCGCCGATCGCCGAGCGCGTCGGCCTCGACCGTTCGCCCGTCGCCCTGAGCGACCAGACCGACGTCCGCTGGCTGGAGGCCTGCCTCTGGCCCGAGGTGCCCGGTCGGTTGGAGCGGTTCCGGGCCGCGGTGGCCACCCTCTCCTCCGATCCCCCCGACGTGGTGGCGGGCGACATGGTCGACGACCTCGCCGCCGTGGGCCATGCCGCCCGGGCCGTGGCTGCCGCCGTCTCGGGCGCTCGTCCAGAGGCCGTCCACCTGGTGGTGACCAGCTCCTGGTCCATCACCTACGTGGAGCGGGAGCGCCGGCCGCTGATGGCCGCGGCCCTGGCCGAGCTGGCCGCCGACGGTCGCCCCGTCTCGTGGCTCACGGCCGAACCCTCCGGCTGCATCCCGGGCCTCCCTCCCGGCGGGGACGGTGAGACCGACCGGGCCGGGGGCGTCACCGTCCTGGGGGCCCGGTGCTGGCGCCACGGCGAGGAGGTGCCACCCGCCGTCTGGGGCACCGCTCACCCCCATGGCGAGTGGATCCGCTGGGACCCCCCGGGGGTCGACCCCGGGTAATCGTCCTCGAGTGACGGTAGTCTCACCCCTGGTGGTTGACTGGCAGGGTCACCACACGGCGGGGAAGGGATTCGGTGCGGGCCGTGGCGAGAGCGATGGCGCGGCCGCGCGCCTGGACCGGTACAACGCGCCGGTCCTCAGTGCCGACGAGAACGTCTTCCGCCACACCCCGGACGAGCCCCTCATCCACGGCGACGCCCGCGACATGCGGGAGCTCAAGGACAGCTCCGTGGCCCTCGTCGTCACCGCCCCTCCGGCCTACGACGACGGGCCCTACGAGATCACCGACGTGGCCAACCCGGCCATGCCCTACGGCTACGTCGACCACCTCGACCTGCTGCGCGACGTCTTCCTCGAGTGCGTGCGGGTGCTCGAGCCCGGCGGGCGCATCGCCGTCACCGTGGCCAACATCGGGCGCAAGCCCTACCGCTCGGTGTCGGCCGACGTCATCAACCTCCTCCAGGACGACCTGGGCCTGCTCATCCGGGGCGAGATCGTCTGGATGAAGGCCCGGGGTGCGGGCAGCAACGTCGCCTGGGGGTCCTACCGCAGCCCCAAGAACCCGGTGATCCGGGACGTCACCGAGCGGGTGATCGTGGCGGCCAAGGGCCGCTTCGACCGGGCCCTCGACACCGGCGCCCGCCGGAAGGCCGGCCTCCCCCACGCCGCCACCCTCACCAGCGACGAGTTCCAGGAGGCCACCCTCGACTTCTGGGAGATCCCGCCCGAGGCGACCGATGTCGATCACCCCTCGCCGTTCCCGGTGGCCCTGCCCCAGCGGCTCATCGAGCTCTACACCTACGCCGACGACCTCGTCCTCGACCCCTTCATGGGCTCGGGCAGCACCGCTGTGGCCGCCGTCAGATCGGGCCGCCGCTTCGCTGGCTACGACATCGACCCCGCCCACATCGCCACGGCCATGCGCCGGGTCGAGGCCGAGCAGGTCGAGGTGGCCGGCCGGGTCAACGATCCCACCACCCTCGCCTTCCACGAGGCCCGGGTGCGGGGCAGCGCCATGCGCAAGCTCGTCGCCGAGGTGCTCTCCGAGTCGGGCTTCACCGGCATCCGGGAGGACGCCAAGATCGCCAAGGTCTCCCTGACGGCACCGGCGGCGGCCCGGGACGGCTCGGGCCGGCGCTGGCTCTTCGAGATGGCCGGCGCCTTCTCGGTCGTCCCCACCGGGCTGGACTGGACCGACGCCGCCCTCGCCGCCGTCGGGCGGGGGGCAGTGATCGCCGGCGCCACCGGCGACCCCCCGATCCTGTTCGTGCCCCAGCTCCCCGAGCGGGGCTCGCCCGTCGACATCATCCTCCGGGCCGCCGGGCCGTCGGCCCTCTTCGACGTGGTGGAGATCTTCGCCCCGGACAGCCGGCGCCGCCTGGCCCGCTACGCGTCGGGCACCGTCAACTCGCCCCTGCCCGGCTTCTGGACCCCGGCCGAGGTGGCCGTCGAGTCGTCCGACTGACCGCCGCCTCCGTTCTTGCGCCCATATGTCGCTCGGGGGGCGACGTTTCGACGCAAGAACCCGATCGCTCGGACCGCCGTTCCGTTCTTGCGCCCGTATGTCGCTCGGGGGGCGACGTTTCGGCGCAAGAACGGACCTTCGGGTTCGCTGTCGTGGGGGGTCAGTAGGGTGGCGGCGTGGCTCAGGAACGCCAGGGACGACGGAGCACGGCGACGTCGGCCTTCGGCGTCGGTCGGCGGGAGAGCCACGACGCCAGTGCCTTCTACGCCCGCTTCGGCGCCCCCGAGGTCAGCCCCGACGACACGGTGCTCGATCCGGCCGAGGTCGACGCCCAGATCGGCGACGAGCGGCTGATCGCCGGCAACGCCAAGGACATGGCCCGGGTGCCCACCGGTTCGGTGGCCCTCGTCGTCACCTCGCCGCCCTACTTCGCCGGCAAGGCCTACGAGGAGGTGCTGGGCCAGGGCGAGGTCCCCGGCTCCTACCGGGAGTACCTGGCCATGCTGGAGGACGTCTTTGCCGACTGTGCCCGCACCCTCGAGCCCGGGGGGCGCATCGCCGTCAACGTGGCCAACCTGGGGCGCAAGCCCTTCCGCAGCCTGGCCGGCGACGTCACCACGATCTTGCAGGACCGGCTCCGCCTCCTCCTGCGGGGCGAGATCATCTGGCAGAAGCAGGAAGGCTCCAGCGGCAACTGCGCCTGGGGGTCGTTCCGGTCGCCGTCCAACCCGTCGCTGCGCGACGCCACCGAGCGGGTGATCGTGGCCAGCAAGGGCCGCTTCGACCGGGCCCTCACGGCCAAGGTGCGAGCGGCCCAGGGCCTGCCCCACGTGGCCTCCATCAACGCCGACCGGTTCATGGCCGCCACCAACGACGTGTGGCTCATCCCCCCTGAGCGGGCCCGTCGAGTGGGCCACCCGGCACCCTTCCCGGTCGAGCTGCCCGAGTGGCTGATCGAGCTCTACACCTACGAGGGCGATCTCGTGCTCGACCCGTTCATGGGCTCGGGCTCCACTGCCGTGGCCGCCGTGCGCACCGGTCGGCGCTACGTCGGCTACGACCTCGACCCCGACTACCTCGACATCGCCCGGGCCCGGGTGAAGGAGGAGGTGCAGCGGCGCCAGGAGGAGGACGAACGGCGAGCCCAGGTCGTGACTGCCCCGGCGGTCGAGGTCCCCATCGAGACCCAGGCCGAGGAGGAGAACTTCCAGAGCCGAGCCAGCAAGGAGGGCAAGGCGGCCCAGGCCCTCGCCATCGAGGTCATCAACCAGGCCGGTTTCGACGTGGTGGGGACGAACGTCCGGCTCTCCGGGGTGGGGATGACGATGAACATCGTGGCCAACGACGGCCGCGGTTCGGGGGCGCCGTGGCTCTTCGACGTCTCAGGCGCCTTCTCCAGTCCCCGGGGTGGTTTGCGTCGCACCGACACCATGTGGAAGGCGTTGGGTCGGGCCAACGTCCTGGCCCGCAGCGAAGAGCATCGAGATGCCAACCTCGTCCTCCTGACATCTCACCTGCCCCACCCGCGCAGCGAGGGTGACCGAGCTCTCCGTGCCGCCGGACCCAACGCCTTCTACGACGCGGCCGAGATGCTCGAGCCCGAGAGCTTCGATCGTCTGCGGCGCTACGCCGCCGGAGGCTTCGGCCGATCCGTCCGCAAGCCCCTGGAGGGCTTCTGGCGGGCCGCCGACCTCGACCGCTGGGACGGCCCGGGGGACTGATCCCACCCCGGGTGCGCCCACGCGTCGGCCGGTCCTCCTTCAGCGCCAGGCATCTCGCCGGGCGCGTCGGTTCAGGTGCACTGGCGTTCCGAGGGGCGCCCGCCGGCGTGCCACGCTGCGGAGATGCCGTCGCTACGCACCGAGATCACCGAGATCGTCACCGGTCTGGCCATGCTCGGCTTGGGCGATCTCGACTGGGCCCTGGCCGCCCGGCCCGGCGAGCTGGTCGGCGTGGACGAGGCGGTTTGGGACCGCCTGGCCGTGGCCCGGTACGAGCCCGGCCACGACGTCGACTTCCGCCGGGCGTGGAACAACGGCCTGGCCTTCCTGCGGGCCGGGGAGGGGCTGCGCAGCCGGGTGCCGGCCCGCATCGAGTGGAAGGGGCCCGACAAGCTGCCCCTCACCTCCGACGTCCCCGCCGACCTGCGCGTCGATCGGGTGTACCTGGTGTCGTGCAAGTACCTCTCTAAGGTGCTCCACAACCTGGCGCCGGCCGGCCTGTTCGACGGTGGCCTCACCGGCGTCCCGGCCCGGGTGGGGGATTGGTTCGCCGCCGTGGCCCCGGCCGAGCTCCAGGAGCTGTACGGCGCGGCCCGGCGGGCGGTGGGCGATCCCGAGGGCCTGGGGACGGTGCCGGGGAACGACCTGCCCGAGCGGGTGGGGGATCTGGCTCGGTCGGGGCGAGAGCTGCTGAAGGCGGCCCTGGGCCGCAGCCTGCCGATGCCCGTGGCCGACGCCTACGCCGGGTTGTCCCGCGCTGTGGCCGAGCGGTCGGCCGACCGGTGGCGCGGCACCCTGGGCGATCGGGCCGAGAGGGAGCGGCTGCTGTGGCGGTTGTTGCGCGTAGGGGGGGCCCCGTACTTCGTGCTGGGGGCGTCGTCGGCCACGGCCCCGCCCATGCGCCTGCGGATCGACACGGCGTGGGACTGGCAGCAGCGCTACCGGCTCAAGGCCTTCGAGGTGTGGCCCGAGCCGGCCGGGCAGGCC
>CAZXRA010000157.1:0-3479 GCA_964643485.1 uncultured Iamiaceae bacterium | reverse complement strand
AGCCCAGCACGGTGCCGGCCACGATGGCGATCCCCCCCATGATGGGGGTGCCGGCCTTCTGGGTGTGAGCGTCGGGCACCGCCTCGTGGATGGGCTGGCCGATGCCCCGCTGGCGCAGCCACACGATGAGGAAGCGGGTGCCGACCAGCGAGCTGGCCAGGGCGATGCCGGCGGCCATGAGGAGGGCGATCACCGGGCTCCCTCCAGCAGCTCGCGGGCGACGGCCCGGTCGTCGAAGGGCAGCACCTGGTCACCGATCACCTGGGTGGTCTCGTGGCCCTTGCCGGCGATGAGCACGACGTCACCAGGATGGGCCTCGGCCAGGGCCCGGGCGATGGCGGAGCGCCGATCGGGCTCGACGGTGAGGGCGGTCTCGGGGGGGATGCCAGCACGCACGGCCTCGATGATCGCACCTGGATCCTCGGACCTCGGGTTATCCGTCGTGAGCAGGACCCGGTCAGCGGCCGCGGCCGCCGCGCCCATGAGGGGGCGTTTGCTCGCGTCACGGTCCCCGCCGCAGCCGAACACGACGAGGAGGCGGCCCGCGGTGACCTCCCGCAGGGCCGCCACGACCTGGGCCAGGCCGTCGGGGGTGTGGGCGTAGTCGACGACGACGCCGAAGGGTTGGCCGGCGTCGACCGCCTCCATGCGGCCGGGGATGACGGGGCTGGCGGCCAGGCCGGCAGCCACGACGGCGGGGTCGAGGCCGGCGGCCACCGCCACCTCGGCGGCCACCAGGGCGTTGCGGACGTTGAAGGCCCCGGCGAGGGGTAGGCGGACGTCCTGGCCCCGCCAGGTGAAGCGGCTCCCCGACGCCTCCAGCACCAGGTCGGTGGCGTCGGCCAGGCCCACGCCGATCGTCGGCACCTGGGCGCCGTCGCGCAGGAGGCGGCCGTGGGGCGAGTCGGTGCACACCACGGCCCGGTCGGCCAGGCCCGGGGTGAAGAGCCGGGCCTTGGCCGTGAAGTAGGCCTCCATCGTCCCGTGGTGGTCGAGGTGGTCGGGGCTCAGGTTGGTGAAGGCGGCGACGGCGAAGCGGGTGCCGTCCACCCGGTGCTGGTCGAGGGCGTGGGAGGAGACCTCCATGGCCGCCACCTGCCGTCCCTCGGCGCGCGCCGCGGCCAAGAGGCCCTGGAGCTCGGGGGCCTCGGGCGTCGTGCGGGCTCCGGTGAGGGTGCCGATCGTGGTGGCCGGGACCCCGGCCGCGTCGAACACGGCGGCCAGGAGGGTCACCACCGTCGTCTTGCCGTTGGTGCCGGTGATGCCGAGCACGAGCAGGTCGTGGGACGGATCGCCGGCCACCGCCGCCGCCACCGGGCCCAACACCCGCCGGACCGACGGCACCCGCACCTCGGGGACACCGAGACCCAGGGGCCGCTCGACCAGCAGCGCCGCCGCTCCCTCGGCCACCGCAGCCGGGGCGTGGTCGTGGCCGTCGGCGGTCGCTCCCGGGATGCAGCAGAACAGGGCGCCCGGGCCGACGCGGCGTGAGTCGTGGGCTGTCGTGGTGACGGTGGCCTCGGGGTCGCCGTCGAGGGCGACCTCTCCGTCGGCGGCGGCGCCGGCGACGGACAGGACGGTGCGGAGGGAGGCGGCCACCGGTCAGTCGTCGCCGTCGGCGGCGCTGTCGTCCGCCACGCCGCGGGCATCCTCCTCGCGGGCGGCCCCGCCACCGAGGATGCGGCTGTCCCCGATGTCCTGGGCCGAGGCCGACATCTCGGGCACGTCCACCGTGCCCCCACCCACGGCGGGGGGGATGTCGAAGCGACGGAGGGCGAGGCGGGCCAGGTCGGAGAAGGCGGGGGCGGCCACGTCGCTGGCGTAGATCGAGAGGCCGGGGTCGGGCTCGTCGACGACGACGATGATCGACAGGTCGGGGTTCTCGGCCGGGAGGAGGCCAGCAAAGGTGGCGATGTAGTGCATCTGCCCGTCCTCGTCCTCGTAGCCGCCGTTGGGTTGCGGCTTGCGGGCCGTCCCCGTCTTGCCGGCCACCGTGTAGCCGGGCACGGCCGCTTCTTCACCCGTGCCCCGCTCCACGACCTCGGCCATCATGGCTCGCACCTCGGCGGCCGTGGTAGGCGACACCACCTGGACCCGATCGCCGGAGGGCACGGGCTCGGGGGTGCCGTCGGGCCGGGTGATGGCCCGCACCAGCCGGGCCGGCACGTAGGCGCCATCGTTGGCCAGGACGTTGTAGGCCTGCAGCATCTGGAGGGCCGTCACCGAGATGCCCTGGCCGATGGGGATGGAGCCGATGGCGGTGCCCTGCTCGGCCCAGCCCTCCGCGGGCAGGAGGATCCCGGCCGACTCGGCGGGGAAGTCGAGGGCGGTGCGGGTGCCGAAGCCGAAGCGGCGGAGGTAGCCGTCCATCCGCTCGCCGCCCAGCTCCTGGGCCAGCTTGATCGTCCCGATGTTGGACGAGGTGGCCAGGATGTCGGTGACCGACCACGACGTCGTCGGGTGGGGGTGGGAGTCGGTGAAGACGTGGTCACCCACCTCGAGCTCGTCGGGGACGTCGAGGCGGGTCTCCGGCGTGACCAGCCCCTCCTCCAGGGCGGCGGCCACGGTGATGACCTTGTTGACCGAGCCCGGCTCGTAGACCGTGGTGAGGGCCAGGTTGTTGGACGTGGCCTCGTAGCCCCCGCCCCCGTCGGACTGCAGGTTGGCCAGGGCCAGGATCTCGCCGGTGGACGGGCGGGACACGATGGCGATGCCCCCTTGGGCCCCGGCCCGGGCGAGGTGGTCGGCCAGGGTCAGCTCCGTGTCGTACTGGAGGCCCTGGTCGAGGGTGAGGGTGACGTCGGCGCCGGGCCGGGCCGGCTCGACCCGCTGGGTGCTGCCGGCGATGGCCCCGCCGTCACCCAGGTTCGTCCGCTCGTAGGTGATCGCCCCCTCGCGTCCGGTGAGCAGGTCGTCGTACTGCTTCTCCAGCCCGGAGATGCCCTGGGAGCCGTCGACGCTGACCGACCCGATCAGCGACTGGGCCAGGGCGTCGTTGGGCCGGAAGCGCTTGTACTCCTCGACGAAGCCGATGCCGGCGAGGTCGAGGGCCTCCACCTGGTCGGCCACCTCGTCGGGGAGGGTGTGGGCCAGCATGGCGAACTGGCCCGAGCCCGACATCAGGTCCTCCAGCTCGCCGCGGTCGACGTCCAGGAGCGGGGCCAGCTCCTCGGCCACGGCGGCCGGGTCGTCGATCAGGCTGGGGTCGGCGAACACTGACCGGAGTGGGAGGGAGAGGGAGAAGTGGTGGCCGTTGCGGTCGAGCAGCGAGCCCCGGCCGGCGGGCAGGGTGGCCACGGCGATGCGCTGCTGCAGGCCTTGGGCCACCCAACGGTCCGGGTTGCTGACCTGGATGTCGACCAGCTTGACGGCCACCACGCCGAACAGGAGGACGCTGAGGCCGGGCAGGGCCAGCAGGCGCCGGCGGGTGGCCCGGGGGGACGGTGTCGCCGCCGGCCGGGGCGGCCGGGCGGGACGGG